>JAEUKT010000001.1:0-300000 GCA_016794125.1 Alphaproteobacteria bacterium | reverse complement strand
CGCATCTGCCGCTGCTGTTCGACCAGCCCGACCTTGCCAGCATGGATGACGAAATCCCGAACGGCAGGCACGAGGTAAAAGCGGGCGAACCCGGGCCGCTTGCGCTGTTCACCGCGCCGCGCGTCGATCTGAGCCTGCAGCGTTTGAAACACTACACCGGCACATCGGCGGAACACTTCCAGAAATTCGTGCTGTTTACCAACTACCAGTTCTATGTCGACGAATTCATCCGCGACTGCCATGCGCTGATGGCGAAGAACGAAGACGGCGAAACGGCGGGGCAGGACCAATACACCGCCTTCGTCGAACCCGGCAACATGATCACGCAGAACGCCAACCTGCCCGCCGAAAAAGTCGATGACGGCAAAAAACCGCCGCGCCTGCCGCAGATGCCCGCATATCATTTGAAACGCAAAGACGGCACGGGCATTACGCTGATTAACATCGGCGTCGGCCCGTCGAACGCGAAAACGATTACCGACCACGTGGCTGTGCTGCGGTCGCATACATGGCTGATGCTCGGCCATTGCGCGGGCCTGCGCAATTCGCAGAAGCTGGGCGATTACGTGCTGTCGCACGGTTATGTGCGCTTTGACGGCGTCCTTGATAACGCGGTGCCGCCCTGGGTTCCCATTCCGGCGCTGTCGGAGGTGCAGGTGGCGCTGGAACAGGCGGTGGCGGATGTCACCGGCTTCAAGGGCTATGACCTTAAAAAAATCATGCGCACCGGCACGGTTGCGACTGTGTCCGACCGTAACTGGGAATTGTGGGAACAAAAGGTTCCGGTGCAGCAGCTCAGCCAGTCGCGCGCCGTCGCGCTCGACATGGAATCCGCGACTATCTGCACGAACGGTTTCCGTTTCCGCGTACCCTATGGCACGTTGCTTTGCGTGTCGGATAAACCGCTGCACGGCCAGCTGAAACTGCCCGGCATGGCGGACACTTTCTATCGCGAACGCGTTGACCAGCACTTGAAGATCGGCGTGCTGACGATGGAAAAAATCCGCGCGATGGGGGCGGGCCGCCTGCACAGCCGCAAGCTCCGCAGCTTTACCGAGGTCGCGTTCCTTTAATTTTGTTTGATAATCCTGCTGTTTTTCAGCGGTTTAGCGGGTATTGACATAATCCGATAACCGTTGCAGAATGCGGGCAAATCAAACAATGAAGGTGTGTCGATGTCTAACGGTTACGTTCAAATGCGCAAAAGCGATTTCGCCCGTGCGCTGTCAGTTGCGGAAAAATTCAACATGGCCTCCGGCGCGCGCCCGAACCGCAAGGTGAAAGCGGTGCTGAAGGAAGCGGTCGAATTCACCGCAGGGCTGATCGCGCCGCTGAAGCAGGGCGAAGTGGTACAGACGGGCAGCGCATGGCACGGTCCCGACGATTTCCTGAACCTGAAACTGGGGCAGGAAATTGCACGCAAAAAAGACCGCACCGATTACCTGACCGGCGAGGTCGAGGTTTCGTATCCGTCATATGTCGCAAAAGGCCTTGATGATATCCGCAAGGCGTTCCGCCTGTCGTCGCACAAGCAGGCGGCGGGGCTTGCGATCCGCGTCTATCAATCCGTCGCCGACGGCCTGATGCGCGGCAATGGCTTTTCGTATGAAAATCCGCAAGCGCCCGCGCTCGACACGACCAAGATCCGCAATGTGGTGACCGGCCCGCAGACGCCGTAATCTGTCGATGATCAATAATAATCCCATTGCCGCGTTTAAGCCTTCAATCGTGCGGCGGGTTTTTGCGCATCTTTTTATGCTAACAACAATAACTTGTAGCTGTACGGGGGCCGTTTTAGCAGCTTGGGTTTTTAAAACTGAAGTGACGTTTAATTTTATAGAGTTAGTTGCGTATATTTTCGTCATTCTTTGTTCGTCAGTACTAGGCTGGATAGTTGGTGCGTTTTTTATTTGGAAATGGCTTGCTCAAATTGGCCTTTTAATCGTAGGTAGCGATTTCAAAGTAGGCGATATCGTTTACATCGTGAAAGGAGCCCACAGAGGCACTTCCGCGCCAATATATGAGATATGGGATACAAGGTACCAAGTACGCGTATTTTTGGGAGAAGATGAAAAGAAGGCAGTTACTGATGTCTTTTCATACCACGAAATAATTAATCGAAACCGCTAAATTGTCTTAATCCATTACCACAGCCGCAAGGCCGTTCAGCATTTTCGTCCAGCCGTTTTCGGTTTTCTCGGCATAGTCGGGCTGCAAGCCTTCATGCACAAGCGTGATCTGGCTGCCGTTGCCGTCGGGGGTGATGTCGAGCGTGACGCGTGTTTCTTCGGCGGAATATTTCGGGACGGCGAAGGTAAAGATGATGCGGTCGGGGCGCTGGAGTTTTTGATAGATGCCCGTGTGTTCGATATCCTCGTCCTTGCGGCGTTCTATGACGGTGAATCTGCCGCCTTCTTTCGCGTCGATCTCCACCTTCTGCATTTCGCCCTCGGGCGTTGAAAACAGGAATTTCGTCGCAATAGCGGGGGTCAGCCAGGCGTCATAGACTTTTTCCGGTTTGGATAGAAAACCGCGGGTCACGCGGACGGTTGTGCGTTCATCTGCCATGCTGTCTTCCCCATTTGCACGTCACACTAACGCTTAAGATGGCAGGACTGTTCACGGACGAAAAGGGTATTTATGCGGCCTTGGCAACGGCCACGCCGCGATAGGGGCTTTGCGGCGGTTCCTCGGGCTTCGGCACATAGGCATGCGTCTTGCCGTATTCGGCCATTTTCGCAAATTCCTCTGCGCGGTTTGCGACGATCTGTGGGGCGAGGTGCAGCATCTCGGTCAAATTCTTTTCGCGGCGCTGTATGGCGAGTTCTTCGGCGGTGATTTCGTCGCGGCCGGGCTTGGCCTTGATCGTGGTGTCCGCGCCGCGCTCAATCAGCGCCAGCAGGCGGTCTTCATCGCCCATCAGCACCGCAAGATGCAGCGCGGTATAGCTATGTTCGCCTTCGGTTGCGATTTTGTTGAGCGTGCCGGCATTGCCGTCGATCAGGTAATCGACGAACGGGCCGTGGCGGCGCGCGAGGGCAAGCGTCAGCGGTGTCCAGCCATTGCCATAGTCTTCATGACGGTCGCCGCCCATGCCGGCCAGTTGCACGAAGGCCTGAAAGCTGTTCCATTCCTGCGCATGGCGCATGGGCGAATGGCCGTCGTTGCTTTTCCAGTTCAGGAAATCTTTCGGGTATTTTTCCGCGATGCGGGTCATTTCGGTCAGGTCTTCCTTTTCAATGGCATCGAAAAATTTCTCCTGCTCCTCTTCCCGTGTCGGTGCGTGATAGGGCTTGTGCGTTGCGCCCGTAAAAGCGTGGGTGAGGGAGTGGGAGAGCCAGTTGAAAGGGTTCATGCAAACCTGCTGCGTTGTTGATATGTTAAGGGTATTATAGTACCCATATCCTGTCAAATGAGCGGCATAATTCCTTTGTATATCAATGCAATGTCATTTATTTGACATATTCCAAAAGCTTGGGCATGATAGCGGCGTAAAAGGAAAAAACCGGAATGTCCACGACGATTGATTCAATCACGACGCTTGCGCAAGCGCTGGTGAAAACGCCAAGCCAGGGCGGCATCGATGCGCCGGACAGCGTGCTGCAGGTGACGCGTGATTTTGCGCGCGGCATCGGGCTTGAATTCACGACACTGAAAGACGCGAAAGGCAACGATGTCGCGCTGGTCGCGAAAATCGACGGCGCACATCCCGGCAAGACCTGGGCGGTGAATGCGACGCTGGATACCGCGCCCGTCGGCAACAAGACGCAATGGAACAGCGACCCGTTTTCGGGCGAGATAAAGGACGGGCATTTGCTGGGACGCGGCGCAGCGGATTCCAAATTGGCAGCCGCGATGTTCACGCATCTGGCGAACGAGATGCAGGCGTTGAAGCAGGATATGCATGGCAGCCTGCTGCTGATACTGGATGCCGATGAACATACCGGCAATTTCGGCGGTATCAAGGCGGCGCTGGCAGCGGGGTATAAACCCGACGGCATCATGATCGGCTATCCGGGCGACGATCAGGTCATCGTCGGATCGCGCGGATTTTCGCGCTATGAGATCGAACTGACGGGGAAGGGGGCGCATAGCGGCGCATCCGCCGCCGCCGAAGATAATGCGCTGTTCCGTCTCGCTTCCATCGTGCAGGCGTTAACGAAGCAGCAGCCTCATGCGCGGGATGATGAATTCCAAAAGCAGCCCAAGCTGACCGTGACCGAAGTATCGGGCGGCGACGGTTACGCGGTTGTGCCGTCAAAAGCGGTCATCAAGGTCGATATGCGCCTGACCCCCGCCTTCAACGAAGCCGCTGCCGATAAACACATCCGCAATATCGTCGCGCGGAACGACAGGAAAAATAAAGTGCCCGACGCGCGCGCGACGAAGATCACGAAAATTTCCGCCGAGCCGCCGTTCCTGACTTTGGCATCGTCTGAAATGCGTGTTGCGCTGCGCGACGCCATCGCCGAAATCACGGGCCAGCCGGTGAAGGAAGCCGTTTCCGGCCCGTCGAATATCGGCAATTTCATGGCGAAGCAGGGCATCGAGGTCACGGCAGGCTATGGTGTGCCTGCATCCGGCGTGCATGCCGCGAATGAGAAGGCCGACCTGCGCGAATTGCCGAAGGTGTATGAGGTTTATAAGCGCACGCTGGGCGCATTGCTGAAACTATAACCAGCAAAAAACCCCCGCTTGCGCGGGGGCTTTTCTGACGTAGCGTCACTCTCCCAAAACTTTATGCGATAAGGTCGAGATACTGGCCGCGACGGTTGTCATTACGCTTGTCGGCAGCTTTCGCTTCTTCCTTCTGCTCGAACACGACTTCCTGGTTGCGTTTCTGGTCGTCGCGCGCCTGCAGGCTGCGCTGGTTGTTTGAATTCTGGCTGCTGGCGGCGGGGGCTTCGCGGGGCTGCGTCTGTTCGTTGCGCGCGCGCGCTTCCTGCTGCTGCTGGGCGATATTCGCCTGCTGCTGTATTTGTGCCGGACTGGGGCCTGTGCCTACCGCATCGACCACGATATTCATACTCCTCTAAATTACCTTCCATAGTATCACCCAGTTCTTAACTTTCTCTTAATTGCACTTTTTTGTGCTGCGCGGGGAATCAGCGCGCATGATAATGTCTGACTAAAGCAGGTAATTAATGCCTTGATATCATCAATTTAAGGCATTTTTAACCAGTACTTAACATAAGGCAGCTATACTGGATGAAGGTGTAAATTTCTCCAGTGATACACCCGTACGAGGGAGGTGCGGTGATGCTGCAGGAGAATAAGAGGGGTTACGTGGGGATGGCTTCCACAACATCCGGGGAGAGGGTGAATATCTTGGATCCACAAGCGCTTTTGGAGTGTGCTCAAGATACGTCTGAAGCAGGCCGCCAGAAACTGGCGAAGGCCGTTGCGAATTTTTTTGACGAACGCACGCTGAATGATACAGAAAAAGACCTTGCCGGCGACATCTTGCTTAACCTCGTTCGCCAGGCCGAAACGGATTTGCGCGAAGCGCTGTCGGAGCGCCTTGCCGTGCAGGCGAATATTCCGCCCGAGCTGATCGTTTTCCTTGCCAATGACCAGATCAACATCGCGCGCCATGTGCTGATGCACAGCCCTGTGCTGAACGATGTGGACCTCATCTATATCATTACGTCCAAGGGGCAGGATCATTGGCGCACGATTGCGCAGCGCGACAGCGTTAGTCCCGTGGTGGCAGACCGTTTGATCGACACCGGCGATAGCGGCACGGTTTTAAATCTCATCGATAACCAGCGCGTCAACCTTCAGCGCAGTTCGATGAAGAAGCTTGTTAAATTCTCGCTGAAATCGGAAGAGCTGCAGGCGCCGCTGCTGCGCCGTCCCGAAGTCGATGCGGAAGTCGCGATCGACCTATACATGGTGGTCTCCGAAGCGTTGCGCAAGGAAATCGCGGGCAAGTTCGACCTGCCCGAACATATCATCGACCACGCCATCGAAGACCTGATCCACGAGCTGAGCAACGAGGCGAAGGGCCTGCGCAATTGCACGCCGGAGATGGGCGCGCTGGCGCGCCGCTTCAACGAGCGCAACGAAGTAACCGCCGACCTGATGATCAAGACGCTACGGCGCGGGCAGGTTGGGTTCTTCCTGTCGCTGTTCTCCGAAAAAGTGGGGCTGCTGCCGGAACATGTCATTAAGATGATCCAGAAAGACTCAGGCAAGCCCTTTGTCGTTGCCTGTCGCTATACGGGTATGATGAAATCGGAATTCGCCTCGCTGTTCCTGCTCAGCCGCGGCATCCGCACGGGCGAAAAGATTGTCGATCAGCGCGAACTGGCGCAGGCGCTCAAGAATTTCGACCAGTTGAAGGATTTCGACGTCCAGCGCATCATGAAAACCTGGATAAAGTCGCCTGAACTGATTTAAAGCAGATCTTTCACAGCATTGAACAGCGCCGGGAAATCGCCGTCGCCTGTGCCGCATGTGTATGATTTCAGCGCCGCGCCGCCGTCGGTGAATTCTACCACCCCGTATTCAAGGCCGGTATTCACGGCACAGCGCTTGTATCCGCCAGGCGTCGTGCCGCGCGCCTTCACGACCATCGCGCGTAGTTTTTCCAGCGTGTCGGCCGGCAAACGGTCGAGCGAGGTTTGCAGCATCCTGTAGGAATTGCGGTCAAAGGCGCTTTTGATGATCGTGCCGTCCGAAAAAACATGCAGCGCCTGCGTGCTGCCCGTCAGCGGCTGGTAATAGGCGTGCAGGTAAAAGGCTTCTTCGGGGGCTGCGGCATCGAACACGCCGGCAACGCCGTTCAGCAGCCCTTCGAATGCGGCGGGCGGCTTTTCGGCAGACCAGAGGCGGTGCGTTTCGCCGTCGAACAGGTAAAGGTTGTTCGGGTCGGTGAATTTGCCGCTGGTGTTCGGGTTGCCTTCATAAAACTTCGCCGCAGCTTCGAACATCGTTTGCGTCGATGCGGCATCCGCGCGGCGCAGATCAAATCCGGGATGCACTTCGTCGTATTTTTCGCTGTCGATTTTCTTGCGCATCATCAGCCCGTTCGAAAGCGCGAGGTATTCGACAAAACAGTCGGAACCGGGGCAGGGCTTTTGTTCGCGCACGATCTCGAAATACTGGCGGGCCTGCTGCGCCTGCCGCGGGATCATCACCCGCGCCTGCGCAATGCCCGCGGCGAGGATAACAAGCGCGAGTGGCAGGAGCAGGGATTTGCGCATAGATCAGCTTGCCTTGCGAAGCGCGGTCGCCTGTTCTTCCAGCGCCTTCACGCCGGGCAGGGTCTTGCCTTCAAGCCATTCCAGGAACGCGCCGCCAGCGGTGGAAACATAGGTCATTTTTTCTTCCACGCCTGCATGCGCCAGCGCCGCGACGGTGTCGCCGCCGCCTGCCACGCTGAGGAGTTTTTTCGCTTCCGTCAGGTCAGCGACTTTTTTCGCAACAGCCACCGTGCCGGCATCGAACGGTGCCGTTTCAAACGCGCCCATCGGCCCGTTCCACAGTACGGTTTTCGCCGTTTGCAGCACCTTGTCGAGCGCGGCCACGGTTTCTTTGCCGATATCCAGCATCATGTCGTTGTCCTTGACGTTATCGACGGCAAGGTTGCGGGTGGGAGGGTTCGGCTTGAATTCGGTTGCGACGGTGGCATCGACAGGAAGGAAAATCTGGCAGTTGCTGGCCTTCGCCGTTGCCATGATTTTTAGCGCCTGATCTTTCATCTCCCGCTCGCACAGTGATTTGCCGACCGGGTTGTCGAGCGCGGCCAAAAATGTGTTCGCCATGCCGCCGCCCAGCACCAGCGTGTCGATCTTGGTGACAAGGTTATTCAACAGGTCGATCTTGGTCGAAATTTTCGCGCCACCCACGATGGCAACGACCGGACGCTCCGGTTTTTCAAGAGCAGCGGATAGCGCGTTCAGCTCCGCCTCCATCAGGCGTCCCGCATAGGCGGGCAGCAGCGTTGCGATGCCATGCGTGGTCGCATGGGCGCGGTGCGCGCAGGAAAACGCGTCGTTCACATAGGCTTGCCCCAGCATGGCGATGGCTTGCGCAAAACTCTTGTCGTTCTTTTCCTCTTCGGGATAAAAACGCACGTTTTCCAGCAGGATCACGTCGCCGTTCTTCATGTCGGAAATCGCGGCCTGCGCGACTTCGCCGATGCAGTCATCGACAAACAGCAGCGGCTTGCCGTAGCGCTCCGACAGCGCCTTGCCGACAGGGCGCAGGGTCAGGCTGGCATCCTTGCCCTTCGGGCGGCCGAAATGCGACAGGATGACCGTTTTTGCGCCCTTGGCCGACAATTCCACCAGCGTGGGCACAAGGCGGGTCAGGCGCGTGTCGTCCGTTACCTTGCCGTCCTGCATGGGCACGTTCAGGTCGGCGCGCAGCAGCACCACCTTGCCAAGCGGGTTGAGGTCGTCGAGGGTCAGGAACTTGTTCATTTCAGTATGGTCCGTTGGTTGTCATTTAAGGGGTATGTTGCGGAATTTGTCGGTAGCGGTCACAAGCGCGGCTGCGATCGTCGGTTCGAACGCCGAATGGCCGGCTTCGGGCACCAATACCCATTCGGCTTCCGGCCATGCCTTGTGCAGGTCCCACGCAGTCTCCATCGGGCAGACGACATCATAGCGGCCCTGCACGATCACGGCGGGGATATGGCGGATCTTGCCGATGCTTTTCAGCAGGTGGTCTTCGGGCGTGAATTTGTTGTAGAGGAAGTAATGCGCCTCGATGCGGCTGATGGGCAGGGAATGGGCAGGGTCTTGCGCGTCCTCCACCATTTGCGGGCGCGGCACCAGCATACAGCAGAAGCTTTCGAAGGCTGCCCAATGCTGCGCGGCCTTCAGCCGCACATCGTAATTTTCATGCGTCAGCAGCTTGTAGTAACTGCCCAGCACATCCTTGCGCTCGTCTTCCTTCAGCGGCTTCATGAACTGCTGCCATGCGTCGGGATAAATGGCGCGCACGCCGTAGAGGAACCAGTCGATTTCACGCTGCGTCATCAGGAAGATGCCGCGCAGGGTGAGGGATGCGACGCGGTTCGGATGCGCCACGGCATAGGCGAGCGCAAGTGTGGAACCCCATGACCCGCCGAACACATGCCATTTCAGGAAGCCGAATTTTTCGCGCAGCATCTCGATGTCTTCGATCAGCAGTTGTGTCGTGTTATTGCGCAGCTCGCCCGCAGGGGTGGATTGCCCCGATCCGCGCTGGTCGAAAATGATGATGCGGTAATGCGCGGGGTCGAAGAACTGGCGGTGCTTGGGGCTGGAACCAGCGCCCGGGCCGCCATGCAGGAACACCACCGGCGCGCCCGACGGATTGCCGGACTGCTCGTAATAAATCGTATGAATGTCATCGACCTTGATAAACCCGGCGTCGAAAGGCATCAGCGGCGGGTAGGGGGCGGCCTGCGGTAAAGTGGTCATTTTTTCTTCGGCGGTGTGTAGTGCATGTCTTTTTCAACGCCCACGAATTCTATCTGCTCGGGATGCGTGATCTCGATCATCGGGCCGCTGTTATCCTTCACCCAGCCGCGCACGCGCAACCGGTGGTTCGCCCAGCGCCACGGGCTGAAGGCATAGTTCTGGTCGTCGAGGAACGAGTTGCCGAGGGTCTGTTCCATGATGAACGTGAAATCGGTCGCGGGGTTATCGCCATAGTTGAAATAGAACATGTCCTTGACGACCTTGGCGCCCTTGACCACGTCTTCGACCACCTGGAACGAGTTAATTGTTTTGTCCAGAACGGTTTTCGAGTTCTTGACCGCAAAGGCGGGCGCCGCCCAGAAGCCCTTGCGGCTGTTGCGGGCGATGGTTTCATACTGGTACATCTTGCGCACAAGGTCGCGGTTACGCGGCGTGCTATCGACCCATGCCAATCCCTTTAACACCAGGTCGGCCTGTATCCAGACGTTTTCATCGGTCACCAGATGGCCGGCGATATTGCCGTATTTGTCGTTCTGCATCACGCCCGGGAAATCGCGCTGATAAACGCCGACTTTTTTCCCGATGAAGGTTTCCTTCATGTATTCGAGCGCCTTGCCGTCATAGACGACGGGAATGCGCACGTTGATCAGCGAATAGACTTTGCCGTCTTCGAAGCGGACCAGGGTTGTCTTGATGATTTCCTTGATCGTGCCGACCGCAACAAGGTTCAGATCCGTCGGACCGGTCGTCACAGGCACATAGACTTTTTTACGGACGAACGGATTGGTGTCCGTTGCGGCTTCCGAGCCTTTTTTGTCGGGAACCTCCATATCGTCCTGTGCGACGGCGATGCGCACGGCGAAGGCGAGAGTGAGGGCGAAAACGGCGGCCATAAAGCCGTAGAAGATGCGGTTTTTCATGACCTGAATTTATCATGAACACGCATATAATGACAATATAGCCGCCGTATTTCGTTAAGCTGCTTTGGTCTCCGCCTCAGGCGGTTTCAAACCCCCGCCTCAGGCGGTTTCAAACAGGGAGCTGGCATCGAGGCCCGCACCCTGCACTTTTATGAGAATTGAGGATTTCAGCTTTTCCATGGCGCGCTGCTCCAACTGGCGGACGCGCTCCTTGGAAATGCCCAGTTGTTTCCCTAAGTCTTCCAGGGTCACAACCTCGTCGTTCATGCGGCGTTCCTCGATAATCGTGCGTTCACGGTCGGACAGTTCCCCCAGCGCCTGGTTCAGCCAGTTGGAACGGGTGGAATTGTCCTTCATGCCCATCACGACTTCTTCGGGGTTTGCGGTTTTATCGGCCAGCAAATCCTGCCATTCGTTGTCGCCTTCCTCGCCGATCGGCGCGTTCAGGGACTGGTCGCCGCCGTTCATGCGGGCTTCCATTTCCAGCACTTCCTTCTTCTCGACGCCCAGTTCCTTGGCGATTTCCTCCACGGCTTCGTCATCGAGGAAATCACGCGCCGACTGGCCGCGGATCTTTGCGCGCAGACGGCGCAGGTTGAAGAACAGCGATTTCTGCGACGCGGTCGTGCCGGTACGCACGATCGACCAGTTGCGCAGCACATAGTCCTGAATCTGCGCGCGGATCCACCACGTTGCATAGGTCGAAAAGCGGTTTTCCAGCGCGGGTTCGAAACGCGCTGCTGCTTCCATCAGGCCGATATTGCCTTCCTGGATCAGGTCGCCCATCGGCAGGCCGTAATTCTTGAACTTGGCCGCGATAGCGACAACAAGGCGCGTGTAGGAGCGGATCAGCTCGTGCAGCGCTTTTTCGTCTTTCTTGTCTTTCCACCGGCGCGCAAGCTTCAACTCGTGCTCGCGTTCAAGCATCGGTTCGTCCATCGCCTGACGGATGTACCGGAGGTTCGCTTGCTGCGTCGTGGGATCGTCAAGGTGAGCCATTTTAGCCCTTCTTTCTGTCTGTACCCGTTATGTGGCGGCTGGGTGATGTTAGCGACTATTTGTTACTTTTGTATGTCTTGTACGCTGGCCGGCCTCAACCGGATCACCCATCCTCATATTATCCGAATTTAGTTAACAAACTTGCAATCGCTGTGCCAATTAATACCCTGAAACTATTAGGAATTACAGGATATACGCTGCGGCGCAGCATTGTTTCGTTTTTGCACCGATAACGTTCCATAAGTTGCCATATCAGCGCGGTTGCACTTAGTCCGCCAACGTCCGGCAGACAATAGAGTCCACGATAATTATTCGGATTTCCTGCGAAAAAAGTTACCGGCTACAGGGCAATTATTTCCCTGACAGAGTTATGCGGCAAACATCTCGATAATGTCACCGGCTGATGACATTTGGGCACAGACCAATTTGCCGCCATGCCCGCAGCCACCGTCGAGGCTGATGGACGCTTTGCCGACATGCACGCCGTTATGGTCGGGATCATGCCCGCGCACCACGGCCTTGAACGGCGCATAGGGGGCCATGCCGTTGAAGTTTTTGCTCGCCCACCAGAATTCATCGCCCTGGTCGGTGAAGGGGCGGGCAGGGTTGATG
The DNA here is from genome assembly GCA_016794125.1 of Alphaproteobacteria bacterium. GTDB lineage: Bacteria > Pseudomonadota > Alphaproteobacteria > Micavibrionales > UBA2020 > JAPWJZ01. The sequence goes on along the minus strand of JAEUKT010000001.1, from coordinate 288,053 downwards.
CCAGCATGGACGAAAAGGATATTATTGTCGTTGCTGTGCTTATGCTCGGTAAACGCCGCGCGGCGCAGGACGGAGAAAAACTGCTCGTGCCCCGGCATTTCGCGTATTTTCTGCTTCAGGTTGTTCGACCAGCGCGTCAGGCTCATGGTGCCTTCGCGCGCTGTGCGGCGCAGTTCCTCCAGCGACGACCCATATCCCGCCAGCATGCTGTCGAGCCCGGCGTTGTGTTCTGCCATCCATTCCACCACTTGCGATGCGTTGGGTGCGAATTGCAGTTGAAGGATTTTGCTCCAGACTTCTTCTTGCTGTCCGCGTAGATAGACGATGTCGTCTGCCTGCACGCCTTCCTTGGCCATCAGGCTGCGGCGGAAATAAAGCAGGTCGTTCATGGTCGCAACTGCATCGCCGCCCGCGCCGCCCAGATAATTGCCCGTATAGACAAGGCGGTCGCCCGGCTCGAATTTCTCGTAAATCGTCTTGTGTATCGCTTGCAGTTGCTTGACGGCGCCATGGATGGCCGAAACCGTCCAGATGCGTTTGGGTTGGCCCAAATTGCTGAATTTGCTTTTAAAAGACATGGCCTTCGCTGCGTTGATTTCGCTGAATATACGCCTTTTTTCCACATTCCGAAAGATGGAGTTTAAGCCTTTGACATAATTGTTAACGGCTGCTACGCTTGTGGCGTTCATGAATAACAGGATGACCGGAATCGTGGCTGCTTCGCCTTCATTCAACAATGCCGCTTCGCCCTATACGCAGGACGATATCGCGCGTTTGACCGACCTGGTGCGTTATCGCACCAAGGAAGCGGTTGAAGCGTTCATCGCCGAAAAGGGCGATGCCGTCGTCCATCTGCGCGACAAGGACGGCAAGTCGATGATCCAGCATGCGGTCGAAACGGGCCGTACCGCGGTGATCGATATCCTGATGCAGCACGGCGCGAATGTGGATGCGCCGGACAATAACGGCATGACGCCGCTGATGTCGGCATCCCTGCGCGGCTTCACCAAGATGGTGAAGTTCCTGAAAGAGCGCGGCGCGAATATCGAGGCACAGGACAAGACGGGCATGACGCCCCTGATGCATGCCGCCTATCATTCGGCGAAACGCAACGAAACGCCCATGATGTCCACGCGCAAGCAGGATACGATTTCCTATTTGCTGTCGCAGGGCGCGTCGCTGGATGCCGAAGACAGCGCGGGGCGCAATGCGGAAGAACGTGCGGAGCGCGGCGGTAATAAGGATGCCTTGAGACTGCTGACAGACGAGCGCAAGCGACGCGACGCCCTTAAAGCAGCGCAGCAAAAGGAAATGCGGGACACGGTTGAACTTCTGCGCACCGGCACGACGGGTGCAATTTCCGCGCCGCGCACGGCCAGCTTCAAGCGCCCGCCGCAGATCTGATTTCATGAAAGAGAACAAGCCGAGCGCGACCGCGACATTGATTGCACGTTCGCAAATCCTGCTGGCGGAAACGCAGGGCTGGGCGGTCGATGCCGGATACCTTGCGCAATACCGGCGTTTTGTGACAGAAAACAATGCGCTTCAGCGCGCCTTCCTGAAACTCACGGAAATCTTCGCCATCCCGGGTTTGTACCTACATTTTGCGTTGCGCAAGAAGCTGATTGAAAGCATCGTGCAGAGCCAGATTGAAAAAGGCGCGGTGCAGCAGGTGGTGGTGATCGCGGCCGGCTTTGACCCGCTGGCGGCCGCGCTGCATAAAACCTATCCGCAAATCCGGTTTTACGAGCTCGACCATCCGGCGACACAGATTATCAAGATGGACGCATTGACAGATGCGGAATCTAACCTGTTTTTCTGCCCCGCCGATCTCACGAAAACAGCTCTTACCGATGCGCTTGCGCCTGCATGGTTCGATGCAAACCAACCGACGGTTTTTATCGCGGAAGGCATCACGATGTATCTGAATGCCAAACAGCTCGATAAATTCTTCGCGGGCATACGGGCATTGTCGCAGCATCCGGACAGCAGCCTGATCTTCACCTACATGGCGCGATCTCCGCTGGGCGTAATCGGCTTTGATAGCCAGACATGGCTGGCGCGGCTGTGGCTGCAATTGCAGGGTGAGCCGATGAAGTGGGGCATCGAGCCGGAAAACATCGCAGGCTTTCTGGCCGCGCGCGGATTTAAACTCAACCGCGATCACCGCGCCGCCGATTTGTCGGCGCGGTTTATGCCTGCAGGAAACCATCTGCGAACGGCGAAAGGTGAAAATATCTGCTGGGCAGGGATTTCAAATACCTGATATTCAAACGCTTTTCAAAATTTGACATAAGAAAAGCCTCTTGCTAGTCTTGCCATGTTCCAACCTGAATGAGCCGTTGCGATGCTGAGTGATAAATTCAACAACGCCGTTACCGAAGGCCTCGACCTGACCGATTTACGCGACCTGATGAGCGCGGCTTCGGAAGGCGACATCGCTGGCATACAGAAATTCATCGACAAGCACGGGCGTGAAAACCTCGATGCCGTGCGCGGCGAACCCATCGGCTATACCGCGCTGATGTGGGCGTGCAAGGCGGGGAACATCGCGGGCGTGAGTTATCTGCTTGATAACGGATCCAGCCTCGAGCGTCCCGATATGAATGGCGACACGCCAATCCTGATCGCCGCATGGATGGGGCGCACGGAACTGGCGCTGGAGCTGCTCAAGCGCGGAGCGGACGATATGCGCACGAATAACGCCGGATTGAACGCGAGCGCCAAGGCGGAGCTGCACGGCCACAAGGAAACGGCCGAAGCAATCAATAAATTCCGCACCGAGCGCGACCGCGCGCACCGCGAAGCGATGGAAAAATCACGCGAAGTCTTGAAAAAAGGTCTGCCGCAAAAGCTTTATGCGCAGCTGGCAAAGTTCAAGCCGGGTGGCCGCAAGCCCCAGCCGTAACTTATACGTTGAGTTTGCCGCCAGCTGCCGGTTTTTTTGCGGGTACGGGCGTTTCTTCATGTCTTGCAGTCGCGGCAGCCGCGCGCTGCGCTGCTTCGAGATCATCGTTGGCGCGCTTGCGCGCAAGGCGCTCGGCTTCTTCCTGTGCCGCATCGCGTTCTTCCTTGCGACGTCCGGCGAAGCCGATGCCGACCCAGCTGAACAGCAGCGCGGCATCCAGCAGGCCGAAGCCGAGGCCCGTCAGGATTTCATCCTTGTCATGTGCCGCGTCCGCCGCGCGCGCGGCCTCGACCAGTTTCTGCACATCGGCATGGCTGTATGCAGTTTCGTCATAGCGCATGTTCAATTGCTGCATGGTTTCGCTGCGCAGCGTCAGCGCGTCGGTCATGGGCGCAAGGAAGTTATTGATGCTGTTCAGTCCTTTGTCCTGCGCGGCATAGAACAGGTCGGTGTAAATCTTGTTGGCCTGCTGTTCCGACAAGGCGGGGCTCAGCCATAATGTGCGGCGGTAATCGGCAAGGCGTTTCGTTTGTGCGTCGTTGTCGCGGTCGTATTGCGCGCGTGCATCGGCCAGGTCCTGCAGCTGGGATTTCACGGAGCTGCCGTTGGTGCCGAGGTTATCCTGCATTTTTGCCAGTGACTGTGCGGTGAAATTCAACCGCTCCTGTTCGCGCATCAGGGCATCGCCCTGCGCGCGCAGAGCCTGTTCGGCGGTGCTGGACTGCTGCACATCGATGACGGGCGCGAGCTTTTCATGTTGGCTGTCGGCAACGCTATAGCTGTACACCCCGCCGCCAATCGAAAGCGCCAGCGCCATGAAGGCTGTCGCACCATGCGTTGCAACACGATTGAAGATGTGGCTGAACTTTTTGGCGGACATGAAAACTCTCCTCGGAAGATGGCCGAGTATATGAATTTTCCGTATTAAGTCAATTATTTCTTGTCGGATTTGCCGAATTTTTTAATAATTTCAGCAGCTTCGGCCTCTGCTTCTTCCTTGGACGGGGAGGGGATGCCGTATCCCGCCATCTTGGCCCAGAGGATGACCTCTGACGCGCTGGGGTCTTCGAAGCCGGGGATTTTCAGCTGCTGGATTTCGTAGGCAGCATCCATCGCTGAAATACCGCCTTCCGAATATTTTTTCAGCAGCGGATAGAATTTCGCATCGGGCGGTGTGACGGGGATTGTCATGGGCTGGGCGCTCGTGTGCTGACCTGGAATTGCATGTGCCTGTCGCTGCGTGTGGGCGCGGCTTCGTGTATCTTATCCCATGTTGCCGCCGCGTCACTCACAAATCCGAGGGATTCACCCACGGTCAGGAAAGCGCGCGTCGAAACGGCCACCACATCTGCATCGGGCGTCATGCGCTCCAGCAGCTTGCGGGTGTCGTTATCCTCATATACCACAATGGTGGAATGTGCGTCCTTCAGCCCGCCGTTTTCAATCCATTCGGCAATCGCATGCTCGCCGGCGTTTTTGATGCGGTAATAGGGATCTGTCTGCCGCTCGGTCATCGTGACAAGCCCGATATCTGTGTCGATCACATCCAGCTTGCCTGCTGCCTTCATGCTGTCGATCCAGTCGGTGATTTCCTTGCCGCCGGGGCGGTCGGGGCGGCCGGCCTCTATTTTGACGATGTCGAGAACCTTGAACTGGAAATGGTCGCTTGCTGCCGTCAGCACATCCAGCGCGCCTGCCAGCGCGAGGGTAATGAGCGGCCCTGCATCGACCACGCAAAAGTCCTGTTTCGACATCTTTATTCCTGTGTATTTTGACATAATAAATATAAAGCGATACACCCGCGTGGGTCAACGCATTATTGCGAGTCGTTGGCAGCAATGACGCTGGCGCAGCAGCTGTTAAAGAAATAGATCAATAAAAACAACAGTATATTTTTAAATCATTGAATGCTGTGGCGCAATAAGATACAAAGAATATGGATCGCCTCATAGTGCTTTTCCGCGATTGGAAACCCCTCCTAGCCCGCGATCATCCCATATAAAAAAATGAAAGAAGAGCGGAGATGGCGAGCGGCGGCGCATTGGTAATTCTATTGGATGAAATCGCGACCATGGTAAAGGTCGCGGCGGAAAAGACCGACAGCGTCGCCGACAAGTCCGCCCCGAAACCGGGCGAGGACGGTTATTACGAACGCCGTGATATGTCGATACTCATCGATGTCGCCAAGGGATCACTGCGGAACAAGGCCATACTGGTTCCGGCGGCGCTTGGCGTCCAGCTGTTGATGCCGTGGGCTGTCATGCCCATGCTTGCAGCGGGCGGCGCGTATTTTGCCTATGAAGGCATCGGCAAGGCCAAGGCTTTGTGGAAGGGGCAGGACGACCCGCATCATCATGCACCGGAAGATATTCCCGGAGAGGAACCTGCCGCCGCGCGCGCACGCAAAGTGAAAAGCGCAATCAAGACGGATATGGTTCTCTCGGGCGAAATCACCGCCGTGACAATGGCAGCCACGTTGGCGCTGCCCTTTGCGACGCAGGCGATGGTGATGGGTGGCGTTGCGCTCGGCGCGACTGTCGGCGTTTACAGCATTATTACCGCCATCATTAAAATGGAAGATGTCGGCGCGTGGCTGGCCTCCCGCAAAAGCGACAGCCTTGCGGCGAAAGCTGCGCGTCCGCTGGGCCGCACGATACTTGCCGGCAAGCCGCATGTCATGAACGGCATCTCGGTCGCGGGCGGGCTTGCTATCTTCATGGTCGGCGGCGGTCTGCTGTTCCACGGGATTCCGGCGGCAGGCGAATTCGTCAACGCAACGATTTCTAATGTTGTTTCCAGCCCATATATGCATAGCCTCGTCAAACTCGGTGCCTCTTTCGCGGCGGGCGTGACCACCGGGCTGATTGCAAAACCTGTCGTGCATATCGCCAAAAAGCCGGTGAAGTACGCGGTCCGCGTGGCAAAAGAAAATGTTGCCGCCCTGCGTGACAGGTTTGCAAAGAAAAACCCAGCTCCCGACGCGCCCCAGCCTGTGCCGTCGCCGGAGGCTGCGGAATCCATCATGGATGCACCCGTTATTGATGTCGCACCCGCACCAACCCCGGAAACGCCTGCGGTGCTGCCCGATGCGCCCATCAAACCCGTGTTCGACGCGGCTGCCGGCAAAACCGTTCCGCAATGGCCTGTTCACGAGCAGAACCTGTGGGTCAAGGCGGTTGCCGATATTCACAGGCGCTCACAGCCCTAAAGCAAGCCATAAAAAACGGCCCCCGAAACCGGAGGCCGTTTTTTTAATCTTTGGCGAAAGGATTAAGCGACGTTCGAGAGGACTGCTTCCAGTTTCTCGGCGGCTTTCTTTTCGTCGATCTTTTCGATCGCGGCGACTTCGCGGGCAAGACGCTCCAGCGCGGCCTGATAGATCTGGCGTTCGCTGTAGGACTGTTCGCTTTCGTCGGTGTCCTTGCGGAGGTCGCGCAGCACTTCGGCAATCGCAACAGGGTCGCCCGAGTTGATCTTTGCTTCGTATTCCTGCGCGCGGCGGCTCCACATCACGCGGCGGGTCTGGCTGCGGCCCTGCAGGGTTGCGAGCGCATCCTTCAGGCGGTCCTTGGAGGACAGTTTGCGCAGGCCGGACGATTTCACTTTGGAAACCGGCAGTTTCAGGCGCATGCGGTCTTTTTCGAAGCAGATGGTGTAAAGGGTGATTTCCATGCCGGCGATGGTCGTCGTTTCGACGCCTTCGACATAGCCGACGCCATGGGCGGGATAAACCACGAAGTCACCGGTGGTGAAATCGAGCTTTTCGGGCTTCTTGGCGACCGGAGCGGCCACAGGGGCTGCGGCGACCGGAGCCGGGGCAGCTTTTTGAACTTGAGGTGCGGGTTTTGCTTTCTGCACGGGAGGAGCGACCTTCATGGTCGTCTTGCCCTTGACCGTTACTTTAACGGCGGTGGCAGTCTTCTTCGCGACTGCGGGGGCGGGTTTTGCCGCGGCGGGCTTCTTGGTGGTGCCGGTGGTCTTTGCCTTGCCTTTGGTGATCTTCGCCATGGTGCCTCTTTTCTATAGTAAGGTCCCGGGATGCACGGAACGTATTTAACAGAATACTCGAGTAGCGGACGCACTTACGTCATTTAAAAAGACTGTACAGGAAATGCCATAAAATGACAAGACAAATCTTAAAAAAGTGTTAAATGACAATTATCTAGTCGCTATTATCCACAGGCCGTCTGCACAACGCCCGATACCCCGGAATCCGGGGTATCGGGTTTAGCTAAGCTGTTCAGATCGTTACAGGTCGAAGCTCTTGCCGCCCTTTTTTGCGGCAGGCTTGGCATCGGCTGCTGCGGGGCTGGTATAGGTCGCGAAATGGGCGATCACATCATCGGTAATCGCCTTGGTTTCATTCATGAATTCTTTGGCTGCGCCCTCCAGGCGGGGCTGCGCGCCCGTGAAGAAGCTGTCGTAATTCGGCTGGGCGGCCAATACCTTTTCCATCTCGCGCTGCATCGTTTTAAGCATGCGCGGGTCTTCTTGAGCGATCAAATCAATTTGTTCCTTCAAGCCGCTGTACATGCTCAATACTGTATCGCGCGCAGCCAGCGCCATCGCCAGCCCGATCTGCATCAGGTCGGGCGATGCGGCATAGGGGTTGGACGATCCGCGGCTGGCATTGGCGTCATCAAGAATTTGCTGCACTTGCGAGGAGTATGATTCAATGTTTTGAGGGGGTTCTTTGTAAACCGTCATGTCTTTGCTGAGGAGTAGGGCAGTCGCCGCCATCAGCCCGTCTTTCTCGTCATCAGGGCGGTCCACTAGCGTCTGGATGGTCTGCAGCGCGTTGGCGAGGATGGGTTTGATGCCGTTGGGGAAGCCGCCCATATCGCTGTAGGACTCAGCGGCATATTTCACGGCGCGTTCGGTTTGCGGAAAATTGGTCATGTGGCTCTCCCCATTTTAAAAACTGGGATAGGCTAACACATGTGCATAATTATGTCAAATATTAGTCGCCGTCGCCGGGTTCGGGGCTGAACAGGGACAGCTTGTTGGGGGTGTCCTTGAACTCCTCCGCCTCGGGCAGTGCGGGCTTTTTCTTTGTCAGGTTGGGCCACGGGCCGGTCGAAAACTCGCGGTTGAGTTCCAGGAACGGCTCGCCGCGGGGGTCAATATCCGTAACAATCGCGTCAATCGGGCATTCGGGGATGCAGACACCGCAGTCGATACATTCGTCGGGGTTAATCACAAGCATGTTTTCACCCTCGTAGAAGCAGTCCACGGGGCAGACTTCCACGCAGTCGGTATATTTGCATTTAATACAGATGTCTGTGACGACATAGGTCATGACGATATCTCACCCTTTTATCAGGGTTTTATACGCCTTCCTGTGCAGCTGTTCAAGTCGGCTGTTAACCGGCTTTTGGCGCCGTTTGGGTCTTGGGTTTGGACAGATGGTCTGCAAGGCTGGATGCGCCGGCTGCCAGCAGGTGGGTAACACCTCCCTTGAACAGGCCTGCCGCCTTGCCGAAGGCCGCCATCGCGACGCCCGTTACAAAGAACGTCGCCGCTGCCGGCGGGGCGATCAGGACTGACGGGACAGACAGGGCAATCAGCGCCGCGCCAACGGCCATCGGCGGCACCGAGACCACGCGTTCAACGAAGCGCGCCGCGCGGTTGAACTTGATCGAATTGCTGTCGCCGCCCAGCGTGTATTGATGAGAAGGTTTGCCGGCCAGCCAGTTGAAAACGTCTTTCATCGATCGCGCTCCGTTCGCGTTGAAACTAACCGGAGTGTAGCGGGAGGGGCTGGTGAGGGGAATAGGGATTTAAATTCCCATATCAGCCAGCGGACGTGATCTTCTCGATCAGTTCCTTGCGTACCTGTTCGGATTTCGCGACTTCGACCTGGCAGGTGCCGACGGCCTTGTGGCCGCCGCCGCCGTATTCGAGCATCAGCGCGCCGACATCGAGCGGGGACGTGCGGTTCAGCACCGATTTGCCGACCGCGAAAACAGTCGCCTTGCCGTCATCGCCCGGCAGGATATGCATCGACATATTTGCCTTGGGGAACAGTGCATAGACGGTGAAGCGGTTGGTGGTGTAAAGCTCTTTCTCGTGACGGTAATCGAGGATCACAAGGTTCTTTTCCACCTGCGCGCATTTCATGATCTGGTGGCGGGCAAGCTTGCTGTGTTCGGCATACATGCGCACGCGCTCCGCCACGTCCTGCAGGCGCAGGATGTCGTTGATGTCGCTGTTCTTGCGCAAAATTTCGATCAGGTCATACATCAATTGGAAGTTATTGATGCGGAATTCCTTGTAACGCCCAAGGCCGGTGCGGTTATCCATGATGAAGCCCAGCAGCACCCAGCCCTTGGGGTCGAGGATGTCGCTTTGCGACACATCGGCGGAGTCAATTTTGTCGGTCGCGTCGAGCATTTCCTGCGACACGTTCGGGAATTTTTCACGGCCGCCGTAATGACGGAAGATGACTTGCGCAGCCGAGGGCGCTGCGGTATCGAGGATCAGGTTCGCCGGTTTTTCCTTGTTGCGTTCGCCTTCGCTGGCGTGATGGTCAAAGCATAAATGCGCGGCGGCGTTATAGGGCAGGTTGGCGATGATGTCCTTGTCCGTCACGGTGATCAATCCGTGCTGCATGTCTTTCGGATGCGCGAATTTTATTTCTTCGACCATGCCGAGTTCTTTCAACAGAACGGCGCAGGCGATGCCATCGAGGTCGGCGCGGGTGATCAGGCGGTATTTATCGGACATGGGGCTCCCTTGTCTAATAACCATACCGTTGAAAAGTAAAAAGAAAATTAATCCCTAACCAGACAGGGCGTCGCGCATCCGGAACCATGTCATGCCCAGCACGAAAAGCGGGCGTTTGAGCCAGTTTCCGCCGGGGAAATCCTGATGTTTGACGCGGGCAAACACGTCGAAACGCTCTGCCTGACCCGCCACAGTTTCCGCCACTACCTTGCCGAGGATATTGGTCGCGACTACGCCCTGGCCGCCAAAGCCATGTGCATAATACACATTCTTGGACAGGCGCCCGAGACCGGGCAGCCGGTTGATGGTGAATTCCAGCGGCCCGTACCAGCAATGGTCGATTTTGGTGTTCGCCAGTTGCGGGAAGATTTTCAGCATGCGCTCGCGCAGGCGTTTATCCTCGCCCGGCATATCCATGTCGCTGTAATTGCAGTTGCCTCCGAACAGCAGCCGGTTGTCTTCCGACAGGCGGTAATAATCCATGATGAAGCGCGCATCGGATACCGCCACTTTGCGGCTCATGATGCTGTCGGCCATTTCTTGCGTCAGTGGTTCTGTCGCTATCACATGCGCGGCGGCGGTGATGGAACGGCGCGTGAGGGATTCCGTGCCTTTCGCCTTGATCGCGCCGCCAAGGATGACGTATTTCGCGGTCACTTCGCCCTTCGCCGTGCGCACCCGTGGCGTGTCGCCTTGAATAATCTCGATCGCACGGCTGTCTTCATATATGCGGCAGCCCTTGGCGACCGCGGCGCGGGCGAGGCCTTGGGCGTAATTATAGGGGTGGAAATGGCCGCCGACCTCGTCCAGCTGGCCGCCTATATATTGAGGCACATGGACGATGTTTCTGGTTTCCGACGCATCAAGGATGCGCATTTCGGGATAACCCAGTTCCGCCCAGCCGTCGCTATCGGCCTTCAGGTCGCCCAGCTGTCCCTCGGTATAGGCCGTGACCAGTACGCCGGGTTTGAAGGCGCAGTCTATATTAAAGTCCGTGATGCGCTGCTTGATCAGCCCGATGCCTTCGACCGTCACATCGCTCATCAGCTTGGCATCGGTCTTGCCGTATTTGTCGATCAGGTATTTGGGTGATTTCGGGAAGCCGCGCTGCATCTGGCCGCCGTTTTTACCGGAGGCGGAATGGGCGATTTTATCACTTTCCAGAATAATAACGGAAAATCCGCGTAAACTGAGCTCAAAAGCGGCGGAAAGTCCGGAAAAACCGCCTCCGATTACACAAATGTCGCAGTTGACGGGCTCTTGCAGAGAACCTAGAGTCTCGGCATGCGCATTTGCCGAGATTTGGTACCAGACAGAGCGAAAACGGGTAGAATTATCGGCGATATTGCTCAAAATTATGTAACCTACAGGAGCCTTTCATGGACAAGCTAGAAGAATTCATCCGGGAACACAAGATTACCGAGGTGGAATGCCTTGTCCCCGACATGGCCGGCATCGCGCGCGGCAAGATTATCCCCGCCGATAAACTCCTGCGCATCCTGCGCGAACGCGGCATGCCGCTGCCGGAATCGGTCTTCGCCCAGACGGTCACCGGCAACTACCCCGACGAGCTGGACGAGCATATCAGCCCGACCTATGGCGACGTTTACCTGACGCCGGACGAGGCGACCGTCCGTTTCGTGCCGTGGTATCAGGAACCGACCGCGCAGATCATCTGCGACGCGTTCTATTCCGACGACACCCCCGTGCCGCTGTCGTCCCGCCAGCTGCTGAAGATGATTGTGAAAGAATACGATAAACGCGGCTGGACGCCCGTTGTTGCGCCGGAGCTTGAATTCTACCTCGTCGCCGTCAATACCGATCCCGACATTCCGCTACAGCCGCCGGTTGGCCGCACGGGCCGTCAGGAAATCGGCCGTCAGGCCTACGGCATCGATGCCGTCAACGAATTCGACCCCGTGTTCGAAGACGTCTATGATTACTGCGAAAAGCAGAACATCGACATCGACACGCTGTCGCATGAAGCGGGCGCGGCGCAGATCGAGGTTAACTTCAACCACGGCGACCCCGTTGAACTGGCGGATCAGGCGTTCCTGTTCAAGCGCACCTCGCGCGAAGTCGCGATCCGTCACGGCGTGTATGCGACCTTTATGGCGCAGCCGATGCAGACGGAACCGGGTTCGGCCATGCACATCCACCAGTCGGTCGTCAGCAAGAAAACCGGCAAGAACATCTTCGCAACCGATGCGGGTAACGACAGCGCGCTGCTGCGCCATTACGTCGGCGGTTTGCAGCGTTACCTGCCTTACGCCATTCCGCTCTTCGCGCCGAACGTGAATTCGTATCGCCGCTTCGGGCACAAGGAAACCGACAGCCCGATCAACGTCGAATGGGGCGTCGATAACCGCACCGCGGGCCTGCGCATTCCGGTGTCGAAGCCCGAAAACCGCCGCATCGAAAACCGCCTGCCGGGCGCCGATGGCAACCCGTACCTCACCATCGCCTCCACGCTCGCCTGCGGTTTGCTGGGTATGATCGAGGAGATCGAGCCGTCGGAACAGATCAAGGGCAGCGCCTATAAAAAAGGCCACACGCTCCCGGGCTCGCTCACCGACGCGCTGAAAAAATTCAAGGCCTGCAAGCCGCTCTCCAACCTGCTCGGCGAACGCTTCGTCAAAACCTATGTCGCGATCAAGGAAGCCGAATACAAGGCCTACAACACCGTGATCTCGTCATGGGAGCGGGAGAATTTGTTGTTGAACGTGTGACGGCGTGTTCACGCGCTTTTCTTTACCACTTGTTATGGTTCTCGGATTTTTGCCATCGCAGGCATATGCCTGCGGTGGCACTACCATATCAAAGTTTGCGATAGACCTTTATTTTTATGCGATTGCCTTTTCACCCGCATATATTCTTATTTTTATACTCAAGATTTTTCTTATCTGTTATTTAACTAAAAAAAGCCTGTCAGGACGCATATGGGCATCTGGCTTTTTACCGCTAGTCTCTGGAGTTTTATTAACGGCTGGCTTTCATCATTTATATATGAGAGGACCTGCCGAATATTCACCTTTTGTAATCAAAAGCGTCTTATCGCTTCCTGTTGTGGCTATCATGTTTTCGATGAGCTACTACTTGGAAAAGAGATTATTCATTTATGGCGCTAAGCACCAAGACACCAAAAAAATTATCATTATTAACTTTTTGGCTACATTTTTGATTACGCTATGGATATGGATTTTAGCTAGTTCCTTCCAATGCAGTAGCCAAAGCAGCATTTCGAGAGATGAACTTGGCGTGCCTACCAAGAAGATCGATCACGGATCGAATATTAAGCAATGACATCTGATATTTTTCTACATGCAGCCAAACATAACTTCCACACCGTCGGCGACTGGCTCGCCGTGTCGCCGCAGGATGTAAACCTTGTGGATGATAAAGGCTGGACGGTTCTGCATTATGCCGCCGCCGCCGAGAGTGCGGGGAAAGATGTGGAGGACATCGTCAACATGCTGCTGCAGGCAGGGGCTGATCCGCATCAAACCAACGGCGCGGGTGACACGCCGTTTAATATCGCGGCGGCAAATGCGCCGGTCACGGGGCGGCTGTTGACCAATCATTGGCTGGAACAGGCGTTGATGAAACGGGGGAAGGGGCTGAATGACCGCTCCGGCTCCCACGGCTCGACGCTCGCGCAATATATGGCGAAATGGTCGCGCGATGACGAGATCGAGGAACAGTTGCGGCAGGCGGTGGAAGCGGGCATGAAACCCGATGTCGCCAATGCCAGCGGCTGGACGCCCGTGACCGCCGCTGCCGCGATGGGCCGCGTGAAGGCGGTCGAGGCGTTTTTGTGGCATTACGATTTCGCCGCCGCCTGCATCCGCACGACCGAGGAATACGTGGCGACGTATAACGGGCAGCGCGTCGTTTACGCGGCGGGACTCGATGCTGCCGGAGTCGCTTTTGCGCGACTCACCTCGGATCAATCGTTCTCAGCGCAGCGAAAAAACGATTATGCAAAAATCGTCGCAATAATAGTCGCAAAGATTTCAGGCGGCTAATTTTTGGTCTCGTGTACCGACGAAAATTCTTCTGGTCGCGTTTTCTCGCGGGCGTAGCCTGAATAGGCTTACACAAAACAACAACAAATCATGGAGGCATACAATGGCTGGTCCTACCCAACAAAAGCCGCAGCAACAAGCGCCCAAAGCGCCGAAGCCCGCAGCGCCGAAGCCCTAAGTTCTTCGTAGCAAGAAAGAACCCCGCCGGCATTTTCATGCGGCGGGGTTTTTCTTTTTATCGTGTGCTGCGCTTACAGTTTCAGCGGCTGCGCGGGCAATGATGTCACCTGCGCCGGCGACGCACGATCCAGAAGCTCGCGGATCGCCGCGAATTTTTCCTCGGTTTCCGCATCGGTGTTGTGCCAGCCTTTGGCCAGCGTGAACAGGTTCTGGCGGCTGTTGGCGACTTGCGGGTTGTCGATCAACGCGCCCGCGCGCAGCAGCTTGTCGACCATGATCGGGTCGGCGTTGTCGACCGCCAGCATCAGGGCCGTCTGGCCTTTGCCATTCACGGCATTGGGGTTTGCACCGGCATCCAACAGGATGATCGCCGCTTCGTCATGGCCCTTGCGCAGGGCAACCAGCAGCGGGGTGTCGTGATCGGCGCATTTCTTGAATTCAGGTTTCATCATGTCCTCCATTATGCCTGTCGTTCAGGCCCGTTTTATTGTCCGCGCACGGCAAAGCGGTGCGGGCAGGGCGGTACTGTGCAGGTCGGGTGATTGTATTTTGATGACGGATTACCGTTCACCGAATGGCTAACTATAACGACCATTGTCATAAATGTCAAATCAGCAAAACAGGGCACTTTGTGCGGGGCAGCAAAGAAAAAGGCCGCTCCTTGCGGGGCGGCCTTTGATCCTTTGAAGGGGAAGCGATTACGCCGAAGCAGCTTCGTCGTCATCTTTCTTTTTCTTGGCTTCCTTTTCCTTCTCTTTTTCTTTTTCCTTGGCTTCTTTTTTCTTCTTTTCGGAATAGACGATCATTGGGGCGGTGTTGTCGCGCACGTTTTCCGCCTTCACGACGACTTCTTCCGCGCCTTCCATGCCCGGCAGGTCGAACATGGTGTCGAGCAGCAGGTTTTCAAGGATGGAGCGCAGGCCGCGCGCACCGGTGTTGCGTTCGATCGCCTTCTTCGCGACTTCTTCCAGCGCGTCGGGCTGGAAGGTCAGTTTCACGCCTTCGATATCGAACAGGCGGGCATACTGCTTGGTCATCGCGTTTTTCGGCTCGGACAGGATTTTCACCAGTGCCGGCACGTCGAGGTCGTCGAGGGTCGCCAGTACAGGCAGGCGGCCGACGAATTCCGGGATCAGGCCGAAGCGCAGCAAGTCTTCGGTCTGCAGTTCGCGCAGGACTTCGCCCGCGCGGCGTTCATCGGGGCCTTCCACTTTCGCGCCGAAGCCCATCGAGCTGGTGCGGCCGCGTTTGGAAATGATCTTGTCGAGACCCGCGAACGCGCCGCCGCAGATGAACAGGATGTTCGTCGTATCCACTTGCAGGAATTCCTGCTGGGGATGTTTACGTCCGCCCTGGGGAGGCACGGAGGCAAGCGTGCCTTCCATGAGCTTCAGCAGCGCCTGCTGAACGCCCTCGCCGGAGACGTCGCGTGTTATAGAGGGGTTATCCGATTTGCGCGAGATTTTATCAACTTCGTCGATATAGACGATGCCGCGCTGGGCGCGTTCGATGTTGTAGTCGCAAGCCTGCAGCAGTTTCAGCACGATGTTTTCGACGTCTTCGCCCACGTAACCGGCTTCGGTCAGCGTCGTCGCGTCGGTCATGGTGAAGGGCACGTCAAGGATGCGGGCGAGCGTCTGCGCAAGCAGGGTCTTGCCCGAACCGGTGGGGCCGATCAGCAGGATGTTCGATTTCGAGAGTTCGACATCGGAGCCTTTCATCAGGCCTTCATCGATGCGCTTGTAATGGTTGTGCACGGCGACGGACAGCACGCGTTTCGCGCGGTCCTGGCCGATGACGTAGTCATCCAGCACAGCCTTGATCTCTTTCGGCGTGGGGATTCCCTTGCCGGATTTCACCAGCTGGGTCTTGTCCTCTTCCTGGATGATGTCCATGCAGAGCTCGACGCATTCATTGCAGATGAATACGTTGGGGCCCGCGATCAGCTTGCGTACTTCATGCTGGCTTTTGCCGCAGAAGGAGCAGTACAGCGTGTTCTTGGAATCCGTGGTGGAAGACCCGGTTTTGCTGCTCATCCTATATTCCCTTCTTTACCTGAACGGGCCGTTTGGCGACCCTTATATTTCTCTAAGATAGAACACCTGTTCGGTGTTTGCCAACCGTGTTTGATCAATGATTTAACGGGAGTGTGGATAAACGCTTTACTATGGCATTTGCCCCGTTTTCACCCTATTTTAGCACCGGATAGCATTAATAAAGGCTTAGCTGGAATATGTCTATAGAAGACCTTGTGGATAACTTTGACGCGCTGGACGACTGGGAGGACAGGTACAAATACCTGATCGGCCTTGGCAACGAACTGCCGCCGATGGACGATTCCCTGAAAACCGAGCATTCCAAGGTCCGCGGCTGCATGAGCCAGGTCTGGCTGGTGATGGGCTGGGATGGCCAGGGGCGGCTGACCCTGCTGGCCGACAGCGACGCGCAGATCGTCAAGGGGCTGATCGCCGTGCTGGTCGCTATTTTTGGCGGGCGTACAAAAGCAGAAATTCAGGCGCTGGATGTGGATGCGACCTTTGCGCAGCTGGGGCTCGATCAGCACCTCAGCCCGAACCGCCGTAACGGTTTCTTTTCGATGGTAGAAACGGTGAAGGCGTTTACTTCAGGCCTTCGTACTTGATCGATTTCGCCATGTTGTCGTAGTAGGACTGGAATTTCTTGTTTTCGACGTTATAGCGCGTTTTAATGATCATGATGCTTTGCAGGCCCATGATGTAATGCGATGAATTGAACATCAGGTTGTTGCTTTCATCTACCGTGAAACCGGTGAGCGTCGCCCATTTCAGCGTGTCGGAACCCGCCGAAAACGTCTCCTGCTTGTTGTCCAGGCTGATGTCTTTGTAGATTTTTTCCAGTTCATCCTTCATGCGCTCTTCGGTCATCGACAGCAGGAAGTCGCGCTCCGCCTTCAAGAAGGTGATTTCGGTTTCATAGGTGTCGCCGGTGTCGATATCGACGCGGCGCACGCGGGCGATTTCACCGATTGCGCCGAATTTGGGCGGGTTTTCAACATAGGGTATCGGGTCTTTCTGGTCGGCCCAGATCGTGACGCCAACTGGCGCGTCGGGCAGGTCAACGCTGTATTCCGCTTCGTTGTGGATGTAGGTATATGTGCCTTTGTCGATGAAAGCCTCGCTACGGCCTGCCATCAAACCGTAAAGGCATGCGGCGAAAAATGCAGCGTAAAAGGACAGCTTGGCAAAACGGTTCATGGTGAAATTCCCCCACAGCGATATCTGTTATTCTAGCATAGCGAAAGTAAAAGAGGAGTGTCTGCTTTAAGGTTTCCAGCTTGCAGGATCCTCCTGCGTCTGTTCTCCGTTTAACATATTCTTTACTTCGTGCGGCTGCCCGTCCTTGAAGGGGGGGAACCAGACATAAGGAATGCCCTTTTTCTCGGCATAGGCCAGCTGGGTTTTGATTTTGGCATCGCGGTGATACATCTCCACGTTCAGCCCCTTGGCGCGCAGGGTGTGTGTGGTGGCGGAAACTTCCGCGCGGCGCGTTTCATCTGGCAGCACGACCAACACCTGCGTCGGTGCTTTCTGGCCCGGCTTGATCGCGCCCTGATCCATCAGCAGGCCGAACAGGCGGGTGAGGCCGATGGAAACGCCGATGCCCGGCAGTTTCTGGTTGATGAAGGAACTGGCAAGGTCGTCATACCGCCCGCCGCCGCCGATCGCCATCGGGTTGCCTTCGCGGAAGCGTGCCTCCACGACTGTGCCCGTGTAGTAATCAAGCCCGCGGATAATGCCCAGATCGGCAATCACGCCGCCCTTGGGCAGGTGTTTCAGGTTGTCGGTGACAAAGGTGAGTTCGTTCAAGCCTTCGGTCAAAAGGTCAGACGTGACACCCAGCGACTTCACCTGTTCGGCAAAGGTTGAATCAGGTGTCTTGATGTTCACAAAGGCCAGCGCCTTTTGTGCGACAGAGTCGGGCACGCCTGCGGCTGCGAGCATTTTCAGCACGCCCTCCGCGCCGATTTTATCCAGCTTGTCGAGTGTGCGCGTAATCACGCCGGGCTCGTTGATGCCAAGGCCATTCAGGAATCCCATGATGATCTTGCGGTTGCTGATGCGCAGTTCGACGGGCGGAATGTCGAGTGCCTGATACGCCTCGAACAGCACTGCGGGCAGCTCCGCGTCGAAATGCAGCGGCAGGTCGTCGATGTTCACCACATCGATATCGCATTGGTAAAATTCGCGGTAGCGGCCTTTTTGCGGGCGCTCCCCGCGCCATGATTTCTGCATCTGGTAACGCTTGAACGGGAATGTCAGGCTGCCGAAATGCTGCGCCACATACCTCGCCATGGGGACTGTCAGGTCGAAATGCAGTGCAAGGCGTGCTTCCTTGTCGTTTTCCTCCGCATGCAGGCGGGTGAGGGTGTAAATCTCTTTCTCAGTATCGCCGCCTTTGGCCAGCAGCGCGTCGATTTCCTCGGCCGACGGAGTTTCGATGTTGCAGAAACCATAGCTCTCGAAAACTTTGCGGATCTTGTCCATCCATTCGAGCTCCACCGCGCGATATTCCGGCAGCCATTCGGGAAAGCCGCTGATAGTTTTCGGTTTGTGGATTTTCTGTTCGGACATAATTTTGACCCTTGTCATGCGCTGTGACGCGATGACTGTAAATTATCGGATTTTGCATGAAAAGGGTAGGGGCTTAATGCGCCCGTTTCTTGCCCTTGGCGGGTGTTTCTTCGAACAGTTCGGCCAGTTTTTCGGTGATCGCGCCGCCCAGTTCTTCGGCATCGACCAACGTCACGGCGCGTTTGTAATAGCGGGTGACATCATGCCCGATGCCGATCGCCAGCAGCTGGATCTGCGTCTTGTCCTCGATGAAATGGATCACGCGGCGCAGGTGTTCTTCGAGGTAATTGCCCTGATTGGCGGAAAGGGTGGAATCATCCACCGGCGCGCCGTCGGAAATGACCATCAAAATCTTGCGCTGTTCGGGGCGATGCATCAGGCGCTGGTAAGCCCAGAGCAATGCCTCGCCGTCTATGTTTTCCTTCAGCAAGCCTTCGCGCAGCATCAGGCCCAGATTCGCGCGCACATGCCGCCACGGGCTGTCGGCGGGTTTGTAGACAATATGACGCAGGTCGTTCAACCGGCCGGGGGAATGCGGCTTGCCTTCCGACAGCCAGCGTTCGCGGGAGAGGCCGCCTTTCCATGCCCGCGTCGTGAAGCCGAGAATTTCAACCTTCACCCCGCAACGCTCCAGCGTGCGCGCCAGAATGTCGGTGCTCATCGCCGCAATCGTGATGGGGCGGCCGCGCATGGAGCCGGAATTGTCGATCAGCAGCGACACAACGGTGTCGCGGAAATCGGTTTCGCTTTCCTGCTTGTAACTGACCGGCCAATAGGGGTTGGCAATGGCGCGTGACAGGCGCGCGCTGTCGAGGATGCCTTCTTCAAGGTCGAATTGCCACGACCGCGTCTGCTGCGCCAATAATTTACGCTGAAGCTTGTTCGCAAGGCGCGTAATCACGCCCTGCAAATGCGTCATTTGCTTGTCGAGCATCTTGCGGAGTTTCTGCAGCTCCTCCGGCTCGCACAGGTCGCGGGCATCGACGATTTCGTCGAACTGGGCGGTGAAGACTTTGTATTCGCCGTACAATGCGTTTTTGCCGTCGCGCGGGGTGTTTTTGCGCGCTTCCTCGTTGTCGCCGTCGTCGAAATCCTCGCTGTCCATTTCCTCGCCGGCCATGCTTTCAGCATCGGCTTCGGCCTGCTCGCCGCTGTCGGCGTCTTCGGTGACTTCGGACGGTGGGGTGGATTTGGACGCGCTGTCCTGCTCCGCCGCTTTTTCCGCGCCTTCGCTTTTCTTTTCTTCCTGACTTTCGTCTTCCTGCGGCGACGGCGGCTGCTCGGCAGGGGTGGACGGCATCTCCATTTTATCGATCAGGTGATGCACCAGCTTGGCGAAGTCTTCCTGGCTGTGCAGCGATTTTTTCAGGCCTTCCAGCCCGTCATCGCCCAGATGTTTCGTGATCCAGTTCTGCCAGACCTTGATGACTTTCGACGCTTCCTTGGGCGGCTTGCGGCCGGTGAAGGATTCCCGCGCCATATACCGCAGCGCTTCCGCCAGCGGCGCATCATCCATGTTGCTGACATATTCCAGTTTTTGCCGGCGCGCTTCATGGCGCAGCGCTGCCTCGATATTCGACGATACGCCGGGATAAATTTCGGTGCCGACCGCCTCGATCCGCGCGTCTTCCAGTGCCTGATAGGCAAGGCGCGCGCGCGGGTCGGCGGGGGCAAGCTTCTGGTGGACTGCAGCATCGTGGTAATTCAGTTTCAGCGCAAAGGTATCGGCCATGCCGCGCACCAATGCCGCTTCGCCATCCTCGATCATTTTCGGCAGGGAAGGCAGGCGTATCGAATGGCCGGAAATTTCCGCCAGATGCCCGCCGAACGACACCTCCAGATCCTCGCGCCCCGACAGCGCCCGCGCGGTCGATTGCGTGGCGTGCTTGAAATTTTCAACGGGATCGTTGGTGTCGGACATCAGTCCTCGCGCACCTTCACCAATGCGCGGTCAAAGCAGCGCTGGTAATATTCGGACACGATGGTCTTTTCCAGCTCGTCGCATTTGTTGAGGAAGGTGAGGGTAAAGGCGAAATCGAGGTCGCCGAGGATCTGCGCGTTTTCCGCCCAATGGATAACGGTACGGGGCGACATGACGGTCGAGAGGTCGCCCGCGATGAATCCCTTGCGCGTCAGGTTCGCCATGCGCACCATCGCAGCCACTTTTTTGCGGCCGTCGTCGGTTTTATAGGCGGGCGCACGGGCGAGGATAATTTCGACCTCCGCTTCCGCCGACAAATAATTCAGCGTCGCCACGATGTTCCAGCGGTCCATCTGGCCCTGGTTGATCTGTTGCGTGCCGTGATAGAGGCCGGTCGTGTCGCCAAGGCCGACGGTGTTGGTGGTCGCGAAAATGCGGAACGCCGAATGCGGGCGGATGACTTCGTTCTGGTCGAGCAGAGTCAGCTTGCCCTCCGCCTCCAGCACGCGCTGGATGACGAACATCACATCGGGGCGGCCTGCGTCGTATTCGTCGAACACGATTGCGACCGGGTTTTTCAGCGCCCAGGGCAGAATACCTTCCTTGAATTCCGTGACCTGCTTGCCTTCGCGCAGGGTGATCGCATCCTTGCCGATCAGGTCGATGCGGCTGACATGGCTGTCGAGGTTGATGCGGATGCATGGCCAGTTGAGGCGCGCGGCCACCTGTTCGATATGCGTCGATTTCCCGGTGCCATGATAGCCCTGCACCATCACACGCTTGTTGTGCGCGAAACCGGCGAGGATAGCGAGCGTGGTGTTTTTATCGAACCGGTACGCCTCGTCCACATCTGGCACGTTGTCCTGCTTTTGCGAAAACGCGGGCACCTGCATGTCGTCGACATCGATGCCGAACAGCTGCTTGACGGAGACCTGGATGTCGGGAACGCGCTTGGCGGCAGAGGAGGCGGCAGTCATGATCTATTCGTCCAGTTTCATGTAGTGTTGGTAGGAAATCTTCAAAATCGAATAGGCGAGGTTGATTTTCTTGAGCTGTTCCTCGGCCTTGGCATCATCCTTATTGGTATCCGGATGGTATTTTTTGGCAAGGGTTTTATAACGCGTCTTGACCTCTTCCCAGCCGACGGGCGGGGCAAGGCCCATGACGGCCAGCGCCTCCACGGTTGGGTGGGGGATGGAGGCGATATCGATATGCGCTTCCTGCTGTTCGTCATTCTCGCCGCGCGCGTTGAAATCGCCGAACACGCTTTCGCCATTGGTGAAGGCCTCGTAGATTTTCTGGCGGGCTTTTTCTTCGTTGAAGCCGGCCTGCGTCATGCGCCAGGTGGGGCGGTCCCAGACGCTTGTCTTTTGCATATGATGTTCGATTTCCGCGCGGCCCATGCCCTTGAAGAAATCCCAGTTCGCGTTGTATTCGCGCACATGGTCAAGGCAGAACCAGTAATAATCGCGCAGGTCATAGCGGGATTTCGGCGCGCGGAACTCGCCCAGATTTTCGCAGCCGCCGATCTCGCAATTCTTGCGGATGGCGGGGATGTTGTCGGTCAGTTTGTCGCGACCGCGAACGAAAGGCTTTATCTTGAAATCCCACATGGTGAAATTATGGCGATCCACCGCCCCTAAAACAAGTAGCGGGAAAAGCGGTTAAGTGTTTCCCTTTGATATTGCTCGATTATCTATTTTAACACGAATGTGTTTAAAAAGGTTGCGCAACCGCATGGCGCGCTTTGGCCGGATTCTGCCTTTGCCGCCGTATGAAATGCTATTTTATGTTGTTTTCATTTTTGTAATTGCAATTAATAGTTGCGTAGTCCAATCTGGCTGCATATCCCTGTAGTAGTGAAGGCAAGGGCATGGAACAGGACGACACGCTGCAAGCCAAGTCACCGGAAAACACGGCCATAGCCCAGCAATTGCTGGGCGGGGAGCTTATCAGCAAGAACGTGCGCATTGCTGGCCGCCGCACCAGCGTCCGGCTGGAGCCCGAAATGTGGGAGGCGCTGGACGAGGTGGCTGCGGCGCAGGGCTGCACCATCCACGACCTGTGCTCCGCCGTGGCGGAATTGAAGCATCCGGCAGCGTCCTTTACCGGCGCGCTGCGCGTTTTCGTGATGGAGTATTTCCGCTCCGCTGCCAAAACCAACCGCCCTGTCGGCCTTATCCAGAAACGCATCGCGCTCAAGGACAGCAAAAGCGGCTAGAGCGGGTTTGCATCCCCATGATATAATGGGCGAATGAAGACCAAAAAGAAAACCTCGCCAGCAATGAAAACCGCCGCGCCACGCCGCGCGTTTTTCACGCCGCTGGGCCTGTTTTTCTTTGTCCTCAGCATAGTCTATATTGTGGCGGAGGCTGTGTTCAACATGCAGCTGCTGGAGGTGGCGGGCAGCGTTAAATCCGATCCCGACGCGCTCGACAAGCTGCAATATTTCGGGCGCACGGTATCGGCCTATGGCTTCACGCTGCTGGTGCTGGGCCTGTTCCAGTCATCCGGTTTCCGCCTGAAACGCCGCAAGGATTGGGGGTTGTTCTTTGGCGTTGCCACCGTCTGCCTCATCCCCTTCATCATGGTGTTCCGCCACAGCGTGCCGGAATTGATGCCCAGCGGTTATACCGCGCCGCTGGGGCTGGAACCCATCGAAACGATGATCAGCGTGCTGCCGCTGCTGGGCCTGTTCATGGTGCTGGCAAGCGCGGGGCGCTGGCGGCCGCAGATTATTATCTGCCTGATCCTGCTGGCATGGCCGGCGATGTTCCTTGGGCAAAAACTGCTGATCGAAAGCTATGTTGTCGATGCAACCGACTGGGAAGAACGACAGAATGCGCGGTATATGCTGATGCTGCGCGCGGGGCTGGAGGATTGTGTGCTGACGCTGGGCGACCTGCAACTGTGCAAGGACGACCAGGGCGCGCCCGATCTGAAGGCGACGCGGATTATCGTCAGCGCGCTTTGGATGATGAAGCCCGAAGCGATCCTGCGCGACCTTGAACTGAACCGCGATTCAATCGTTGAATCCGCCGCCATCCGGGGCGTGTGGTTTTCGCCGCAGGACCAGTACAAAAGCTATGTGAAGAAGGTCGAAAAAACCCGCGACAAATACGAAAAAGATATCAGCAACCAGTTCTATGCCAAATATTACAACCCCTATAAAAAAGCGTCGGAAATGTACCGGAACGCGGTCGATCCGGCCGCCCTGGACCAGCAAGCCAAGCAGGCGAGCGCCGAAATCGATGCCGAGCTGGAGGCGGGGTGGAAGAAATACCGCGGCGCGGTCTATGATTTCGAGCAAACGATATCCGTGGTCGCCAAGCAGGCGATGCGCGAGGCTTTATCCGTCGGCAGCACGGTGAACGCCATCTGCGCCGCGCGCGAACAGGACTGCCCCGATATCGATGCCACGCCGCAGATCCGCGCCGCGCAGAAAAAGGCCATCCGCGATTTCACGCTGGCCGCCGGTTACCCGCCCAGCATCGACAAAAAAGAAGACTTCCTGAAGCACCCGAAAACCAAAAAGCTGGTGAACGAAAAGGTGCAGGCGGCGGTGCGTACGCGATTTGATATGCCCGATTTCACGCTGCCCGAGACATGGGAATACGAACCGGCTGATTTCGAACGCAAGATGAGCGCGTTGATCAAGGAGCAGGCGGAAAAGAAATGGAACGCCAAATTCGGCAAGAAACTGCCGCCGGGTCTCAGCGAAGAAGAATTCATGAAGACGCTGGGCGTTGATACTACGCTGCCGCCCGTTGAACAGATGTTGATGACCGAGGAAATGTTTTTCAAGAAATACGTGCTGCCCGGGAACCAGCGTCTTGTGACCGCGATGCTGGATGATTTGCGCAAAGACCGCAAACTGCATCCCGATGACGAGATCGAGATGGAAACGGGCAAAGACTACGTGAAGGCGCTCTATATCCCGACAATTTCTCTGGTCGTGTCGCTGAGCGTCGTGATGATGACGATTATGCGCGGCGTGATTTTGCTACCGGCGGCGCTGGGGCGCGTGAAGCTCATGAAATACAGCGTCTCGCCGACGATTCTGCGTATGGCGGCGGGGGGCTTGTTTATCGGTTTCCTGTTCTGGCTGCCCAAGGCCGTGCCGAACCCCTATGCCAGCGGCGCAACCTATAAACGCTATTATGCCGCCGCCGCTGGCGAACATTCCCTGATCGCCGGTGTCATGAACTGGGCGGTGCATGTGCAGCCGGTGATTTACAGGGCGGGGAATGCCATTCGTGATTTAAGCACGAAGAAAACAGCGCAGAAGACGGGAACCACCATCCAGAATTAGAGGGTATGCCCCATCTCCAGATATTTCTGGCGGCGGCGGATTTTGAGGGTGGCCCCGTCCATTTTCGACAGCTCGCCCAGCGCGTTTTCGATGTAATCGCCCACCACATCCATCGTGCGGTCGGCATCGCGGTGCGCGCCGCCCATGGGTTCTTCGATGATGGTGTCGATGATGCCCAGCTGCTTCAGGTCCTGCGCGGTCAGTTTGAGCGCGCGGGCGGCGTCCTTGGCGAATTCGGCGGAGCGCCAGAGGATCGAGGCGCAGCCTTCGGGTGAAATGACGGAATAGATGGAATGTTCCAGCATCATCACGCGGTCGGCGGTGGCGATGGCGATTGCGCCGCCCGATCCGCCTTCGCCGATGATGACGGAGACGATGGGAACGGTCGCGCGCAGGCAGGATTCAATCGATTTCGCGATGGCTTCGGACTGGCCGCGTTCTTCCGCCTCGATGCCCGGAAATGCGCCGGCGGTATCGACCAGCGTGACGATGGGCAGACTGAATTGCGTCGCCAGTTCCATCAGGCGCTGCGCCTTGCGGTAACCTTCGGGGCGCGACATCCCGAAATTGTGCTTCACGCGGGTCGTGGTGTCCGCCCCTTTTTCCTGACCGATCACGACGCAGGACTGGCCGCGGAAACGGCCGAGGCCCCCCATCAGCGCGTTGTCTTCGCCGAACAGGCGGTCGCCGGCGAGCGGCGTGAAATCCTGAATCAGGCGGCGGGTGTAATCGACGAAATGGGGGCGGTTCGGGTGGCGCGCAACCTGCACCTTTTGGTCTGCGGTCAGCTTGGAATAGGTCTGCACCAGAATGCGTTCGGCCTTTTCCTGGATGCGGGTGATTTCATCCGTCAGGTTCACGCCGCCTGCCTTGTCCATGTTCTGGAGTTCCAGAATTTTGGCTTCCAGTTCGACGACAGGTTTTTCGAATTCGAGATGGTACATGCTTGCCTTCCATAAGCGCGCCATGCGCTTTTGTCCAAGGCATGTTTATATTCAATATGGCGGGTTTTTGCAAAGGTTTGGGGCGGCTATTTTGCCATAAATAAAACGGGGAAGCCCTTTTTCATGGGGCTTCCCCGTTTCAAAGCCGTCAGGCTTTAAAGGCTACTGCCATTGCGCGCGGACATCGTCCACGGTCTTGGACAGGTGGACATGGGCATCCACGTGATCGACCCATTCCAGCGGAATGTAATGGTGTTCGCCGCCGGCAGCCTTGTCGGTGCGGGTCAGCTTGATCATATCTGTGCCTTCCAGATGGTCGACGGTGCCGACATGCAGGCCATCCGACGAGCGGACTTCCATTTGTGGTTCGATGGGTTCGTTAATCGTGTTCATGATGTGCTCCTGTTCAATCGTTTGCTCGCAGCACTAACCATCCAGAACGCATTTTGCTCCCCTGCAGACATGAAAAAGGGGAGCCTTTTAAGGGGCTCCCCTGATTCTTATCGATTTTTTACAGATAACCCGCGAGGGTTAGCCGTATCAGCCGACTTTTGCCATCGGATGTTTATCGGTGGCAGCTTTCGCCTGATCGCCGACCACTTGCGTGTAGATCTGGGTCGTTGCGATATCGGCGTGGCCGAGCATTTTCTGGACCGAACGGAGGTCTGCGCCGTGCTTCAGCAGGTGGGTTGCGAAAGCGTGACGGAGAACGTGCGGGCTGACGCGTTCCGGGTCGATGCCGGCGTTGCGGGACAGCTCTTTCAGGAGCTGCGCGAAGCGCTGGCGGGTCAGGTGACCGGATTCCGAAGTACGCGACGGGAAGAGCCACTTGCTCTGGCTGTCGGTACGGTCGGGCATCAGGAACTTGGTGCGGATGTCCATGTAGCCTTTCATCGCGCGCTGAGCGGGTTCCGACAGGGGAGCCATGCGCTCGCGGCCGCCTTTGCCTTCAACCGTCAGGTAACGGTTGTCGGGGCCGATCGCGGTGAGGGGCAGGCCGACCAGTTCCGAAACGCGGAGACCGGTGGCGTACAGGATTTCGAGCAGCGCCACGAGGCGGATGCTTTCCGGGCCGCCTTGCTTCTGAGCCGTCGTGATGAGGACCGTAACTTCGTCTTCAGTCAGGATCTTGGGCAGGGTGCGGGTTTGCTTCGGGCTCTCGATGGTCGACGTCGGATCATCCGAGCGTTTGCCTTCCGAGACGAGGAAGCCGTAGAACTGGCGCAGAGCCGAAATGCGGCGAGCGATCGTGCGAACGGCCGTTTTGCCGCCGCCTTTGCTCTTTGCATTTTCGCGCGCGCTGAGTTCGCCGAGATAGGATTTGAGATCAGCGGTGCTTGCGTTGTCGATCTCTTTCGTCTGTTTTTTCAGGAAAGAGCAGACATCTGCAAGGTCACGCTCGTAAGCATGACGGGTGTTGAGTGCAGCACCGCGTTCAGCGATGAGCATATCGAGGAATGCATCAACAGTTCCCGGAAGGGGAGCTTTGGGCATTCTGGGACGACCTGGACGAGCCATTGTAGTTTTCTCCTTTTTAAAGTTTCTGTGTACACCCCTGACCTGCCATTTTTGTGGCTAAACCAAAGGCATACTCCTCCGTAACAAGTGAACTTTAGGTCATAAAGCCGTATCCAATACGAAAAGGCAAGAGGGAATATGTGAAAATTGTTTTCTGGTATTCCACCGATTTAAAGAACAACTTCAGATACTTCTTTAAACCTATGAAAATCGTTATCTTTTTTCACATCGTCTCGTGCCAACTCCATAACCTGTCCACAATGCCCAAAAAGCCCCATATTTGAGTACCTTAAGGCATTGGTATCGCCTTTCTGCGGACACGACTCGGGCTTCCCTAAACCCTTGATTCGCGTACGGGGACGAACGTCACAGGCATTTTGTGGAGAGGAGCGTCTTACAAAGAGCTCTTTTCAAGAAAGCGACTGTTGTCGAGCGCCTTCTCCACGGGTGTCTGCGTCACTGGTACGTCCCAAGCCGCCAGTACCACGAAGCCACCCGCTGCAGAAATAAGCGCCACCATAACAAGGACCAAAGCAAGCTTGGATAACATATATAGTCTTTCTTGTTAGGGTGGACCTTTGTCTTCAGCCGTCCTGAAGTTTGCGCCTTAGCATACTTCCTGCTTCGCTTCCTGACTACCCTTTTCCGTTGTTTTCTGCGCAGGCGCAGGGCGACTCCGGAAATGGATATATACCATAAAGCTGCTTACTTATTACATATTGCCTGAGCATAAGTCAACAGCCTTTTTTCATAAATCTCACAGAAAGATATAAGGTCACAATGCTTGATTTCAACGCGGTGTAATGCGAAACTAACACATTGTAATTACGGGAAAATATGGAATTTTCACACGAAATCATTGTGCTGATTGGCCTGATGGGGTCGGGTAAGAGCCGCGTGGGGATCGAGCTTTCGCGCATCCTGAAAATGCCTTTTATTGACGCAGACAAGGAAATTGAAAAAGCCGCCGGCATGTCGATTCCCGAAATCTTCGAACGGCTGGGCGAGCCGGAATTCCGTATCGGTGAAAAAAAGGTGATGTTGCGCCTGCTGGAAAGCGGCCCCAAAGTCCTCGCCTCCGGTGGCGGCGCCTTCATCCAGCCCGATATCCGCAGCGCCGTGAAGGCGAGGGCTGTCTCTGTCTGGTTGAAGGCCAGCCTCGAGACATTGGTGGAGCGCACATCGCGCACGGATAACCGTCCGCTGCTGCGCGGCGTTGATCGCGCTGCAAAGCTCTCGCAGTTGATAGATGTGCGTTATCCGGTTTACGCTGAAGCGGATATCACCGTGGTGACGGACGACCAGTCGCCCCGACACATGGCGCGTATCATCATCGAGCAACTGGAAAAATGGAAACGTGACCGTGGCGCATAACATTGTAAATGTCGCGGTTTCCTCTGCTTCCTACGATATCCATATCGGGGAAGGGCTGTTGTCGCGTGCGGGCGATATGCTGAAAAACGTATTACCCTCAAAAAAAATCTGCGTCGTAACGGACGAAAATGTCGCGAAACCTTACCTCTTAGATTTCATGCAGGCTTTGGAATCCGCGGGCTTTACGCCTTATCCGCCCGTGATTTTGCCGGCGGGCGAAGAAACGAAAAATTTCCAGCAGCTGCAGCATATCATTGAAAAGTCGCTCGGCTATAAACTCGACCGCAAATCGGCGCTGGTGGCGCTGGGCGGCGGTGTGATCGGCGACATCACGGGCTTTGCGGCTTCCATCATCCTGCGTGGCATTCATTTCGTGCAGGTGCCGACGACATTATTGGCGCAGGTTGATAGCTCCGTCGGCGGCAAGACCGCGATCAATTCGCCGCAGGGCAAAAACCTTGTCGGTACATTCTATCAGCCGAAAACGGTACTGATCGATACAGGCACGCTGCGCACGTTGCCAGAGAGAGAATTGAAATCGGGCTATGCCGAAATTCTGAAATACGCGCTGATCGACAGCCCTGAATTTTTTCAATGGCTGGAACAAAACGGCCAGAAATTGCTCGCGGGAGATCCTGCCGCGCTGACCTATGCCATCGAATACAGCTGCAAGGCCAAGGTCGCTATCGTCAAGGCGGACGAGAAAGAACAAAAAGACATCCGCGCGCTGCTCAATCTTGGCCACACCTTCGGACATGCCTTCGAGGCAATCGGAGGGTATGACGGCAGGCTGCTGCATGGCGAAGCGGTCGGTATCGGGCTGAAACTTGCTTTCGATTTTTCGCGCGATGCCGGATTGTGCCCAGCCGCCGATTGCGACGCGCTCGGCAAGCACCTCGACAAAACCGGCCTGCTGCAATCGCCGCCGTTCAAGGTAACGGCAGCAGATGTGCTGGCGCGCATGAAGGGCGACAAGAAGGCAAAGGATGGCAAGATGACCTTCATCCTCGCCCGCGGTATCGGCAAGTCGTTCGTGGCGAATGATGTCGATGAAGCCAAGGTCACGGAATTTTTACGCAGCCGTTTCGGCGGATAAGGGACGGAAAGAACATGGATACCAACCATTGGTTTGAACTTGTCGGTTTTGTCTGCATGCTGCTGGCATCAGGTTTTTTCGCGGGCGCGGAAACGGCGCTGACGGGCGCATCCCGTGCGCGCATGGTGGCGCTGGAAGCCGACGGCAATAAAATGGCGAGCCTTGTGCTGCATCTGCGGGAGAAGAAAGAACAGCTGATCAGCGCGCTGCTGCTCGGCAACAGTTTCATGAACATCTTTGCCTCCGCTCTTGCAACATCCGTGCTGGTGCAGGTGCTGGGCGACAATACCGGCGTCGTAGTCGCCACCATGGGCGTGACCGTGATCGTGTTTATTTTCGCCGAAGTCGTGCCGAAAACCTATGCGCTGATGCATGCCGACCGCATGGCTCTGGCGCTGGCCGTTCCGGTGCGCATTGTGATCGCCCTGTTCTCGCCGGTTACCATCACCGTTGGCAAGGTTGTCGGTACAATGTTCAAGGCATTCGGTGTCGATACCCACGGCCATTCGGAGACGGCCCACGAAGAAGAACTGCGCGGCGCAATCGAGCTGTTCAAGGAGTCCGAGGAAGAAGTGCCGTCCGATCAGGGCAAAGGCGCGATGATGCGCTCCATCATGGATCTCGCCGATGTGAAGGTGGAGAAAATCATGATCCACCGCCGCTCCGTCAACATGATCAACCTCGACCTGCCGGTCGCGCAGATCGTCGATGAAGTGCTGCACAGCGCTTATACCCGCATCCCGGCATGGCGCGACAGCCCCGATAATATCGTGGGTGTCGTGCATACGAAACTGCTGCTGCAGGAACTGCGCCATTGCAACGGAGATGTATCGAAAATCAACATGCAGGCAGCAATGATGGAGCCGTGGTTTATCCCGGAATCCACGACGGTATTTGATCAGCTGCAGGCATTCCGCCGCCGCCGCGAACATTTTGCAATAATGGTCGATGAGTATGGCGTCGTCACCGGCATGATCACGATGGAAGATATTTTGGAAGAAATCGTCGGCCAGATCGACGATGAACACGATGTTGCCGTGTCGGGGGTGCGCGCGCAGCCGGACGGCGGTTATATTATCGACGGCAAGGTCACGATACGCGACCTGAACCGCGACCTTGGCTGGTCGCTGCCGGATGACGATTATTCGACCGTTGCTGGTCTTGTGCTTTTTGAATCGCAGCGTATTCCGGCTGTTGGTCAGGTATTTCATTTCTTTGAATGCCGCTTTGAAATTGTAAAGAAGCAGCGCAACCAGGTAATGCTTGTCAAGGTTACGCCGCTGACGACGACTGCCCCTGGCCTGACGCAGCATAAGGAAGGTTACGCATGAGCGGGATCGCGGGATATCTGGGCCATCCGCAGGAACTTGCCGTGCTGCAGTCTATGGTGCGGAAACTGAAACACCGCGGGCCGGATGGGGAAGGGTTTCATATCGAGCCGCCTGTGTATATGGGCATGAGCCGCCTCGCCACCATCGACCCCGACGAAAACTGGCAGCCGCTTTATTCCGAAGACCGGCAATTCGCCATCGCTTTTTCCGGGGAGTTATACAACTACAAGGAAGAACGCGAGAAGCTGATTAAAAAGGGTATCGCCTTTCGCACACAGACCGATACAGAAGTCGTGCTGAACCTGTACCGTACCTATGGTTTCACCTGCGTTAGTCATATGCGCGGGCATTTTGCTTTTGCGGTACATGACATGCAAAAGGGTCTGGTGTTTCTGGCACGCGACCCGATGGGCGTTCAGCCGCTTTATTACACTACTACGCAATCCGGATCATTCGTCTTTGCTTCCGAAATCAAGTCGCTGCTGGAACATCCGTCCGTCCGCGCGACGCCCGACCTGGTGGGCGTCGATGCGTTCCTGACGCTGGGATATACGCCGGGAGAGGCGGGGCTGTTCAAGGGGATCCATATGCTGCCGCCCGGCCACCGCATGATCTGGAATCCGGGTCTGCACGTGGCGATCGAACCGTACTGGCAATGGGATAGCAATGCTAAGCCCGACCCGGCGCATAAAACCGACGAGGATTTCCAGAGGCAGTTCGAGACGCTGTTCGAAGAAGCGGTCGCGCTGCGCCAGATACCCGATGTGTCGCTGGGTGCCTTCGCGACCGGCAGTCTGGAATCCGCAGCCGTGCTATGGGCGATGGCCAAAAACACCAGCAAGCCGATCAGTGTTTTTTCCGGGTCGCTTGGGCGCGATATCGACGGGGTACCGGGGCCTGCAGAAATTGCAGGGCGTATCGGTGCAGTACATCATGCCATCGAGTTCGAACCAGAATTCATGGACAGGCTGCCCGAGCTTGTCTGGGCGCTTGACCAGCCAGTTGCCGATCCAAATATCTTGACGATGCACCTTATGGCGCGCCTTGCGTCATCAAAGGTCAAGGTCGCGATGTCGGGTATCGGCGCAAACAACCTGTTCATGAACTATCCGCAGCACGATACGCTGCTGGCCGCCTATGGCATGCCGAAATTTTTCTGGAAGCTTTTCACGCACACGAAAGATTACATGCCGCTTGCCACGATCGCGCGCAAGCTGCATTTCAGCGGAAAAATCGGCCCTCGCAACAAGCAGCGGCTCGCCGATTTTGCAGAGGCCATGCATAGCGGCACACTTCAGCAGCAATATATGGGGGTTGCATCGCTCATAAACGCGCGCGACCGGCAGGAAATTTACGGCGGCGCGATGACACCGGTCGTTGGCGCGTTCACCGACCGCGAAAGGCCGCAGCAGTCGTGGCCGACGCCGCTTGCGGCGCTGATGGGCATGCAGGGCGACCATTTACTGC
Organism: Alphaproteobacteria bacterium; assembly: GCA_016794125.1. Classification (GTDB taxonomy): domain Bacteria; phylum Pseudomonadota; class Alphaproteobacteria; order Micavibrionales; family UBA2020; genus JAPWJZ01. Next base: position 255,641 of record JAEUKT010000001.1, on the reverse strand, counting down.
AAGATGGTACGCTGACGGTCGTTGACAAGCTTGCGGGGTTCAACTCGCTGGGTGTCCGCCTGCCTTTTATGGATCACAAGCTATTCGCGTTCATGCTGGGCGTGCCGGACCGCCTGCGCCGTACAGATAGCAGCCGCAAGGTGCTTTTGAGAAACTATGTTGCGCGCGTGATGCCGAATTTTGTGGGCGCGCCTCTGAAGGTGCCGGTCATGCAGCCGGGCACGGGGATTCTGGATCAATGCCTAGCGCGCGGGCCGCTGCGCGACATGGTCGAAGTGTGCCTGTCTGAACAAAGTATCCGCCGCCGCGGATTGTTTGAACCGCAGGCGATCCGGCAAATGGTTGCGAATGCGAAGGGTGGTGGCGGCATGTCGCAGAAACAGGTTTTTGCCTTGCTCGTGACCGAACTATGGTTCAGGATATTCATCGATCACGAAAAAGGCTGGATTTCATCATAAGGGGGCTTGGAATGTCGTTCAGGGGTTTGGTTGCCGTTACAGCGGTGTTGTGCTTCATGTCGAATGCCGCTTTTGCGGAAGAAACTGCGGGCAGCGAGCCAAAGCCGGAGCAAGCCGCCGCCAGTCCCTATGGCAATTTTTCCATTACCCTGACGGCCACCACCGATTACCGTGATCGCGGCATGTCGCAGACCGATGAAAAGCCCGCTATACAGGGCAGCATCGACTGGACACATGACAGCGGGATTTATGCCGGTGTCTGGGCATCGAATGTCGATTTCAACGACAGCTATGAGGCGACATACGAACTGGATACCTATGTGGGCTACGCCACGGAATGGGCGGGCTTTGAATGGGATTTCATGGTAAACGGGATTTTCTATCCCGGCGCGTCCGATGCGCTTGATTACGACCTTGTCGAATTCAGCGCCGCCGTCGGCCGCAGCTTTGACATCGTGAATACCAAGGCAACCGTCATTTACACGCCCGACAATTCGGGCGACAGCGGCACGGGCGTGTACGGCAAATTCCAGGCCGATGCGCCGATCAAGGAAACAGGGTTTGGCGTGACGGGATCGTTTGGTCACCAATATGTCGATGACAAGGCGCGTTATGGCGTTGGCTCGTACAGCGACTGGTCGCTGGGTGCGACTTATGCGTGGCAGGACATTGACTTCAAGCTGGAATATATCGATAGCAACCTCAGTAAAGCACAATGCCCGGATGGCTGCGCCGCCACCGCCGTGTTTACCGTCAGCCATAAATTCGGCGGCGCTGAATAAGCCTTACTGGGTCTTTATCAATTCCGCGATTAGTCTATTGGTCGATGCATCCAGTCGGGGCATTTCGCAGCCTGACTTGCGCAGGATCGATGATGCGGGCGAACAGCTGAGGCTGGAGATAGATACGTTGTCTGCGATTGCGTTGTGGTTCTCGATAGAAGGAATCGCGAACAGCATGGCAAAGCCGATGACCGCCCCGCCGACGCGTTTAGCGATCTGGCCGAATTCACGGTACTGAATAGCGTTCTCGATCGGTGTTTCGACGTCTTCAATCTGGATGGCTTCAAATTCGGTTTGCATGATGACCTCCGGTCTTTCTGCCCGTATTGCCGGGCCTAGGTGTCTGTCTCATCTGACCAAACCAACGAACGGCCATGAAAAAGCGGCTCCAAAGTTTATCTTTGGAACCGCGTAAGTATCTGAGTCTATTTTGTTTATGTGATAAACGGTCATTTAATTGCGTAAACCGGCCGTATCAGGGAAGCCTGTTTGTAACGGTTTTGTGTCATTTGATGACAGCTGCGCTAACCGCGTTTTTCAATCCCGCGAAGGCCGGAATGCCGCCCGAATTAATTTTAGGCATGGGGATATGGGGTGTGCGAATGGCAGCGGCGGCTGCGCCGGAGATATGGCCGTCCTTCATGAACAGCGTGATTTCGCAGCTGTCTTTGCGCAGTATTTCGGGCCAGAAACGGCTTGCGCTGCGCGTGGCCTTCAGCACGCGGTCATTATAGACCATCTTGTCGGCATAACGGCGGGTGTCGTCCACGATGTGGAAGTGGTTTTTCTCAAGCATAGCGGCCACGCCGGAAGCGCTTAGCCCCTCCAGCGGAATCGCCGATTTTGAAATATCGGTTTCCAACGACATCGCCAGCGGATGGGCGCGGAATGCGCTGACGCAGCTTTTCATGACCGCCTGTGGGCCTGGGTGTGTTGCGGAAAGATCGCCATCATATGAAAGCTCGCCCGCAACCGCCATGACAAGCACGAATGCGAATAAACCCTTGGCAAAAGTGCCGATCGTGTAGGGATCGTCCTGCTGGATCATAGGGATCGGCTGTATATAGGCGGTGTTCAGCGCATTCGGTGCTGCATCTGTCATGATGTTCCTCCACAGGAAAAGCAATGCGCGGTACAAACGCGCGCACGTGTTCGCTAATTCCGTTCGATATTTAAGGAACTGTTTTTAGGAAGTATGCGTTAGGCTGGTTTAAGCATGAAAGCGGCGGCCTGCGCGACCAAGTCGCGGGCGACATCTTTCTTCGATTTCTCGGCCCATGTTTCGGATGCAATACCGTTGCCGGAGTTGCGCAGCAGCGTCACGATATTGCTGTCCTGCCCGAACACCTTGCCGCCGCCGACATCGTTCAGCACCAGCCAGTCGCATCCTTTTTTCGTCAGCTTCGCCTGGGCATTTTCCATCCCGTCATTCGTCTCTGCCGCGAAGCCGATGACAAGTTTCGGACGCTGGTTGCTATGCGACAGGGTCGCGAGAATATCGGGATTCTGCACCAGTTTCAGCGATACAGGATCATTGCCCGATTTTTTGATTTTGCGGTCGGATACATCTTCGGGACGGAAATCGGCAACAGCGGCCGCGCAGACGGCGATATCCACGGGCAGGGATTTTAGGCAGGCTTCCAGCATCTCGCGTGCGGTCTGCACCTGCAACGTCTGCACAAATCGGGGCGGGGGCTCGCTCACGGGGCCGCTGATCAATGTCACTTCTGCACCCGCGAAGGCGAGCGCTTCCGCAATCGCATGTCCCTGCTTGCCGGATGAACGGTTGCCGAGGAAACGCACGGGATCCAGCGGTTCGAATGTCGGGCCCGATGTGACAAGCGCCTTAAACCCGCGGAGCGGTGCGCCCTTCAAAAAAAAATCGCTGACGATGGTGACGATATCGGGCACTTCGGCCAAACGGCCGGATCCGATTTCGCCGCAGGCGGTGCCGCCCACGCCCGGCTCGATAATGCCATATCCGCGCTGGCGCAAAATCGCTAGGTTCTCCTGCACGGCGGCATTCGCCAGCATCACAGGGTTCATCGCGGGCGCGAACATGACAGGCTTGTCGGTCGCCAGCAAAACGGTCGATGCCAGATCATCCGCCAAGCCGCGCGCCGCACGCGCAATGATATTCGCCGAAGCGGGCGCGACCAGCACAAGGTCACATTCCCGCGCCAAGCGGATATGCCCCATTTCGGACTCATCGGTGAGGGAGAAGATATCGGTATGGACTTTATTTTCCGACAACGCGGCGACGGATAGAGGTGTAATAAACTGCGCGCCGCCAGATGTCAGGATGCAGCGCACATCCAGCCCCGTATCGCGCAGCCGTCGTATCAGCTCCAGCCCCTTATATGCCGCAATACCGCCCGAAATAATCAGGAGCACGCGCCGGCCGGAAAGCTGTTTGGATGCAGTCACCATACCTCAATCATATAGCCAAATATCAAGGCTTGGCAAATCAGCCTGCTTTACTCATAAGACTCCGGAATTTCCTCTTCCTCCGGTTCTTCCGTGGCAGGCGGGGCATCGGGGTTGGGGTTTGGCTTTTCGCCGGGGCAGGGGGCAAAGGTGCAGTTGGGGCCGGTGCGGCCGACGCCGGTGCCGTCGGGGCAGATTTTAGCGTCCATCGTGCACATCTGGCGGCCTTCAGGCGGCGGGGTCGTCGGGCCTTTTTCTTCGGGGCAGGAGGGGAATTCGCAATCGGGACCTGTGCGGCCCACGCTCGATCCGTCGGCGCACATCTTCGCGTCCTTGGTGCAAGCGCGCATGGGTTCCGGGGATACCGCGCGGTCGGCGCAGGCGGTGGTGGATACAAGGCAGACAAAGGCAAGGGCAAGGAATCGCGTCATCAAAATCTCCCAAACGATGATGGGGAAATTATATCGCGAAGAGGCCGAGCATGCAAAGGATAGGCAGCACGACCCAGAGCAGGATCGCTTCAAGGCTCACCGCCGCGCCAAGACCTTGCAGATAAACGATGCCAAGGCTGTGGGTAGCGGTTTCTGTCGCGCTTTGCTGGCCGAAGGGCGAGAGGGCGGCTTTCACCGAATTGCCGTCCTGCATCTGTTTCATCGCAATCTGGTTTTTATACTGGATCAGCTGCAGGTATTTGTCGGCTTCACGTTCGCCGCCTTTGGAAGCGGCCAGGAACCAGTCAAGCGCTTTGACCTGGCTTTTGGCGACACCGGTGCCGGTATAATAGGCTTTGCCCAGCAGGAATTGCGCCTTGGAGTCGCCTTGCAGCGCGGCCTTGCCGTACCATTTTGCGGCCTGCGCGTGGTCTTGCGGAAGGCCGAGGCCTTGGGAATACATGGTGGCAAGGCTGTACTGGCCAAAGGCATCGCCCTGTTCGGCGGCGCGGCGGAACCAGTTGGAGGCGTGCCGGTAATTTTGTTCAACGCCACGGCCTTCGGCATACATCACGGCAAGATGGTTTTGGGAAAGAGCATCGCCCTGCGTCGCTAAAGCCTGCAGAGCGGCGAGATCAGGGGTGACATAGACAGACTGGGTGGCATAGGCCGGTGCAGCGACCAGAGCCGCGCAGAGCGTAATTGCCATCATAATCTGTCTAAACATTTGCCAACCCATTTATCTCACACCATTACATTTTAGGCATGCCCGCTATCCATAATCTAATCAATTTTAGGCAGTTTTTAGGCATATCAGCTTGTGCCGATTGAGCCTTGAAAATGCGAGATTTCTTTTCAAATTTCAAGCGGTAACCGCGTACCGCTAACAATCGGGGACATTCCGCTGTTCCACGACTCGGGATCAGGGGGGGCTTTTATACCGCCATCGTTGTGGCGGGGGCGATAGATTGGATCTTGCTGAGGCAGATCACTTTGTTGCGTCCGTTTTCCTTGGCGTGGCGCAGTGCCGTTTCCGCGGCGCGCAGCATGTCGTCGGAGTTTTTGTGATGCGGCTGGATTTCCGCCACGCCGACGCTGACGCGCAGCATGATCATGTGTTCTTTGACTGCGAAATGCGTTTCTTCCACAGCGGCACGCAGCTTTTCGGCCACCAGCGATGCGCGGTATTCATCGGTCGCCGGCAGGAAGATCGCGAATTCCTGTCCCGCCACGCGGCCCATGACGTCGGAATTGCGAAGGACCTGCCCCAGCGTCGCGGCCACGGCCTTGATTGCGCCGTCGCCCGCCGCGCGGCCATGCGCGTCGTTGATTTTCTGCAATTCGTCGATATCGATTGCCAGCACGGCCAGTTCCTGCTTATGGCGTTTTGCCCCGCTGATCAGCATCGCCGTCACCTTGAACAACATGACGCGGTTATAAAGCCCCGTCAGCGTATCGGTCGCCGCCACATGGTCGATATGTTCCAGCAGGGATTTGATGTACTGCGCGGCAGGCTTGAACATGCCGGCCGATAAATAAAGCGCCAGCAGCGCCGCGATGCCGGACAACCCGTAAAGGCCATAGGTCATCATGGCGATCTGTTTTTGCAGGGCGGCGGTATATGTCGCAACGTCCTTGCCCCAGTTTTCGCGCAGTTCCTTTGTCGCCATGGTCGAAATTTCCGCTACGCGCTGCTTGGCGTTTTCATCATTCGGGGCGGACGTATAGCTGAATGCCGCGCCCGCGATCCCGCGCATCGAGCTTAATCCCAGCGTCTGCAGCGCGGATGTATCCTTCAGCGAAGCCTGACCCATCACGGGCAGGAAATACGACGCGATCGTATCGTTCTGCTGCAACAGCAGCGCGGCTTTTTCCTTCAGGTTGTCGAGCGTGGATTCTTCGTTGTCCAGCTGGTGCTGCGCGACCAGCATAGCTACGGTCTGCGCAAGTCCGAATTGCTGTTCCGCCATCGATGTGGTTTGCAGCAGGTATTTCTGCTTGCCGTCGATGACAAAATGCAGCGCCGCCGCGCCCAGCGCGAAAGCGATCAGCAGCATGGTTAGCATCTGGTAGGTGCTGCTTGTCTTGTCGGCATCGAAAGAGGACTTGCTCATGAAAAAGTTCTGCCCAAAGAAGTGTACAGAGCAAAGCTTACGACAAGAGTCGTGAATTTAGAATTACGATTTCAATGGGTTATAGAAAAGGCCTGTAAGGGGAGAGGGATGGTGGACGCGATAGGGATTGAACCTATGACCCCACCCGTGTGAAGGGTGTGCTCTTCCGCTGAGCTACGCGTCCATCGGTAGAAAGTGGTGCCCGGAGCCGGATTTGAACCAGCGACACGTAGATTTTCAATCTACTGCTCTACCAACTGAGCTATCCGGGCGCGCCGTTATTACAGCAAAAAGGGTTATATCGCAGGGCGCGGGCTTATGTCCAGAGTTTTTTAACCCTTTCATAATACGGGGAAATTTCAGGGGCATAAGACTTGCTTTGACGCTTTGCAGCACGATATCATATAATGAAATCAGGCCGGATCACTGCTTGACCGGCACGTGAGACGGACTTTTTAAACATCGGGATACCGGGCTTGATCATGAGACAAGTACCAAACAAATACCTGATCATTGGCAATGGCCGCCTTGCGCGGCATTTATGCCATTATTTTTCCCTGCTTAAAATCAAAGACTATTCGAAATGGGATCGCTCCCAGCCTTTGGCGCGCCTGCATGAGCTTGCGACCGGCGCCACGCATATCCTGCTGGCGATCAAGGACAGCGCGATCGAGCCGTTTATCGACGAGCATCTGGCCGATATCGCGCCTTGCGACCATATCGTCATTCTCAACACAGCTTTCGATGCCGTCAAAAAATCGCGCAACGCCGACAGCGTGAAGGGCATCGAGGCCGCGATCAAATCCTTTGACGAAGCGCATCCGCAGCTGAACGCCGCCGGCCGCCGCCAGGTCGCTGCATTGCTGAAGATCGTTGATACGCTGCGTGCCGCCGTGAAGGCTGGCGACGAAGTTGCCGTGGCCGCACGCACCAAGGAATTGGGGCAGGGGCTCCATACGCTCAAAACCTCGCTGCCGATGGCGACCAAGGTGCATTTTTCCGGCAGCCTTGTGACCAAGAAGGCATGGGGCGCGCATCCGTTGATGACGTTTGGCCAGCAGCTTTACACGCTCGACAAATATCTCGCCATTCCGTTTGTCGTGGATGAAAAAGCACCGCCGTTCCGCGCGCTGCTGCCCGGCCTGCATAACCAGAATGTGCGCCTTAGCGCGCAGCAAAAGGCGAAATACCATGCGGCCTGCGTGATGGCGGGTAATTTTTCCTGCATCCTGTGGCAGAAACTGTTCGACACGCTGCAGGGCGAATTCGGATTTCCGCCGAATATCGCCGATATGTACCTGAAGCAGCAGACCGAAAATTTACTGACGGACTACAAAACCGCGCTGACGGGCCCGCTTGCCCGCGGCGACATCGAGACGATCGAGAAAAACCTGAAGGCTCTCTCGGGCGACCCTTTCAAGGCCGTTTACGAGTCCTTCGTCAAAGCATACGCATCTTCACAAACCAAGTTACGGGAGAAGGCATCATGATGAACATTTTCGACTTCAACAAAAAGAAAGCCGCCGGCGAAAAGCTGACGATGGTGACGTGCTACGACTACACCTCGGCACAGCTGGTCAACAAATCGGAAATCGACTGTATACTGGTGGGCGACAGCCTTGCCATGACCATGCACGGCTTTCCGTCCACCGTTCATGCGACCGTCGACATGATGGCGTCGCATACCGCCGCCGTCGCACGCGGCGCGAAAGATAAATTTATCGTGGGCGACCTGCCGTTCCTCGCCTACCGCAAATCGCTCACCGAAAACGTCAATGCCGTGCAGGCGATCATGCAGGCGGGCGCACATGCCGTGAAGCTGGAGGGCGCATCGGGCAATACCGGTTTTATCCAGCATCTTGCGGATTCCGGCGTGCCGGTCATGGGCCATATCGGCCTCACCCCGCAATTCGTCCACCTGCTTGGTGGATACCATGTGCAGGGCAAGACCGATGAAAGCGCCAAGCGCCTGATGGAAGAGGCATTCGCCCTGCAACAAGCTGGCTGCTTCTCCCTTGTGCTGGAATGCGTGCCGACAGAACTCGCGACGCAGATCACCAAGGAATTGAAAATCGCGACCATCGGCATCGGCGCGGGCCCGAACACGGATGGTCAGGTGCTGGTGTTCCAGGATCTCCTCGGTCTCAACACAGATTTCAAGCCGAAATTCGTCAAGAAGTTTATGAACGGCGCAGACCTCGTCACCGCCGCGCTGGATGATTACCACAACGCCGTCACCACAGGAGCATTCCCCGATGCCGAGCATAGTTTCGGATCCAAGAAGCTGGCAAAAACAGCGTAAGGAACTCAAAGGCACTCTCGGCTTCGTACCGACGATGGGCAACCTGCATGAAGGCCATATCGCGCTCGCGCGTCGCGCGAAGGCGGAAAACGACCATGTGATCGTCAGTCTTTTCGTGAACCCGACGCAGTTCAACCAGCGGTCGGACTACGAGAAATATGCGCGCACCTTTGATGCCGATGTGAAGCTTCTGGAGGAGGCGGGTGTCGATTTCGTCCTCTATCCCGACGAACCGGCGATGTATCCCGATAAATACGATGTACAGGTGATCGAAAAAACGATTTCGAAAGAGCTGGAGGGCGAATTCCGCCCCGGCCATTTCGAAGGCATGCTGACGGTCGTGCTGAAACTGCTCAATATCGCACAGGCCGACCGCGCGTATTTTGGCGAGAAAGATTTCCAGCAATTGACGCTCGTGAAAAAAATGGTCGAGGCGTTTTTCGTGCCGACCGAAATCATCCCTTGCCCGACCATCCGGCAGGAAGACGGTCTTGCGCTGTCCTCCCGCAACGGCCGCCTGAGCCCCGAGCAGCGCAAACAGGCAGTAGAAATCTCCCGACTTCTGAAAAGCAGCCTGTCGGATGACGACATCATGAAAAAGCTGGCCGAAGCGGGCTTTCGCCCTGAATACGTTGCCACAAAATGGGGCCGCCGCCTGGCCGCCGCCTGGCTCGGCGATGTGCGCCTTATTGACAACGTGCCGCTATCTGAGGTTAAAAAGGACAGGGCAGCTTAAACGGAGTATCCGCCATGTTACTGTGTCTCGACGTCGGCAACACCCATATCGTCGGCGCTTTGTTCGATGACAAGAAACTGGCATTACGTTTTAGGTATGCCACGCATCAGCTCGGCACTTCCGACCAGTTCGGTATTTTCCTGCGCAATATGCTTGAGACGAACGGCATCAATTACGAAAAAATCAAGGTCGCCGCGCTCTGCTCAGTTGTGCCCAGCTGCAATTTCACCATCCGCCATGCCTTCGTCACCTATTTCCCCAAGGCCGAATATTTCGTGCTGCAGGCGGGCGTGAAGACCGGCATCAACATCAAATACAAAAACCCCACCGAAGTGGGCGCGGATCTTATTGCGGGTGCGATTGGCGCGGTTGATGCATTCCCGAACAAGAACTGCATCATCGCCGATCTCGGCACCGCCACCACGCTCATTGCTGTCACCAAGAAAGCCGATTTCCTCGGCGGCGTGATCATGCCCGGCATGCGCCTGTCGATGGAGGCGCTGAAATCAAACACCGCGAAACTGATGGAGGTGGATATCGAGGAGCCGAACACTTACCTTGGCCAGTCCACGCGCGAATGCATCCAGCGCGGATTGTATTTCGGTCATCTTGGCGCGCTGCGCGAAATCATCGCGGGCTATAAAAAGGAATTGTTTGCCGGCGAAGACGCTGTCGTGATCGGCACCGGCGGTTTTTCACAGCTGTTCAAGGACCAGAAAGTTTTCGATGCCATCCTGCCCGATATCGTGCCGCAGGGTATCCGCATCGCCTATGAAAACTCCAAGGCGGCTGCGGCGAAGATGGCGGGATAATTTTTATCCGACCCCTACCCAAAATTAACATTCACCCTATAAACTGACAGTCGCCCGCGAATGCCTCGCGGTTGACATAAACTTACACGGAGTTTTTCCTTATGAAGCGTATTCTTCTTGCGACCGCCGCGGTCGTCATGTTCGCGATGCCGGTTGTCGCGCAGGCCGCCGAAACCTATAACTTCGACCCCAACCACACCAACATCAACTGGAATGCAAACCATTTCGGTTTCTCGAACCCCTCGGGCCGTTTCGGCCTGAAAGACGGCTCGATTACGATTGACGAAGCCGCGCCCGCGAACAGCAGCGTCAATGTCACGATCGACGTGAACGGCCTTGTGACCGGCATACCGAAATTCGACGAGCACCTGAAATCGGCGGATTTCCTCGACACCGCGAAATTCCCCGAAGCGACCTTCAAAAGCACGAAGGTTGAAACCGGCGCGGACAACACAGCGAAAGTCACCGGCGACCTGACGCTGCATGGCGTGACCAAGCCGGTCGTGCTGGATGTGAAACTGAACAAGCAGGGCGAAAACCCGATGACGAAAATCAAGTCGGTCGGCTTCTCCGGCAAGACGGTCATCAAGCGCTCCGAATTCGGCATCGACAAATACGTGCCGAACGTGTCGGACGAAGTGACCATCGCCATCGAAGCAGAAGCGGGCTTGAAATAAGATGAAAATCGCGGTCATTGGCGCTACCGGCAATATCGGGTCGAAAATCATGGCGGAGGCGCTGGAGCGCGGCCATGACGTGACGGCCATTGCCCGCGATACGTCGAAACTTCCCGGCCATCCGCGGCTCTCCCCCCAAAAGGGAGATGCCGCGGATAGCGCCGCGCTTGCATCTATCGTGCATGGGCACGAGGCCGTTATCAGTTCGCTGCCGTTCCTCAATGTCGAACCGTCTGTGCTCTGCGCGGCGCTGAAAAAGGCAGGCGTGAAACGCCTGCTCGTCGTGGGCGGGGCAGGGAGCCTGAATGCGCCGGGCGGTCATGGGCAGCTTGTCGATCAGCCCGATTTTCCTGCAGCGTGGAAAGACATTGCGCTCAAGGGGCGTGACTTCCTCAACCACCTCAAAACAGAACCGACACTGGAATGGACGTTCCTTTCTCCCTCCGCGATGATCGCGCCGGGGGAGCGCACCGGCACATTCCGCACCGGCAAGGATGACCTGCTGGTGGATGCCGCAGGCAACAGCCATATCAGTCAGGAAGATTACGCGATTGCGATGCTGGACGAGGTGGAGGAACCCCGCCACATCCGCGCGCGCTTCACCGTCGGCTATTAATATCAAATAAATACAGTAAGTTACGCTGCATGCAATGCGGCGATGCACCATAATTGTTGAAATCATGCATATATTAAGCTAATATAATTATAAGCATGCTTATTATTGTGAGAATCAACAATGTCGTGTTCTGACCCTACCGTCGAAAATCTTGGCTTCCTGCTGCAGGATGTTGCGCGGTTGATGCGCACCGATTTCAACCGCCGCGTGCAGGAGCTTGACCTGACGCAGGCGCAGTGGCGCGCGCTGCTAAACCTGTCGCGCAACCCCGGCATGCGCCAATGCCATCTGGCCGACGCGCTGGAAACGCAGGCCATCAGCGCCACGCGCCTGATCGACCGTATGCAGGCGGCGGGCTGGGTGGAGCGCCGCAACGATCCGGGCGACCGCCGCGCAACGCAGCTTTTCCTGACCGAACAGGCCGAACCCACATTAAAGACGCTGAAAAAGCACGGCGCGGATACGCGTGCAGGCGCGCTCGCGGGCATCAGCGCGGACGAGCAGGAACAATTTTTGAAAACGCTTTTGAAAATGCGCGCCAACATGATCGCGCAGGAAGAAACCAAATCTAAAGTCGCAGGAGAAAAACAATGACCGCGGAAAAGAAAAAAACATTACGGCGCTTTTTGATGACGATCGGGTTGATCGTTGTCGCCGCAGTATCGGGTGTGACCTATGCCTTTTCGGGACGTTACATGTCCACGGACAATTCGTACGTGAAGGCGAACAAAATCGCCGTTGCGCCGCAAGTAACCGGCGCGGTTGTCTCCGTGACAGCGAAAGACCATCAGGCAGTGGCCAAGGGCGATGTGCTGTTCACCATCGACCCTGCATCCTTCCGCATCGAACTTGAAAAGGCGCAATCGAACCTTGCCGTTGTGCGCACGGAAATCGAGGAGCTGAAGGCGACCGCGCGCCAAAAACAGGAAGAGCTGAAAAGCTCGCAGGCCGACAAATCGCTGGCCGATACGCTTTACAACCGCCGCACCGGCCCGCATATGAAGGGCGCGGTATCGGAAGAAAGCGTGGACGAGGCAAGTCATGACCGCGCCGTCGCCGCCGCAAAAATCGCGCAGTTGCAGCAGGAATATGCGGCAACCGTCGCGCGTCTGGACGGAAATGTGGATGTGAATCCCGAAGACCATCCGATGTTTAAATCCGCGAAGGCGATGCTGGAAACCGCGCAGTTGAACCTTGACCGCACCATCGTGCGCGCGCCCGCCGACGGAATCACCGGCGACCTGCCGCGCGTTGGCGATTACCTGCCAGCCGGCGTTCCCGCCGTCAGTCTCGTCGAGAGCAAAGCGCTGTGGATAGAGGCGAATTTTAAGGAAACCGAGCTGACGAATATCCGCGCAGGCCAAAAGGCGACCGTGACAATCGACACATATCCCGGACGCGAATGGACGGGCGTGGTCAGCAGCATCGCACCCGCAACCGGTGCTGAATTTTCCGTCCTGCCCGCGCAGAACGCGACCGGCAACTGGGTGAAAGTCGTGCAGCGCATCACCGTGCGCGTCGAGCCCGACCATCAGGAAGACGAACCGCCGCTGCAAACCGGTATGAGCGCGGAAGTGACGATTGATACGGGCAGTTATCCGCACCTGAAAAAACCGTCGCTGGCGGCAGCGGAGTAAGTATCCATGAGCGCACATGCGGCGGCGAAACCGGACGGAGAATGGGTGGACATCCCGCATAAGGGATTCATCACGCTTTCCGTCATGCTAGCCACCATCATGCAGGCGCTCGACACGACTATTGCCAACGTCGCGTTGCCACATATGCAGGGCGAATTGTCGGCGACGCAGGACCAGATTTCATGGGTGCTGACGTCATACATCATCGCCGCCGCCGTCATGACTGCGCCATCCGGCGTGCTGGCCGCGAAAATCGGGCGGCGCAAGCTGTTCCTGATTGCCGTCATCGGCTTCACTGTTACTTCCGTCCTGTGCGGTATTGCGACGAACCTGCCGGAAATGGTCGTTTTCCGGCTGTTTCAGGGTATCTTCGGCGCAAGCCTCGTGCCGCTGTCGCAGGCCGTGCTGCTCGACATTAACCCCAAGGAACGCCATGCGCAGGCGATGGCGATCTGGGGCGTGGGCGTGATGCTGGGCCCCATCCTTGGGCCCACCCTCGGCGGCTGGATCACGGAAAATTTCCACTGGCGTTGGGTCTTCTTCATCAACCTGCCCATCGGTGTGCTGGCCGCTTTCGGCATTTATGCCTTCATGAAGGAGACAGTGATCGACAAGCTGCGCAAATTTGACTTCTTCGGCTTCGCGCTGTTGAGCCTGTTCCTGTGTAGCATGCAGCTGGCGCTCGACCGCGGCGAAAGCAAGGACTGGTTTTCCTCCTCCGAAATCGTGATCGAAAGCGTCATTGCGCTCACGGCTTTCTATATGTTTATGGTTCATATCCTGACGGCCGAAAAACCGTTTATCGAACCCGCCATGTTCAAGGACCGTAACTATTCGTTCAGCCTCGTCTTCATGTTTGTCATGGGGATTATCCTGCTGGCGACCATGGCGCTGCTGCCCCCGTTCCTAGAGGGCCTGATGGGTTACCCCGTCGTCACGACGGGCATCATCCTTGCGCCGCGCGGCATCGGCACGATGGTATCCATGATGCTGGCGGGGAAACTGATGAACAAAATAGATGTGCGCTACATGCTGGCCTTCGGGCTGTCCTGTATGGCGGTCAGCCTGTGGCAGATGAGCCAGTTCAACCTTGAAATTTCGCAGGCGATGCTGGTCGAGACGGGGCTGCTGCAGGGCTTCGGCATGGGCTTCGTCTTCGTGCCGCTGACGGCTGTCGCCTATGCGACGCTGCCCGGCCATTACCGCAACGACGCGGCGGGCGTGTTCAGCCTTGTGCGCAATATCGGGTCGAGCGTCGGCATCGCCGTCATGATCGCGCTGCTGGCGCGCAATACGCAAGTGAACCACATGGAACTGGGCGAGCGCATCAGTATTTTTAACCTGCCCAAAGTCATGCTGGGCATCATGCCCGATATCCCCGTCAACGCCTATTCGCAGGCCGCGATGGCGTACCTGAATGCCGAGGTCACGCGTCAGGCGGCGGCGATATCCTATATCAACGATTTCTATGCGCTGATGTTCGTGGTGTTGAGCGTGATGGTATTCCTGCCGTTCCTGAAGGTCGGCAAGCGGGCGGACAAGGCGCCTGCCAGCGCGGCAGAAGTCCTGGAATAATCAGTCCCGGCTAGCTTTTAATTTTTTCGGCATAACCGGCCGCGCGGCGTTTGCGCGTGATTTCCAGTATGCCAAGCCGCGTGAATCCGTGCACTTGCGCGCGGGCGGGATCGTGGCTGAAGGCAGCCTCTGCCGCTTCGGAAATTTTGATGCGGGCGGGGCGCTCCGCCATGCCGATGAAATCGATCAGGATCGCGCCGCTGATGTTCCTTAGGCGGCATTGGCGCGCGGATTCGACGACCGCTTCCGTGTTGGCCGCGATCACGCTGTCCGCGCCGCCCTGGTTGACGTCGATGATCGTGCAGGCATGCGTCGAGTCGATGATGATCGACCCGCCGCCCGGCAGTTCGACGCGGCTATCCTGTAGCTCGTTCAGTTCACCGTAAATGTCGTGAATGTCGAACAGCTTCTGCATCGGCTTTTCCGGCTTGAACAGGCGGAGGCGTTTCGATGTCGCAAGGGGCGGGTCGTATTTTTCGCACCATTTCGCGATCTGGTCGAAAGCGGCACGGCCGCCCGCATGGATATGATTAAAACCATTCGCGCCGAAATCGAGCATGGCGCGTGCGAAGGCGTTAGGGCCGCCCTTCAGCAGCGCGGGTTCCTTGCCGCCTTCCGCCTGCATGCCCATCAGCACCTGCCATTCGGTCAGCAGCTTCTGCGCTTCTTCGGATAAAATGCCGATGTCTTCGCTTTCGGCATGGTCGTGCAGGATCCAGCCGCCCTTTGCAGCGAAACCTGCCGTCATGCTCAACACGTCGCCGCGCTCGATGCTGCGCGACATTGTGACGGGGTTCGACATCGGGCAATAGACCAGATGGTGGCCCATGATATAAATCTGCGTCGTCAGGCGCGGCATCTTGAGGTTTTCGCTGTGCGACGCTTCCTTTGCCTCGGCCTTCACCTGCACGATCAGCATCTGGCCGTTTTTAACAAGCTCGGTCAGTCCGCTGCGGCTTTCGGAAGGGTCGCCGCCCGGCAGATAAATGTGTTTTGCCGGCAGAAATCCCGTCTGTCCGTTGCCCAGATCGACGATGGCGCAATCGAGTTTCTTGTCGAGCTTGATGACGCGGCCAAGGAAGATCGCGCCCCAGCCGCAGGCTTTGTTCAGGGAATCCACATACAGGTCGTTGATGGCCGTTTTTTTGACGACGACGGCATGCATGCGGCCTTCGATGTCATCGACGAAAAGCTCAAGCCCGCTCATATCCGGCATCCTTCAGCATCGCCTGCGTTTCAAACAGCGGCAGCCCCACGATGTTGGTGTAAGACCCGCTGATGAAGGGGATCAGCGCGGCGGCATGGCCCTGTATCGCATAGCCGCCCGCCTTGCCTTTCCATTCACCGGTATTGATATAGTGCGCGATTTCGGCTCCGGACAGGCGCTTGAATTTCACAGCAGAAACAACGAGTTTCGTCTTCTGCCGGCCGGATGTATTCACGATAGAAACCGCGGTCAGCACGCTGTGGCGGCGACCGGACATCAGTTCAAGGCATTTGCGCGCTTCGGCTTCGGTTTCTGTTTTCGGCAGGATGCGGCGGCCCACGCCCACGACGGTATCGGCGGCAAGGATGATCGCGCCCGGATTTTCAGCCGCGATTTTTTTCGCCTTTGCCGCTGCGATGCGCACGGCGTAGCGCGCGGGCAGTTCGGCCTTCAGCGGCGTTTCATCAATATCGGCGGGTGCCACGCGATCCGGCGCTATGCCAAGCTGCTTCAGCAGCTCGAGCCGGCGCGGCGAAGCGGAGGCGAGGATCAGCATTATTTGTGGCGGAAAGTGATGCGGCCTTTGGTCAGGTCGTAAGGCGTCATTTCGACAGTGACGCGGTCGCCTTCCAGGATGCGGATTTTGTTTTTGCGCATTTTGCCGGAGCTGTGGCCCAGGATCATATGGCCATTGTCGAGCTTTACACGGAACATCGCGTTCGGAAGCAGTTCCGAAACGATGCCTTCAAAGCTCATCAGGTCTTCTTTTTCTGACATTATTCCTCAGGTGATATTTGTGGTGCTGCGAATATGTAGCACATATAAAAGGGTAAATAAACGCCTTGCCGTCAATTTGTCCACAATTACTTTGTTTTCAAGGGTTTCGGCCAGAGTTTCGGCCCCTTCGTTGTGGATTCCGCGCCGGCCCATGTCGATTGCCTCGAGTCTGTGCATCTCGCCTTCCTTGGCGGCTTTATAGAAACTATCGCAGATCATGGTGTAATCGCGTATCAGCGGTTTCAGGTAATTCAGGGGCAGGGGGATTTCCTCGCGCCTGCCGCTGGCGGTGCAATTCACATCCATCACCAGCCGTTCGCCCTGCAGCGACAGGTGCAGCTTGTACGGCCCTTCGCAATCCTTCACGGCGAAGGAGTTCTGTTCCAGCAAATCGGAAATCGCGCGGTGGCGCTCGACCTCTATTTCGGCGGAGCGGGTGCCGATGGTTTCGTTATCGAGCTTTAGTTCGACAATACGGCTCACGCCGCTTCTTCCTTGTCGTGCATGCGCTCCAGCTTGGCGCCGACCTTGGTCAGCTTGCCCACAAGGTCTTCGTAACCGCGATCCAGGTGATAGATGCGGCTGACCGAAGTCTGCCCCTCGGCCACAAGCCCCGCAAGGATGAGGGAGACGGAGGCGCGAAGGTCGGTCGCCATCACCGGCGCGCCTTTCAGTTTCGCCACGCCGCGCACAAGCGCGGAAGATCCATGCACGGTAATATCCGCGCCCATGCGCGCCAGTTCCGGCACGTGCATGAAGCGGTTTTCGAAGATCGTTTCGGTGATCATGCCCGCACCCTCGGCAATCGTGAGCATCGACATCATCTGTGCCTGCAGGTCAGTCGGGAAGCCGGGATAGGGTTCGGTCATGATGTCAAAACCGCGCAGCCGGTCGCGTTTGCGCTCCACCGTCACATCCGTGCCGGAGGAAAGAATATCGACGCCCGCCTTGTGGAAAGGCTGCGTCAGGTATTCCAGATGCTGCATTTCGCAGTGTTTCAGCGTAACTTTGCCGCCGGTCATCGCAGCTGCGACGGCAAATGTGCCTGCCTCGATACGGTCGGCGATGACGCTGTGTTCCGTGCCGCGCAGGAATTGTTTGCCGTGAATGGTGATGCGGTCGGTGCCGAGGCCTTCGATCTCCGCGCCCATCTTGATCAGGCATTCGCCAAGGTCGACGATTTCGGGTTCGCGCGCGGCATTGGTCAGCACGGTCGTGCCCTTCGCCAGCGCCGCTGCCATCATCAGGTTCTCCGTCGCGCCCACGGAAACTTTCGTGAAGTGAATGGGCGCGCCAACCAAACCGTTCGGCGCTTTGGCAAGGATATAGCCTTCGTTCAGTTCGATTTCCGCGCCAAGGCGTTTCAACCCTTCGATGTGCAGGTCAACGGGGCGCGTGCCGATGGCGCAGCCGCCGGGCAGCGACACCTTCGCCACGCCCATGCGCGCCACCAGCGGGCCGAGGACGAGTATGCTCGCGCGCATCTTGCGCACGAATTCATACGGCGCTTCGGTCGAGGTGATTTTCGCGCCGTGCAGCGTCAGTTTTTTCGCAACGCCGTCATATTTCGCCGATACGCCCAGTTCCTCCAGTAATTCGTTGAGCGACAGAACGTCCTGCAATTCCGGCACGCGGTTGAGGACGAGGGGCTGGTCGGTCAGGATGGCGGCGACCATCAAGGGCAGCGCCGCGTTTTTCGCGCCGCTGATTTCGATATCGCCATTAAGCTGCTGGCCGCCCGTGATGCGAATTTTGTCCATGATCGTCCTATTTACCTGCCGTGAATTTCTATCCGCAGTTTTCTCATATTCATGTGCAGATATTCAACAAAACTTAAGGCATTATTGTGGAATTAAGTTTACATAAATATTCAGTGCGCAATTAAGGCTTCGGCGCGCGCTTTTCCTGCAGGAATTTTTTGTAGTCGGCGCGGCTAAGCGTCGGGGGCATGTGGACGACGCCGGCGCGTTGTTCCATGTCGGGCAGCAGCTTTTCCGCTTCCTTCACCAGGATGGAAGCGCTGCCGTAATGCGCGGCGTTGATGACGATGCCGTGAACGATTTTATAGGCTTCGGCCGCCTGCATCTTGGCGTTCGACATCGCGGTAACGCCATTCACCCATTCGGTCTTGGCGAATTCGGCTAGTGCGCTGTCGCCGCGCGCTGCCGCCACATCAGCCATCCAGCCCATCTGGCGTGTATAATAATCCGGCTCGCTGTCCTTGAAGTTTTTGGTCAGCGCGGTTTGCCAGATCGACACGGTTTCCGTCACGCGGGGATCATCCGGCGGGTAATATTTCAGCAGGGCGATTGCCGCGTTGAAATGCAGGTATGAATGGCGTGCATCATTGCCCGCCAATTCCGTGCGTACAAGGTTGAGCAAGGTGTCGGAGGCGCGGGCGGCAAGGTCGGCATCCTTCGTCTCGTCCTTGATGGCGGGGGAGAAAATTTCGTCGAACACCAGCCGCGCGATATCGGCGCGCGTTTTGTTGCCGGGCATCCGGCCCCCATCGACCATCGCCAGTACTTCAAACGCCGCGTCGCGGCTTTCGCCCGCGATATTCTTGTTGTGGCGGCGCTGTATCAGGCCGTGATACATGTCGAAACCGGCATTTTTATCGGACAGTTCGGCCGCAGCCTCCAGATAGATGCGTGCGGCAATCTGTTCGGCTTCGGCATTCATGCCTTCGCCGTTGCTGAATACTTTCCAGGCAATATCGGATTTTTTCTTGGCGTCATACTCGCCCTGATGCGCCTCGAGGATATCGGCAAGCGTGGTGACGACGATTTCCGCGCTGGCGCGGTCTTTGTCCTTGAAGCTGAAATACTGGCCGTTCACGATCGCCATCATCCGCTCCAGCACCATCGCGGGCTGCGTGTCCTTCAGTTCCGACAGCTTGCCCAGCGCGGCGGCGCGGAACGCGCTGTTCTTGACGTTGTCGATATTGAACGTCACCTTGTTCTCGAAATCATCCATCGGCGACAAAGCATCGACAAGGCGTGACCAGCGCGACAGGGCGAGCGGCGACAGCGGATGATCGTCCTCCATATTGCGCGCGCCTGAGGTGAGGTAACTCAATGCCGAGCTCGGTTCGCGTGTGACTTCGGCCGCCAGCAGCGCATCCCATTTGTCGAGCATGAAAACGGTGAGGGCTGGCGAGGGCTTCTCGCCCAGCAATTCATGGATCAGGTAAAGCCCGTGCTGCGCGCCCAGTTTATCGGCGGCGAAGGCAACTGTATCGGCCACCACATCTTCGGCATCCGCATTTCCAGCAAATTTCAGCAGTTCCTTCAGCGGTTTTTTAATGCCGTCATGATAATTGCGGTTCGCAATCGCCTGTCCCAGCTTGCCGTAGATAATTTCGAGGTTGAAATCGTCTTTCATGGAAATGCTCCGCTTCAAGAAGTGGGCGGAAGATAGCATCGAAAATATAATTATGTCAATAGACGGCTAGCCCACCGCTGACAGCTGCTCTTTCAGCTTCAATACGCCCATTTGCCCTTCGGTATAAAGCGGCATCAGCTCGGTGAATTGCTTCAGCGAAGCGAAATGCACGGCGGCGCTCGTCTTGTGACCGCCGCCCTTCACGCCAGGATTGAGGCAGAGGATTTCGGCGATCTGCGCGGCATCGGGGTCGCCGTCGGAGCGGATGCTCATGGTGACCGTGCCGTTGCCCTGCACATACCAGGCAAAAGCCATGCCCATGCCGGTGCGGTCGCCCTGTTCGCGCAGGTAATCGGAAATATGGCGGCCAAAATTCTGCACATCGGCATTGATGGCGGGGATCCAGATCGTGGTTTCTCGTGTGTCCTCGTCCGGTATCACAAGGCGTGTATACATCACGTTGTCATTCAGCTTGGCGATGCGGTTATGCTGGTCGGCAAGGATGCTTTTGCCCGCCGCGATCATGTCATCGAGTTCCAGTTCGATCAGCTCGCCGAAAGCCTGAAACGCATCACCCACGCTGCGCAGGCCTTTTGAATCAATCAGGGCAGCGGCGGCCAAGTCTTCCTCTGCAGTGATATCGCGCGCCAGATCCATCTTCTCGATCATTTTTAAAAATACAGGCTTCTTCGCGCCGCCCATCAATCTATCCCAGACCATACCTGATGCGGCGGGGGCGTGGCTGTCGAAATGGAATTGCAGGGCAGGGGCGTTCGCATGCTTCGGCGCTTCGTAATTGTCGAGCGCTTCGGCGGCGGATTTGTGGTGGTCGATGATCGTGATGTCCTTCAGCAAGTCGCCTGACATCAATTCATCCAGCAAAATGCGCGATGGCGCGACATCCACGAAAAACAGCTCGGCGTTTTTCGTTAGCTCCTTGCGGATCATCGCCTCTGCCTCCGGCGTGTCGTGATGGCCGAGCGGGATGTAGGAAATATGCACGCCCAGATCGGGCCCCCATTTCTGGTCGAAGGCCCATGCCGAGGCGAGGCCGTCGATGCAGCTGGCGTGATAGACGACGATCAGGTGGCGGCGGTTGGTGAATTTCATATTTTGTATATTCATCAGTTGGTTAGTGAATGTCAATTCACGGCCGATAGCGGGGGATTGGGCTTGACATTTCATATGGGAAATACCATGATATGGCAAATTTAGCCCCCTTTAAAAAACGGGTTTACACATGCTCGGCTGGTCGCAGAAAGAAAAAGACTACGCGCTTTATCAAGCGATCGATGAATTTTCCGTCGCCGCGCTGGAAAAGGCGATCAAGTCGGGCGCAAACGTGAATAACGAGCGTTACCGGCCCGGCGCGCCGCTGTTCAAAGCTGTTGGGATGTACACCCAGGAACAAATGCTGCTTGCCGCTACCATGCTGCTGCAGGCAGGCGCGCTGCCCAACATGTTCGACCGCGAAAAAAACCAGTCCGTGATGCATGCCGCCGCAGACAGCACACGGGGCGGCGTACCGCTGATGACGGTGCTGATCGAGGCGGGCGGGGATATACATCTGCGTGACCACCTTGGCAATCCGCCGCTGTTCAACGCCATCCGCCGCAAATCCTGGGATGTGGCGACGATGCTGGTCGACAAGGGCGGCCACAAGATCCACACAAACAACCATAAGCAGACGATTGCCGCACAGGCGATCGAACACGATGCCCCTGTGGCGCTGCTATCCCGCCTGTTTGAAACGGGCCTTAACGTGAACGCGCCCAGCTATAACAGCCCGCCGCCGCTGATCATGGCCGCCAAGAAAGGCAACGCGGCCTATATCGGCGTGCTGCTGAAGCAACAGGATATTTTAGTAGACCAGCGCGATGGCGATGGCGTCACCGCGCTTCTGCATGCGGTTATTTCGGGGCGGCAGGATGCCGTTGCCGCACTGCTGGCAGGCAAGGCATCGCCGGATGTCGCCACCGCCAGCGGCATGACACCGCTGTCTTACGCCGCCGCTGCAGGGCATCAGGAAATACTGGAAATGCTGGTCAAGTCTGGCGCGTCGCTGGATATCCCCACCAGCGAAGGCCGCACCGCGCTGTCGAACGCCGCCGGAAACGGCAATATCCGCATGGTCATGACCCTGCTGAATGCGGCGCAGGAACAGGGTGTGAAGCTGGATCTCGCCCCGGCGCTGCATTTGGCGGCGGAAAAAGGTTTCGGTCGCGTCCTCGAACTTCTCATCAAGGCGGGCGCAGATGTGAATGCGCCGGATAATAACAGCCGCACGCCGCTGATGAAGGCCGCAACCAGCGACAATACAGAATCGATCGAAATCCTGATCAAGGCGGGCGCGAAACCCGCCGCTGCCGACATCCACGGCATGAGCGCCTACGACCATGCAGTTGCGGGCGGCAAGACAAAGGCTAAAAGCTTTCTCGGCAAATATCGCGGCGAACTAGTGGTGCCTGAACAAAAGGGCACTGAGTCCGGCGATGATTACCGATTCACTCGCGTCAACGACCACAGTCTCGAAGTGCGCGAAGGCGAGGGGCTGACGATGACATTTAATTTCTGGACACAGCAGGTGATCTTCCGCGATCTCGAACGTCCCGCGCCCGTCACCATCCAGAATTTCGACGACATGCAGCGTCAGGAAGCGATTGTCGAGGCGTATGAGAAACTAAAATCCCTCGGAGGCACCCCGCCGGAGCCGCGCGCCGCAACCTTGCACAAGCGGCCCGCCGCATTGCGCGGCTGATAAATCCTGGCAGGGAAATAATTGATTAGTGAATGGACGGCGGCGGCTTATATTTCTTCGCCGGATTGGCGGGATCGTTTGCCGCGGTCATGCCGCTGGCCACGGCTTGCGCGGCCTGAATGTGGCGTGCGAAATCAAATAATGATGGGAAATGGATCGCGCCCGCGCTGTCATGACCGCCGCCCGTCACGCACATCGTTTTGCGCAAGTATGTGGCGATTTCAGACGCGTCGGGGTTTCCGTCAGTGCGAATGCTGGCGGTCACCGTGCCGTTTTTCTGCAGGAACCATGCGAAAGAAACATCCGCGCCCTGTTCTTTGGCCGCCTCGATCAGGCGGGCGGAAATATGGCGGCCGAATTGCTTCACATCGGCGTTTACCATCAGCACTTTTTGCGGCGGCTGCCCCTCGACCAGCGGCAGCGGCACGATGTAGGAATTTTCCAGCACACGTTTTATCCGGCGATCCTGGTCGCGCACCATCGGGCGGCCGCGCTTTGCCATGTCGTTGAAAGTGATGGAGGCCAAGCCGCGCAGGGCGGAGAACGCCTTCCAGGGGGTCGAAATGTCGCGCGTGTCGATAATCGCGGCGGCGGCGAAATCATGCGGGGTCAATAACCCGCGCGCATCGCCATCCATCTTGTCGATCATGCCCAGCACGGCGGGAATGGGCTCATTCGGCATCATTTTCTGCCATACCATCAGCGCGGCGGACATGCGACGCTCCTCGATCTGGATTTCCAGCTTCGGCTGGTCGCCCGTCGTCACCGGTGGCGTATAGCCCTTCAAATCCTTCGCCGCGCTTTCGTGATGGTCCATGACGCGGATCGTGGCTGCTTTGGCCTTGCCGTCGTTGCCGGTTGTCATCAACTCGTCGAGGAATTTCGGCGCCGGCGCGACATCGACGAAATAGACATTCGCATTTTCGGTCAGCGCCGCGCGGATTTTCTCCTGCGCCTTTTCAACGTCATGATGCGCGTAGGGGATGTAGGTGACGTTGGCGTCTTTTTTCTTGTCGATGCCTTCCGACTTCGCCACCGCCCACGCACAAGCCGCGCCGTCGATACAATCGGCGTGATAGACGACAACCAGCGGTG
The DNA here is from genome assembly GCA_016794125.1 of Alphaproteobacteria bacterium. Classification (GTDB taxonomy): domain Bacteria; phylum Pseudomonadota; class Alphaproteobacteria; order Micavibrionales; family UBA2020; genus JAPWJZ01. The sequence goes on along the minus strand of JAEUKT010000001.1, from coordinate 231,853 downwards.
CAGGTTCTTTTGCGGCCATGCGCGATTATAGCACAGCCGAAGTTATGGATATGTAAGGTTTATTGTCTTGTAAAATCAATATCTTATTGCTTTTTCGGCAGTCGCGGGTGTTTCCACTGATATTTGGAAACCTCGGGGCCGGCTTTGTGCCATTTTGCAGCGCGGCTGATGGAATGCAGGCGGTGGCCGAAATCTCGCTGCAACTCGCGCATGGTGGCGGAACTGCAAAACACTTTCAGGAAGGGGCGGTCGGCAGCATCATAAGCGTCGCTTTTCGGCGCGGCACCATAAGGCACAGCCGCATCGAAACGCCCGTCGCGCTTCGCGCCTGCACCCACGGCCCAGCCGTTGAGCAGCAGTGAGAAATGTTCAGACCGTTCGCGGCAGGCGTTGCGCTGTTCGTTTTTGTCGTCCGACAGCACGGGTTCGTTCATGACGATATGATATTCAAAAATCGGCGCGCTGGCGGCGTTGAATTTTTTCTTCAGCATCGCGGAACTCCTTACATCTTCGGCAGTGTCACGCCTTTTTGTCCCATATATTTACCCGCGCGGTCGGCGTAGGAGGTTTCGCAGGTGCTGTCGCCTTTCAGGAACAGGAACTGCGCGATGCCTTCATTCGCATAGACTTTGGCGGGCAGGGGGGTTGTGTTGGAAATTTCGAGCGTCACTTGCCCTTCCCATTCGGGTTCCAGCGGCGTGACGTTGACGATCAGCCCGCAGCGCGCATAGGTGCTTTTGCCAAGGCAGATCACCAGAACATCGCGCGGCACCTTGAATGTTTCCACCGTGCGGCACAGGACAAATGAATTGGGCGGAATGATGCAGACATCCGTCTTGCGCGTGACGAAGCTTTGGGGGTTGAAGGCCTTCGGGTCGACGATCGCGTTATCGACGTTTGTGAAGATCATGAATTCGTCCGACAGGCGGCAGTCATAGCCGTATGACGACAGGCCGTAGGAAATCACGCCCTCGCGCTTCAGCCGTTCTTCGAAGGGCGTGATCATCCCGTTTTGGAGCGATTGTTCGCGGATCCAGCTGTCGGGCATGATGGGCATTATTTTTTCTCCTCATTATCGCGCGCGCGCGTTTGTTGTTTGCGCTTCAGCAAGTTATTGCGCAGCGCCTCGGCACGTTGTTTTTCCATGCGCGGGCTGGGCAGCGGTTGCGAAGTGGGCTTGTCGTCCTTGGTCATATCCGGAAAGTAACGAAGCGGGGTCGGTCGGGTCAAGGATTTGCGTGTTTTGCCATAAAAATTCAATCAGGCCGATTTTTCGACCTGTTTGCGCAAGGCTTCCAGATCGTGGCGCAGTTTGGCGATTTCCTTGCGCAGGCTGAATTCGCGGGCTGCGCGCACCAGCATTTTCAGCAAGGCGCGCTTGTCCGTCTCGGGCGGGCATTTATGCGCATAGGCGATCGCATCCTGTCCGCGGCGGTCGAGCAGCGTGGGGTCTGTGTTGCATTCCAGCAGGACTTCGACCGTCTTCAGCGCGCCCTCGCGCGCGGCCAGCATCAGGCAGGTCATGCCGTCGCCCGCCGGCTTATCAAGGTCGATGCCGTTCTGGTACGCAATCTCCAGCACCCCGTAACGCCCCGTCCATGCCAGCGCATGCAGCGGCGCGACGGTTTTCGTCGCCATGTCTTCGCCAAGCGATGGGTCAGCGCCGTTCTTCAGCAGCATTTCCAGCACACGGTCGTGGCGGTTCTGTTCATAGGCGACCTGAAACGCGGTTTGTGGCGGGTTGTTCGGGCGGCGTTCGACGATGTTGGGGTCGGCCTTGGCCTTGAACAGTGTTTCGGCGGCGGCGGGCATCAGCTTGTCGTCCTTCATGCGCAGCACGGAATGCAGCGGCATGCGGCCGTTGGCGGACGGCTTGTTCGGGTCGGCTTGTGCTGCGATCAGCGCCTCCAGCGCGCGGTGCTCGCGCGGATCTGTTGCGGCGATCAACAGCATGCTGTTGCCTTTTGAATCGCTGGCATTCACATCCGCGCCCTTCACGATCAGCGCGTTGATGGCGGCGACATCGTTTTTCAGGATCGCCTGCACCATTTTCTCGGCCATGTCGGCCGGCGACAGGTTTTCAGGCGCGGCGGCTGGTTTTGTGACGGCAAATTTCGACATTACACGCGCCCCATGATCATCGATGCGATGCAAAGGATGGATGCCGCGACGATGACGGCGAAAGTCATCATCGCGCCGAGGCGGCGTCCCCGTCCCATGGCATTTTTCTGGCTCATGCCGTGGACATGCGCCAGCCGTGCCGCCACCAGCAGCAGGCACAGGGCATGGATGACCCATGACGGCCTGGCGATAATTTCGTTGAAGGCGATCAGCAGCAGCGCCATCGGGACGTATTCGATGAAGTTGCCCTGCATCCGCACGGCGATGCTCAGGTTTTTCTCTCCCCCGTCGCCAACCACGACCTCCAGACGCGCGCGCATGGCCATGATGCGCCACGACAGCGCAACCAGCATCAGGCCCAAAAAGCCGGCATAAAAGGCGGTGATATGCGGAATAATCATGTTAAATGCCCCCGTTACCTATTTTTACCGCAGCCGAAACACAAAGGCGAGGGGCGAAATGCGCATTGCGGTAATGTTCCGGCGGAGCATAACGAGAAGGCTAATCATATAAAATCACTAGGATTTATCCGGATGCTTTGACGCATGGCGCGAATCAACGTCTGATGGAGTTGTAAGCATGAAAAAACGCACTTACATCTTTAAAAATCCCACCCAGCACAGAAAGGATACTGCATGAGCAATTGGCTCTCGCGCGCGTTCGCGCGTATCACCGGACGAAAAGATGCTCCCCCAGAAGCCGCCAATTCGAATGAAACGAATGGCGGCTTTTTTAATCGCGCGTCACGGAAATCATCTGGCGCGCGCATCCCCGCAAAGAAAAAACGCAAGGAGAGTTCCCCCGGCTACGGTTACGGGTCGCGCAGAACAAGTTCCAGCAGCACCGACAGCTATCCGTATTTCATCGATACCGGATCGGTTCATCACGGACATTCACACACCCACGGCGACAGCGGCCATCACGACAGCGGCGGCAGCTGGTGCGATAGCGGCGGCGGGGACTCTGGTGGCGGTGGAGATGGCGGCGGCGGGGGCGGCGGCGATTAACCGCACATCCACCACAGACCGATAAAAGGAAGGGGCGACATGTTCGCCCCTTTATTTTTTAACGTTTGAGCTTATTGTCAAATCTAAAAATATCTAGTTCGAATAACCTTCCTTCTTTGTCCAAAATCAGATTAACACTGATTTTCACGCCAGTTTCATCTACTGTATCATACATATCATAATTGATTATATCGTCGCCAAAACCGCGTCCTGACCAAGTTTTGCCATCAGCAACAAAATAGAGCGCCCCTGTTCCGCTGTCTGTCATTTCCTGTACTTCTAGAGTATCAATTGAAAAATCTTGCTCAGATTTTCCGGCCTGACGCAGGCATCCGCGCACTAAATCCTTTTCAAATTCTGTCATAAGCCGTTTAGGCCCGAGTGGAGGATTATACATTACTGCTCGCTCATCGACTTCGCAAAGGCGGGAAAATCGAGCGCGGTGTTCTGGTCATGTACGATCTTCCATGCGCCACCTTCCAGCTTGAAGACATAGGTCAGCCATGATTCCAGCGCGGGGCTGTCCGGCTTTGCCTGATAAGTGTATTTCACGACTGCCATCGCCATGTCTTCGCCAACGACGGTATGGATGACCTGGCCTTTCCAGCTCCAGCGGTTGTCCTTGAACCATTCGCGGTGGATGTCGATCACCTGCTGCGGCGTTGTGAAGGCATGGCCGTTTTGCACGATGGTATAAAGTGTCTTGTCGCCCGTAATGCTCGCCTTGAACGCGTCGATATCGCGGTGTTCGATGGAATCGAAATGCTTTTGCAGCGCTGCGTTGAAATCGGGTTTCATGGTCATGGCTTTCTGGCATGAACATGCCATTAGAATAATAAGTAGCGAGAATAATAAGCGGACTGATTTCAAGGCGCGGGTGCTTTCGGCGATGCCGGTTTTGGGCCGAGGCCGAGTTTTTTGGCGAGCGCGGTTTTTGCATCCGCATACTCTGTTTTCAAACGGTCGGCCAAATCAGCGACGCTGGGCAGGTCGGTGATGTTGCCGGATGCCTGTCCCGCCGACCAGACGTATTTCCACGCCTTGCCTTCTTCGCCGGGCGGGGTGGGGATTTTGTCGGCACCGGGGCCGCGTTTGCGCAGGTCTTCGGTATCGTAGCCGTTCTGCTCGATGCTCGCCTTCAGGAAGCTGCCCGCGATGCCGCTGATGGCGGAGGTGTAGATGATGTCGGATGATCCGGAATTCAAAACCATTTTCTTGTAATCCGGCTCGGCGGCGGATTCTTTGGTCGCCAGGAACCGCGTGCCCATCAGCGCGAAATCGGCACCCATGGTTTGCGCGGCAAGGATGTCTTTACCCGTCGTCAACCCGCCCGCCAAAATCAGCAGGCCGTCATAAAACTGCCGTATTTCGCCCAGTAGCACGAAGGGATTGACCGTACCCGCTTGTCCGCCAGCGCCCGCCGCAACGGCGATGATGCCATCGACGCCCGCCGCGACCGCGTGCTTTGCTTCTTCGGCGGTCAGCGCATCCTGCACGATGATACCGCCATATGAATGGATCTGCTTCACGATTTCCGGCGTGACCGCGCCGGAGGCATGGACGATCGGAACTTTATATTTCTCGCACAACGCAAGATCGGCCTGCAGCCGCGCGGTGTTTTTGCGCACGCTGAGATTGATGGAATAGGGGGCGACGGTTTTGCCGGGGTTCTTGGCCTTGTAATCCGTCAGCCCGTCCGTGACATCTTTCAGGAAAGCCTCGAAATCCGCCGAGGTCCATTTGCTGCCCGCCGGAAAGCTGCCAACGATGCCTTCCTTGCAGGATGCCAGCACCAGATCGGCATTCGACACAAGGAACATCGGCCCCACGATCAAGGGCAGGGATGTATTCGCGCGGATCTTATCGGAGGGTGTTGTCATGCGTCCAGATTAGGCGTGGCGAAGTTGCGAGTCAATGTCATCTAGCTTATGACAATCAAAAACAGGTTGCCGATACGGCGTTAAAATCGGATACCAAAAGAATGAAACGCTTTTTTATCGGCATCGCCGTCCTGCTGCTCGTCATCATCCTTGGCATCGGCGCTTTCGTCGGCACGACAGCGCATCGCCTGCAGGAAAAAGGCGCGCGTGTCGAAGCTGGGCTACTGGCATGGGCAAAATCCAACCGCGACATTACCGAACCCTATGCGCTGGCACAGCAGGTGAAACCGGCGCTGGCGGATGGCGACATGAAAACCGCCGAGAACCTGCTGGATAATGCGCTCGCGATGCTTGAAGAACCGGCAACCGCCAAGCCCGTCATGCCCAAGCACGAGAACAGCGACCTGTATGGCAATCCCCAAGCGGTCACGATCGAAGGATATGAAGGGCAGGCGATGGAACCGGCGGTAACGGCCGACGGCAATATCCTTTTCTTCAATAATGAAAATGATGCAAATGCCCAGACCGACATTCATTACGCCACCCGCACGGGCGACCTGACATTTAAATATGCCGGCAAGCTGGAGGGCAGCAACACGCCCAAGCTGGATGCCATCCCCAGCATCGATGAAAACGGCCGTTTCTATTTCACCAGCCTGCGCAGCTATGCCGAAAATATGCAGTCGCTCTACACGGGTATTTTCAGGAACGGGCAGATTATCGACCTGCGCGCCGTGCGGGGTGACATCAACCCCAAAACTCCGGGCGAGATCAACATGGACGCATCCATCAGCGCCGATGGCCGCCAGATGTATGTCGCCCGCGCGCGGTTCGAACCGGGCAGCGTGGTGCCCAAAGAATCCGACCTGATGCTGGCCAGCATCGACGGCTACGGCAATTTCCGCATCGCCCCCGAAAGCTTTGCGCAACTGCTCAACGTGAATTCCGACGCGCTTGAATACGCACCTGCGATTTCGGCGGACGGGCTGGAGCTTTATTTCACCCGCGCTATCGAAGGCGATGTGCCGCATATCATGGTCGCCACGCGCGCCAGCACCAGCCGCCCGTTTGATACGCCCAAGGCGCTGGCCACCCTTGACGGCTTCACCGAAGCCCCCGCCATCCCGAAAGACGGGCACGAGATGTTCTTTCACAAAAAAGACGGCGGGAAATACAGCCTTTTCAGGGCTGTGCGGAAAAAGTAAGCAGGTGTTGACAAAACACCCCCAAATCACTTATTCATAAGGGCGAAAACGGGCGGAAATCACCAACCCCTGTACCTTAAGTATCTGATTTTACTAGGTAAGCTGTTGTAGCTCAGTGGTAGAGCACCCCCTTGGTAAGGGGGAGGTCGGCGGTTCAATCCCACTCAACAGCACCATTTCCCTTCAAATCATTCGTTGAAATCAACTCCCGCTGCAGTTCTGCGTGGCTTTTGCGTGGATTTTAACCTACACGAAAAATCCCCCTTTCGTCCAAAAGGGGGATTCTCGTTCGCAAGTATCTGTGGTGGATTACAGTCGGATACCGTTGCCCGGTTTTTTGCTGCGGCCTATGGCGGGAGCATCGTCGGTCGCGTTCGGGAACAGGTTGCTGCGGCTGCCGAACGATCCGCTGAGATTGCTGTTCCAGTTGCGTTGCGGCAGCAGGTTGCCCATGCGATAGCTTTCGCGGCGCTTGATGTTGATGAGTTTATCGGCGCCCGCACCCGCAAGCCCGCCGCCCAGCAGGCCGATGCCCGCATAAATCATGACCTCGAGCCATTTGAAGGGTTGCACGTCCAGTCCGCCCGCGAAGTTGTTCTGGTATATCGCGCGCGCTGTCTGCATCACTTCGTCCCGTTTTTTGTCGGCGTTGCCGGGTTTATAATCCTGCGTGATGCCAACATAATCTCTCACCTGAGTTTCCAGCGTTTTTGCGCTGTAGCCTGCCATGCGGATGCCGTTAACGACGCGCGATGCCGCGTCGTGTGTGTGGCTGGCATAGTCGCGTGCGTTGTTCGCCGTCTGGAATTCGGCGGGCCCTGAATCGCTGTGCGAAGATGTGTTGTATTGCGTGCTTTTCGCCGTGCGCAGAGCAGCCTGCCATTGCGGTGCGATGCTGCGCAAACCGCCATGGTTCGCGTTGATCGTGGGTTGTAGAGTGTAAAGGTTTGAACCCGTCGCCCATTTATTCGCCATCTCCAGCGCCTGTGCCTGTGTCGGGATTTTGCCTTCGAAAAGCTTTTTCATGCTTTTTTCAATTGCGTATTCGTTTTCGGGGTCGGTCTTCGTGGCCAGTATCAGGCGTTCGTTCACCTGTAAATCCGGGTGGCGTTCCAGAAAAGCCCCCAGCAGCTGTGCCGCCTGCGCCGCCTGCTGCGGATGGTATGTATAGGTGTGGATGGTGTAATCGTAAACTTCTTCGCTTTTTTCCACATCGCGGCAGTTTTTATTGTCCGCGTCGCATTCTTTCTCTGTCCAGCGGCGTGTCTTGGTCACATCGCGATGGTCTTCTTCCCACGCAGCCTCGAATGAAGCGATGACGGGCGGCAGTTCCTGTGCTGCCTTCACCAGTTTATCGACAGAATCCAAGGCAGCAGCTGCTGCGCCCGGTATTTCCGCCGCATATTCGGGTATCTGTTTGTGGATGCGCAGCGCGCGGTCCATGCGGTAATCGAGTTCCGCGCCAAAAGTCTTGTTGCTGCCACCGGTTTCAAAGGCCGTGTTGTTCGCCTCGAAAACCTGCATCGTGTAGTCGCTGGTGGTGGCATAGAACTTCGTCAGGGCAGGGACAGGCTTTCCTTCACTTTCAAGCGCGCGGATTGTCTTGCCTACTTCAGAAAATGCGATGGGAATTTTTCCTTCATCACCCGATTGCACCCAGTAACTTCCGCCGCCCGTCAGAGCCCCAACGAACACGGCGCCGATAGCGATTTCAATCGGCGTCGTGTAGATAAGATGAAGGGATTTTTCTTTCGCGCGCAGCGCCGCATCAGCAAATTTCTGTTTTAACTGTCCCACCGCTTACCCCCATTGCAGGCGACATGCGCGCTGCATTTTTCACTCACGAAAACCTCAAGGCTGTTTTACCGGGCGTTGGAAGTGGTCGGGGCTGAGGGAAACAATCCATACCGGAAAACCGCAGCCGAGAGTAAACGCTCCTATGAATATTATGTATAATACTCAAGGAGAGTCGCTGCAACTAAAAATATCTAAATAGCTGTAAATATTTATTATTTCTGCTGTTCTTTTTCAGCTTCCCAAGTCGATATTTCGGCATCCACAGTCTTTAACTGTGCATCGGATGCGTAGCTGTTATAGGGGAACACGCTGCCGGGCGGAACGCAGGCGGCGTTCTTTTTCTCCAGCTTCGTGCCTATTGTATCCCAGAAATAGGCCTTGTTCAGGTCACGGGGCACGCCAAGGCCCTTGAGGTAAAGTGTCGCAAGGCTGTGCGCCGAAGCGCAGTTTCCGTTTTCCGCCGCCCTCTGGAACCACTTTGCCGCCGCGCCGAAATCCTGCCGTGTACCGATGCCGGCCTCATACATGTGGGCAAGGCGGTGGTAGGAGTTTGGCCAGTCCAGCTTGGCAGCTTTCAGATGCCAGTTGAAGGCGGCGCGCTGGTCGGGCTTTTTACCAAGCAGGCCCAGTTCTTGGACTTCTGCCATGCTGCCATAAGCCTCTGCCTGATAGATATCACCCGGCTGGGGCTTGGTTTCCGTTGCACGTTTGAGCCATTCATAAGACTTGGTGTGATCGGTTTCGACACCCATCCCCATTTCATAGCGGGAGCTGGCATCGAGCATCGCGTAAATGCTGCCCTGCGCTGCGGCCATTTCGCACATGCGCAGCCCCACATCGGCAGGTTTGTAGAGTGAGTTACTGGACGGTGCAATGGAGCACAGTTCTTCCTGCGCTTTGATATCGCCGGTTTCCGCCTGACGGACGCGTTCCTCCACCTGTGCCGGCGTGTCAAGCGGCGCATCGGATGCCTGCTGCCGCGGTGCGGCGCAAGAAGACAGCGTGGCCGCAAGGATGACAGCGGAGAGGATGGAAAACTTTTTCATGAATACCTGCTTGTTAAAAGAACCCGTCAGGATTCTAATACGTGCGTCAGGTTTTGTCTTCAAGCTTGTTAAGGCTTGGGCGGCTTCGGCGCAGTCGCGGCGGGTGTTTGGGGCTTGGCGGGTGACATAAATGCGCTTAAAACCTTGTCATCAGTTGTGACGGTATTTGGCTTGCCCTGTTCGAAGACATGAGCGACTTTGCCGCCCAGTAATTCGATGGAGTTACCGCGCACGCGCAAGGCCGATCCTTCGCGCACGCCGATGATGGGCGTGCTGTTTTCTTCGTGATACTGGTTCAGGCGGTCGGCGCGGCTTTCACCGGCATAGGGAATGATCTTGCCGTCTTCCTCGTAATAGAATTTGCCATCGACGTAATGCGGGTTGATCTGGAACGGCACAAGGCCCATTGCGTTCATGTCGCGCGGCTGCACGATCGGCATGTCGTTGGTGGTCATGATGGTCAGGCCGGTCACGTTGATGCCGGCGCTTGCGCCCATATAGGGGAAGCCCTCGAATGCCTTGTCGCGAATGGCTTCGAGCAGGCCGGTTTTTTGTAGTTTGTCGAGAAGGCGGAACGTGTTGCCGCCCGTCACGAACACACCGTCCACCTTTGCCAACGCGGCGACAGGGTCGGCCTGCTGATGCGCGGAAATGACGTTGATGCCGAGCGGCTCCATCCATGCTTTTGTGCGCGCCAATGCCGCATCCTGATCGCCCAGCGCATAGGCGACATACATTATCGTCTTGGGATTTTCGGGCGATGCGCCGAACAATTCCTGGATGGTCTCGTTACGCTTTTGCGCGAGCGCGCCGTTGCTGAGAAGGAGGAGGTTGATGTTGTCGCGGTTCGGTTCTGCCTTTGCCTTGGGTGCGGAAGCGCCGAAATCTTTGGTCAGATCGGACATGCGAAAACCTCTGTGCTGTGGTTGTGACGGAAGGATAGCACGGGCGATGAATTATGCAATTGGCTTTAATCTCTGCAAAATCAATGTCAAATTTCGTTGCTATTGACTCGCAACTGGCCGAGGCCTAGCTTTTGCCCAATGAATTGGCGCGCCTTTACATCGAAATTCGTCCTGCCTGCCGTGCTGCTGATGATGCTCATCGTGCAGGTGGCGATTGCCGCGCATTATCCTGCCCACCTGAAGGAACAGGCGCAAAGCGAACAGCTCGGTGATGATTGCCCTGTTGCTTTTGCCGCGCACAGCCTTGGCATGGTTGTGGTTGCGGTGTTTGTCGCGCTGCAATTCGCGCGCGCCGATTTCGGCGGAGCGTTGCCTGTGCAGTTCCGCGTTTTCACATCCGTCCGTTCATTCCTCGCCCGCGCACCGCCTGCATATTCTTGATCTTTCAGTCCTGTCCTGAAATTTTTGGAGTTATACGCCGATGCTTGATGCACGTAACATATCCGTGGCGCGGAAAAATGCGCCGCTGCTGGCCTTTCCCAATTTATCCGTTGAATTCGATGACCGTGTTGTATTGCTGGGCCCGTCCGGCTGCGGCAAGACGACGCTGCTGTCCGTGATTGCGGGGCTGCTGCGCCCGACATCCGGAACGGTCAATTTCCATGTGCGCGATGTCTATGCCATGTCGCCCCGCGCGCGCGACAAATGGCGGGGCAGGAATGTGGGCTGTGTATTCCAGACGCTACACCTGCTGCCTGCGCTGACACTACGGCAGAATATCGCCCTTGCCGCCGATATGGCCGGCACGGCGCGGTACGAAGACAGGATCGACGAATTGCTGGCAACGCTTGGCCTTGCCGAGAAAGCGCATCGCAAGCCGGATGCGCTCAGCCAGGGCGAGCAGCAGCGCGCCGCCATTGCCCGCGCGGTGCTGAACAAGCCGCAACTGCTGCTGGCCGACGAGCCGACCTCCGCACTTGACGAGGCCAATGCCGATGCGGTGATGGATTTGCTGGTCGCGCAGGCGGCGGAGACGAAAGCCGCGCTGGTCGTCGCCACGCATGACACCCGCATCCTGTCCCGTTTCACCAAAATCATCCGCCTTGATGCGCGGGTGAAGGAGATCGCATGAACGCGTTATCACTCGCCCTGTCTTCCATCCGTGCGCGCACGCTGCAATCGGGGCTTTGCATATTGGCGGCATCCGCGGGTATCGCGCTGCTGGCGGCGTTATTGTTGTTGTCGCAGGGCGTACAGGACGGTTTCCTGCGCAACGCGCAGGGCATTGATGTCGTGGTCGGTGCCAAGGGAAGCCCGCTGCAGCTGGTATTATCCAGCGTCTATCATGCCGATGTGCCGACCGGAAATATCGATATGAACGACATGGAAAAACTGGCACACAATTCCAAGGTGAAATCCATCATTCCCATCGCGCTGGGCGATAATTATCGCGGTTTTCGCATCGTCGGCACCGTGCCGGAATATCTGGCGCATTACGGCGCCGAATATGCGCAAGGCAAAGTCTTTGCCGCGCCGTTTGACGCCGTCGCAGGTGCGCTGACAGGCTTGAAAACTGGTGACAGTTTTGCGGGTGTTCATGGGTTGGCCGCCGATGGTGACGATGTGCATCATTTTCATGACTATAAAATCACGGGCGTGCTGAAACCGACCGGCACGGTGCTGGACAGGTTGATCGTAACCGCGCTCGGCAGCGTGCAGGAACTGCACCGCCATCCCGATATCGGCGATCCCGATGCGGCGGAGGATTTGCAGGTGGCACATCAGGTGACGGCGTTGCTGATAAAGGTCAATAGCCCCATCGCCACCATGTCGCTGCCGCGCGAGATCAACGCGACATCGAACATGATCGCCGCCAGCCCGTCCTACGAAATGGCGCGGCTGTCGCAGAGTCTGGGCTTTGGTCGCGACCTGCTGGCGGCGGTGGGTATCGGTTTTGTCGCACTGTCTGCATTGATGCTGCTGTCCTCGCTTGCGTCTTCGTTATCGGCGCGGCGGTATGATCTTGGCGTATTGCGTGTGCTGGGCGCATCACCCGAAACGCTGGCGGGTACTGTTGCAGCAGAGGGGCTGATGCTTGCAGGCGCAGGCACCGTCGCGGGCATCGCGCTTGGCCATGCGCTGGCCTATCAAATGGCGGCAAATGTTTCCAGCCTTGGCGGTGTCGTCGCGCCTGCGTCTTTCCTGAAATTTCATGCGCTGGATGGCTGGCTGCTGGCGATGGGGGTTGTAACCGGATTGCTTGCGGCGGTTATTCCTGCGGTGTCTGCCGCACGGACGGATATTGCCGGATTGTTGGCACGGGTGCGCGCATGAAGTATATCATCGCGTTCCTGCTGCTCTTCGCAACGCCCGCTCATGCTCTGGAAAAGGTCGAGTATTCCACAGGCCGCAGCAGCATTTCCGGCACCATCGACCTTGGCCCGCTAGACAGCCCGTCGCAGACGCTGAAGGATCTGGCGAAAAACTATATCGATGTGCCGAAGGGCGCGACCGACTGGAAACTGCTGGGATCAACCGTTGAAAAAAACATTCAGGGAAAAGATAAAGACGGCTACGAATACCAATATTACAAACCCGTTTTCACGCCGGAGGTAAAGGCGCTGGCGGGCAAGGAAATCACGGTGAAGGGGTTCATGTTCCCGCTTGAATCGTCCGACAGGCAGAAAGAATTTTTGCTGGGTCCATTTCCCGTCGGTTGCCCGTTCCATTACCATGTCGCGCCCGCGCTGGTGATCGAGGTGCATGCGGATAAAAAGCCCGCCAAATTTTCCTATGATCCGATCACGGTCAAAGGCGTGCTGGAACTGGTGCCTTCGGACCCCGACAGCGGCGTGTTTTACCGGCTGAAAAACGCGGAAGTGGTGAAGTGATTATTTCTTGCGGTTTTTGCTGGTGTGCAGGATGCGCGCCCAGATGAGCCAGATCATCATTGCCCATGACGCGCCGCCCAGCCATCCGGCCAGTACGTCGCTGGGCCAATGCACGCCCAGATAGACGCGTGAAATGCCTGTCAGCATGGTAATGAGGATGGCGACGACCATGAAATAGATTTTCATGCCGGTGCGCGTCTGCGCCTCCGCCAGCAATACCGCCAGCGTCAGGTAGGCAAGCGCGCTCATCAGCGAATGACCGCTCGGGAAGCTGGAGGTGTAAATAATAGACCCGTGCGGCACAAGATCGGGGCGCGGGCGGTCGAAACCGTATTTCATCAGGCTGCTGAACATGAAACCCGTCGCAACGGAAATGGCCAGATACCAGCCGCGCGCGGTCTGTTTGGATACCAGCAGGTAAATGAAGGCGATGACGGAAATGGATGTCACGACAAGCGCGCCGCCAAGCGCGGTCAGGTCGCGCATGATTTCTTCCAGCCAGCAGCCACCGATCGGGTCGGTCACATCGGCGGGGTTGCGCAGCATGAGCAGCAACTGCTTGTCTATCACGGCGGTTTCGCCCTCGTGCACTTCGCCCGCCAGCTCGCCGAACATCCAGAAACCGGCAAGGCACAGCGCGGCGATGATGAAATATTTCGGGTGGTTGCGCAGCGTTTGCAGCGCATTGCGGAGGAGCGGATGCTTGTGTGCGAAGGACGGTTTCAAATCAGCCGCGCCCGTAATATTCGGGGTCGAGGCGGTATTTCTGTTTCGTGTAAAGCTCGACGGCTGTTTCCACAACCAGCGGATCGTATTTTGTGCCGCTGCCGCCCTCGATCTCCGCCAGCGCGTCCTCCAGAGTCAGCGCATTGCGCCACGGGCGGGGGGATAGCATAGACTCAACTACATCTGCGACCGCGATGATGCGTGCTTCCAGCAAGATGTCGTCGCCCTTCAGGCCTTGCGGATAGCCGGAACCGTCGAGGCGTTCGTGGTGCTGCAAAACGATTTCGGCGACCGGCCAGGGGAATTCGATGTTCTTGATAATCTCGGCGCTATGAATCGGGTGCTGGCGGATGACGGCGCGTTCCTGTTCGGTCAGTTCGTCCGGCTTGGTCAGGATGCCGGACGGAATCAGGATAAAGCCCACATCATGCAGCGTGCCGGCGATGCGGATCGCTTCGATCGCGTCTTCGTCCATGCGCATGATCTGCGCGATGGCGCGGGATATCTGCGACACGTTGCGCTGATGATCCATCGCACCCGCTTCGCGCAGCGTGATGATATCTGCCAGCGTGGCAAGGCTTTGGTAAAGTGCAAGCGTGATTTCGTCATGGGGCATGGCCGGAACTCCCTGCAGTTCATGCAGAATTATTCTGCCCCTTCAATCGAGGGTTGTCACGCGGGAAAAAGCTTACTCCGCCTGTCCGTGGCAATACTTGTATTTCTTGCCGCTGCCGCAGGGGCAGGCCGAATTGCGCGGGGTTTTCGACCATGTCGCGGGGTCGTCCTGCTGGAATTCGACCGACCCGGCATAGACGGGGGTCGTGTCTTTCAACTCGGGGCGGGGCGGGCGCGCGGGGTCTGGGCCGCGGGACTGCACCATTTTCGGCTCGGGGCGGCGCGGCATTTCTGCGGGCGCTTCGGAATGCAGCTCCACCCATGACATGGCGGCCGTTACGCGCTGGCGCAGCAGGGCCAGCATGTCGTGGAACATCGCAAAGGCTTCGGTCTTGTATTCGTTAAGCGGGTCTTTCTGGCCGTATGCACGCAGCATGATGCCCTGACGCAGGTATTCAAGCGCCAGCAGGTGTTCTTTCCATGTCTGGTCGAGGATATCGAGCAGCAGGGATTTTTCCAGCATGCGCAGCTGTTCAGGATGCACATGGGCGGCTTTCGCCGCCAGCTTTTCTTCGGACTGTTTCAGCAGGCGCTCTGCCGCCACATGTTCGTCCATGCCTTCTTCCTTCGCCCAGTCTTCGGCGGGAACATGCAGGGCAAGGAAGCGCATCGCGTCGGTTTTCAGCAGCTGCAGGTCCCATTGCTCGGAATATGAGCCAGCGGGGATCGCTGCCTCCACAATGCCGTGCACCACTTCGTGGCGCATGTCGTTCAGCAGTTCGGATGAATCTTCCGAGCTCATGATTTCGCGGCGCTGGTCGTAAATGGCCTTGCGCTGGTCGTTCATGACGTTGTCGAAACGCAGGAGCGATTTGCGGATTTCAAAATGCTGCGCCTCGACCTTTTTCTGCGCGCGTTCGATCGCGGAATTGATCCAGGGATGGATGATCGGCTGGCCGGGCTTCAGGCCCATTTTCTGCAGGAACATGTCCATTTTTTCAGAGCCGAAAATGCGCATCAGGTCGTCTTCGAGCGAGATGAAGAATTTGGACGCGCCCGGGTCGCCCTGACGGCCGGAGCGGCCGCGCAGCTGGTTGTCGATGCGGCGCGATTCATGGCGTTCGGAGCCAAGGACAAACAAGCCGCCCGCGCGCAGGACGATTTCTTTCGCTTCCTCGATCTCGGCGGTGATTTTCTGGGTCAGGCGCGCGCGCGTGACTTCGTCCGCATCGGCGGGAATTTCCTGCGCAAGGCGCATTTCAAGGTTGCCGCCAAGTTTAATGTCGGTACCGCGGCCGGCCATGTTGGTCGCAATGGTGATCGCGCCGGGGCGTCCGGCCTGACCGATGATATAGGCTTCCTGTTCGTGATAGCGGGCGTTCAGGACCTGATGGTCGATGCCCATTTTTTTTAGGTGGCGCGACAGCAGTTCCGATTTTTCAATCGATGTCGTGCCGACCAGCACGGGCTGGTCGCGTTCGTTGCACTGGCGCACCTGCGCCACGATCGCGTCGTATTTTTCCGACGCGGTCCGGTAGATTTCGTCGTGCTGGTCCTTGCGGATCATCGGGTTGTTGGTGGGGATTTCGACCACCGACAGGTTATAAATCGCCTCGAATTCGGCTTTTTCCGTCAGCGCCGTACCGGTCATGCCGGCCAGTTTCGGGTACATGCGGAAATAGTTCTGGAAGGTGATCGATGCCAGGATCTGGTTTTCGTTCTGGATCTTGACGCCTTCTTTCGCCTCCAGCGCCTGATGCAGGCCTTCGGAGAAACGGCGGCCTTCCATCATGCGGCCGGTGAATTCGTCGATGATGATGACGGAGTCGTCCTTCACGATGTAATCGACATCGGCGGCGAACAGCTTGTGCGCGCGCAGCGCCTGGTTTACGTGGTGGATCAGCCCCATGTTCTGCAGGTCATAAAGCCCGCCTTCGGTCAGCAGCCCCATCTCGCCGAGGATCTCCTCGACGTGGTTGTTGCCCTGATCGGTCAGCATGACGGTTTTGTGCTTGAGGTCGATTTCGAAATCCTGTGCCTCGAGCTTGGGGATCACGCGGTTCACGCTGCGGTAGGATTCCGCAGAATCCTGCGCCTGCCCGGAAATGATCAGCGGCGTGCGGGCTTCATCGACAAGGATCGAGTCAACTTCGTCCACGATCGCGTAATTGAACGGACGCTGGACCATGTCCTCCAGCGAATATTTCATGTTGTCGCGCAGGTAATCGAAGCCGAATTCGTTGTTCGTGCCATAGGTGATATCGCAGGCATAGGAGGCGCGGCGCATTTCATCGGTGATGTTCGACAGGATGAATCCGACGGACATGCCCAGCATTTTATAAATCGGGCTCATCCAGTTGGCGTCGCGCTGGGCGAGGTAGTCGTTGACGGTCACTACATGCACGCCCTTGCCCTCGATGGCGTTCAGATAGACGGCGAGGGTGGCGGTCAGGGTTTTACCTTCGCCGGTGCGCATTTCGGGAATATACCCTTCGTGCAGGGCGATACCGCCCATCAGCTGTACGTCGAAATGGCGCTGGCCCATTTTACGGCGGGATACTTCGCGCACGGTCGCAAAGGCTTCGGGCAGGATCTGGTCGAGCGTCTTGCCGCCCGCCAGTTCTTTACGGAATTTGTCGGTCTGGCCGGAAAGCTCGGTATCGGACATCGCCTGTATCGTCGGCTCCAGCGCGTTGATTTTCGCAACCGTGTTCCGGTAACCCTTGATGATCCGGTCGTTTGCGGTACCGAACATTTTGCGTGCGAGAGTCGTAAACATATTCCTGAGCCTGTCCTTATTTATGTCCCGTCAGATATAAACCAGATTGATATGAAGTCAATCAAGGCTTTTCCCCTGATAATGCTTGCTAAAACCCTTGCTTTAACGTGCCAAACGGCATTATATCGCTTGAGAAACCCAAGTTATCCGCGTGGCGGGCAGTTCTGCCGGATTTCGTAAAATAACCCCTATGGAGAATATGCTATGCTGTTTCGTGAAAAGGTGATCGCTCTTGCCGCCGCCGCCATTCTGTTTGGCGCGCTTCCGGCTTTTGCAGCGGCCGACACCACCGTCGCCATCGTCAATGGCACCAAGATTTCCAAGAAAGACGTCGATAACGCGATCAAGGAACTGGGGCAAAAACTTGAAGGCGTCGACAAGAAACAGGTTTTCCCGCTGGTGGTCGATCAGATCATCAACGAAAAGCTGCTGGACGACGCATCGGCCGCCGCCAAGATCGATGAAAGCGCCGATTTCAAAAAACGCGTTGAAATCCTGAAAGCACAGCTGGTCAAGCAGATGTATTTCGAACGTCTGCTGAAAAGCAAGGTCAGCCAGGAGCAGGTGAAGGCGGCCTACGACAAATTCGAAAAAGAAAACAAGGGCAAGGTCGAGGTTCATGCGCGCCACATTCTGGTGCCTTCCGAAGAAGAAGCTGTGCAGGCCATCAAGGACCTCGATGCCGGTGCCAAGTTCGAGGAAATTGCGGCCAAGCGTTCCTCGGGCCCCAACGCCCGCTCCGGCGGCGATCTGGGCTGGTTCCTGAAAGATGAAATGATCCCCGCGTTTTCGGAAGTCGCCTTCAAGATGAAGCCCGGCACCTACAGCAAGACACCCGTCAAGACCGAACTCGGCTGGCATGTGATCAAGCTGGAGGAAAAGCGCGAACGCCAGGTGCCGAAATTCGCCGAAGTCGAACTTGCGATCCGCAGCCAGCTGTCGCAGCAGGCGCTGAAAGCGGTCGTCTCCGACCTGCGTTCGAAGGCCGATGTGCAGCTGTTCGATGAAAACGGCAAGCCCCTGAACGCGGAGGCGGCTGCGGCCGACGGCGCGGAAAAGGCAGCCAAGGAAGATAAAAAAGAAGACAAGAAAGCAAAAGCGCCGAAAAAAGACGGCCCGAAAAACGCCGCCCAGCTTCTGGAAGAAAAAGAAGCGGAAAAGAAACAGGACTAAGCTTTCATCACGTTACAAAAAAAGCGGCTCCGCGAGGGGCCGCTTTTTTTGTTTCATCTGTTATACGCCGAATAATGTAATTCCATGTTTACAGGGGCTTGGCTGACCCCTATTGACGGAATCATGTGGACGGGCTACCAATGATGCCATGAGCATTTTGAAAATTTTCGACAAAAAATCGCAGGGCCCGCGCGAGCTCGTCCTCGATGTGGAATCCACAGGCCTTTTCACCTCCGAAGGCCACCGGATCGTTGAGGTCGCTATCGTGGAAATGGTGGGCAAGAAACCCACCGGCCGCGAGTTGCATGTCTATATCAACCCCGACCGCCACATCCCAGAAGAGGTCGTGAAAATCCACGGCATCGACGACGAACGGGTCAAGAACGAACCCAAATTCGCCGCAGTGGCAAAACAGATCCGCGATTTCATCGGCGACGACCAGATCATCATCACCTGCCGCACGACGAACGACTACACGCTGGATATCGCCATGATGAACATGGAATTCCAGAAAGCGGGCATCAGGGAAGTGCCGGAAAAGCAATGGACGAATGTCCGCCGCTGGTCGGAGCAGATGTTCGGCGACAAAGCCGCGACGCTCGACAAGGTGCTGGACCGTTACGGCGTCAGCCGCAAGGAGCGGGACGACAACGGCCACGGCGCGCTGCTCGATGCGCGCCTGCTGGGGGCGATCTATCCCAACCTGCAGGCCGATTACGAGAAGCACAAGGCCGCAACGCCTGCCGCCACACCTGCGGTAAAGCCTAAAGACAATCCGCCGAAGGCTTGATATGTCAGCCTGTTTTGAACTCGATAAACCGGCAGCCGCGCTGCCGTCAAAGATCGTTTATGTGGTCGCGGCCGTGCTGGTTGATCGCGATGGGCGTGTTTTGCTGGCGCAGCGTCCCGAAGGCAAGGATATGGCCGGCCTCTGGGAATTTCCGGGCGGCAAAATCGAACCCGGCGAACTGCCCGAACACGCCCTTATTCGCGAACTCCACGAGGAATTAGGTGTGGATACCAAGACATCCTGCCTTGCCCCTTTAACCTTTGCTTCCCATACTTACGAGAAATTCCACCTGTTCATGCCGGTATTCGTCTGTCGCGTATGGAAGGGGACTGTGGTGGGCAAAGAAGGTCAGGCATTTGCATGGGTTTATCCCAAAGACTTCGCCCAATACCCGATGCCGCCCGCGGATATTCCGCTTATTCCCGTTCTTCAGGAATTGCTTTAATAAAAACAACCAATTTATTGTTTTAACGAGTGGGTCCGCGCGGTCCACGCTGCGACGGCGGAATATCGCTATAGCTTGGCAGCTTTTCGACGGATGCGATCTGCGCACCGAAGGCTGCTTCGACTTTCTTGATCGCGCCTGCGGTGCAGACCAGCGTCATCGCGCCGTTTGCGCCGTAATCGACCAGTTCGATATCCGGCTTGAACCCCGTCTCGGCTGCGATCCAGTTGGATAGTCTTTCCTTGAAATGCCCGGTCGTCAATAACGTGTCCATCACATCCGCGCCTTTGGGCAGGGCGGCGGTGATTTTATAGACGTTCAGTTTGTCGGGCGCGGCGTTGTTAAAAACCGAGGTCATGACATTTCCTTTTGTATTATGGAGAAAGCCATAGCAGCGCGCACGATGGTGGGCAATAGGGTTTCAAGGCCGGATGAGGGTGGCAAAAATTCCGGTATCCGCATAAAATGTCCCATGGACGGTAAAAATGAATGATCGGCGTTTTTGACAGCGGTTTTGGCGGGTTAACGATTCACCGGGCGCTGATCGACGCGCTGCCGGAACAGGATTTCGTCTATCTGGGCGACAATAAAAACGCGCCATATGGCACACGCCCGCCAATCGAGGTTTTGACCCTTACCTGCGCGGGGCTGGAGGCGTTGTTCGCGCAAGGGGCGACGCTGGTGATCGTCGCCTGCAATACGGCATCGGTCGTGGCATTACGCTGGATACAGCAGCAATGGCTTCCCGTCCGCATGAAGCAGGACGGTATCAAACGAAACGCCATCGGCATCGTCGTGCCGACCATCGAGGCCGCAACCGGCGTCAGCTGGCATGACGCGCCGAAGGAGGAGGGCGGCGGCACCATCGCCGTCTTCGCCACCGCCCGCACCGTCGATACCGGCAATTACCCCTTCGAAATCCGCAAGCGCCGCCCCGATATCCGCGTCGTGCAGCAGGCCTGCCCCGAACTTGCGGGCGCTATCGAAGCCGGCGCGCCGCGCGATACCCTGCGCGCCATGGTGCAGAAATTCGTGAAGGAGCTGGAGGACCGCGAACTGGGCGGCCATGCCCCGTCATCGGTCATCCTCGGCTGCACGCATTATCCCTTAGTCGCCGACCTGTTCGCCGAACAACTGCCCCCCAACGTGCCCATCATCCACCAGCCCGAAGCAACCGCCGCCGCGCTGAAGGGGTATTTGCAAAAGCATCCCGAGTATAACGTGACGGCGAACGGCAAGCGCGTGTTCCTCTCCACCGGCTACTCCGCCGAAGCGTTGCCGCTGATCGAGAAGTTTTGGGGCGGGAAGTTGGATTTCCATACCCTGTAATCAGGATATTGAAGTGTAGTTCATTCGTTATAAAAATATAAAATGGATTCATGAAAACGGGTAATCCAATCAAGTTTGGTATAGATGAAGCATTGAATCCTGCGCACTTTCAACGCAAGTCGAGCACATGGTATCGTTATTTGGATGAAACTATTCTCGTTGTAAATCTTCAAAAATCTAATTTTGGTAAACAGTATTATATCAACTTGGGCATTTTTGCTAAAGACTTACGGGGTGATCCCGACGACAAACGCGATCCGAAAGAAAGTGACTGCCACATCAGGATTCGTCTTGATGCACTTGAGCCGGCCGATCAAGATCGTTTAAGGTTGCTATTAAACCTTGAAGATAATTCTATCGACGCAGCGGAGCGTCAGCAGGGAATAGCGATAGCCGTTGCGCGCACCGCTTTACCATTCTTAATACAGTGTAGCACCCGCCAAAGTATCCGTTATGCTGATAGCATAGGAAAATTGAGCGGTGCCATAGTGCATAAAAGCATCCGAGAAAAAGATTAAATTCCGGGGACACACACCTAGCATCCGAAATTACTCAAAATTCCCACTTTTCGAGTCTTTGTAACCCCTTGAATCTCCTCAACTCCCATTTTCAAAATCGCTGAATTCCCGTTTTGTAACTCCTTGAATTCACAGCATTTTCAAAAACTGGTATGTGCGCAGAAGGCCCGTAAACCCACCGTAGAACCGCCGAAAAGTGACGCTACTTTTCGAACCCGAAAATTTTATTGATGTAAATCAATAGCCTGTCGCGCCACCGGCGGGCGACACAACCCGTTTTCACGCAAATTCCATCAAAACATGCAAAAAATGCAAAACAGGGTTTTCATGCCGCGCGATGCCATCGATATCTGACTACTTCGCCCCCGCCTGCGACACCAAACTGATAATCAGCGGGCTGCCGACCTTGACAGCAAGGGAGAGAGGGGTGAGGCCGTTGCGGGCTTCGGCGGCCAGCGACGCGCCCGCGATAATCAATTCCGCCACCGCCTTTACATGACGGTTCTTGATCGCCCAGAAAATGGGCGTCCAGCCGTTTTCGTCGGCGGCATCCGTATCGGCGCCGGATTCAACCAGCACGCGGATTTTGGTGGCGTCGCCTTCTTTCGCGGCGCGGAACAGGGCGATGGATTCAAAGCCTTGCGATACGCTGGCGTCGCTGCGGCGCGTCCAGACGGTGTCGGTGTTCAGGTCGTAATTGTTTTGGGAGCCGGTATAGGTGTAGGACATGGTTATTCCTCCTCGGGAATAAAAAAACCGCCGACGTGTAGCACGAGGGCGGAACCAGTCCGCCAACGCTTTAGCAGTATTTATAACGCGCCCGCAAGCTGTCAGCATTCAAATCGGCGCAGTTGTGTTTGTAGGCGTATCGGGCGTGATTGTCAAGTTTTGTGAAGGTGCTGCCTCTTAAAATACCGGCCCGGTCGGTTTCGGCGGATTTTTGGCAAGTTTTTCGCGCCAGTCTTTGAGGTTCGCAATCGCGTCGTCGCGGTCGTGGCCGCTCTCCACCCATTCGGCGGCTTCGATCGCGCGCTGGATTTCCGCGGGGGAGTTCAAAATCTTCATGGCAAGCGGATTGCCGTCGATGGGGCGTTCGGCAAGCGATGCCAAGCCAAGGGGCGGGACGGGGACGAATTCGGGTTTCGTTTTCGCCCAGTCATAACCCGCTTCGAAATCGCGCTGGCAGGCCCAGTTTTCGACCGTCTCGACAAAACTTGCCGCGAGTTTCTTGCCGTGTGTCGGCGCGGCCTTCAGCGCGTTGTAGATTTCTTCGAGTTCCTGCGCGCGCGCAGCCGGCACTTTGCCGACTTCGCTCTTGCGATAGACAAGGTCGATCACGCCGATCCAGTCGCCGGCCTCCGCCGCGACGGGCGTCAGCAGGTCGAAGCGTTTGTGGAGCAGGATGGCGTGGACAACGGCGGATGTCGGTGCGCCCACTTTGCCGTCTTGCGGGAACACATCGTCCTTGATGTCTTTCCATTCCGCGCCGGATTCAATTTTTTTATAGACGCGCTTGATCGCCGCGCCCTGTTTATCGCCGAACATATCGCTGAGTTTTTTGCGCAGGGACATGATTAATCCAGCCGTTCCATGCCAAGACGGAACAGCAGCGCGTCAAGCGCGTACTGGATGGGTTCGCGGGGCGTGGCGGTCTCGACTTCCGCTTTCCGTCTTTGCATCTGCTCCGAAATCTCGGCGCGGATTTTCTTCATGACTTCTTCGGTGTCCGGTTTCAGCCCGAACGCGCCCTGCAGGCGGCCGATCATGGATGCCTCGTCATAGGCAAGGACGCCGTCGATGGAGGCGACGACCTGCGCGAAATAGACCAGCACGGCCTTGTGTTCCGGGTCGGTCACATGGCGGGTGATTTCATCGAAATCCTGCTGTTCCGACAGGTCGCGGGCCAGAAGCTGCATTTGCTCCGGTGTCGCGTCATAGGCCTTCGCGATTTTCACGAAGATGCGGTCGAACAGCTGGCGTTCCTTATCATGCACCACGCCATCGGCATGGGCCATCAGGATAATGCTCCGCCACATGTAAAGCATGCTTTCGGAGAAGGACTTTTTAACAGGGGGTACGGATGTGTTTGTCATGTGAAGAGCCTAGCGAATTCAACGCCCCGAGTAAACAAGGGAACATAGCGGGTGTCATAAGCATTGGCGGGGCGAGACTTAAGAACCCTGCAAGGAGGCACTTATGAAAGGTATTATTCTCTGGCTCGTCGGTATTCCGATCCCCGTTATCATCCTGCTCTATATGTTCGGCATGGTCGGGAACTGATTACGGCTTCTTTTTCCAGCGGGCGGTGGCAGGCGCGTTGACCGGGCGGCCTGCCCCGCTCGAAAGCTTGCTCAGGCCGAAAATTTTTAATGCATCGTTGATGCGGCGGGCGGTTTCGTAATCGAAGCGCTTGGCCGCCATGACAGCTGCCGTATCGCCGTTTTCATTCGTGATAGCTGTATCTACGCTATGTTCCAGCAAGGCATCCACGACTTCACTGTGTCCGCGCTCCGCCGCGTACATAAGCGCAGTCCAGCCACGGCTTTGCTGTGCGTTGCCGTTTGCGCCCGCCTGCAGCAACATGCGCACGACAGGCGCGTGACCGTTCTCCGCGGCAACCATTAATGCCGTCACGGATTCAGCGAAAGACCGAAACGGGAAGGGCGGCCGCCCCCAGTTAGCCGCTTCAGGATGCGATTTCAGGACTTCGCCCACGATATTCACATCCCCTGCAGCCACGCCCGCCAGAAACAGTTTCCGTACAAGCTGCACGGGCTGTTCCCCATGATTGGCGGCGTTATTGAAGTCGGGCGAGGACATGTTTTTGAACGCCTAATCTAATTAGAAAATAAACTGTCGCAGATTATACGTAATCTGAAAGAAAAAGAAAGAATGTTTTCATAACCTAGCCTTATCAACGCCTTACAATACGCAAAAAGGGACTGGAAAAAAGACCGCGAATCCCTATTATGGTGGCTCAGAATTTACAGTTATTTCAAACGCTACTCCCTTTACGAGGTGAACAATGCGCCGCTCCGTTTCCAACGCCCTTGCGACGGTATCCCTGACTGCTCTCGTCACTGTTGCAACATCGTCACAGGCGATCACCCCGGCCAGCCTCGGCGCGCTCAAACAGCTCGACAAATGGAAAGTCGGCATCGTCGATCCGGAAGGGCAGAGCTTCTGCGCGATGGTCAACAAATTCGACAAAAACTTCGGCCTCGCTTTTGCGCTGTCGCCCGAAGGTTACGGCTCGGTCGCGGTCGATGTGACAGATGCGAAATTCACGCCGGGCGATGTGTACCAGGTCGCGCTGAAAACCAACGGCAGCAAGGCAGGCACGTATCCCGGCCGCGCAACGTCCGAGCGTTCGGTCGTCGTGCAGGTCGGCCAGAACAAGGCGTTTTACGAGGCGCTGAAGAGCAACGCGGCGCTGGGCGTCGGCCTTCCTGCGCTGAACGTGGAATTCACGCTCAACAAGTTTGCGCAATCCTACCGCCAGCTGGTCGATTGCTCGCAGTCGCTCGTCGGCAACATCTCCGCCCCCGGCAAGATGCCTGCGGTTGAAGTGAAAGAAGTTGAAAAAGCCGCTCTCGCGCCGCTCGACCGCGAACTCGCCGAAATTTCGGGCGACGAACTCGCCGATGCGAACACGACCGATGACGCAAAAGACAAAGACGCGCTGTTCGACGCTGTCGAGGCGAAAGCGGAAAGCAACGATGTCGCCGCCCGCACGCAGCTCGCCGCGCTCGATGCGCAAAAACAAAGCGTGCAGGCCGAAATCGGCGCGCAGAAACAAAAATCGGCCGAGATCGCCGAGGAAAAACAGCAGGTCGAGCGCAAGCTGATCGCGTCCACCAAATCGAACGGTTCCGCGCCTGCAGCATCGGCAACCGGCGCGACCGCGAAACTGTGGGACGCGCAGCAGACGCAGGTGCAGCCCGAAGTTGCTGCCGTACCCGCGCAGCAGATCCAATGGAACGATGCCGAAACCGCCGCGAAAGTGGAAGCGGTTGAAGCCGAAAAAACCGCCGCCGCCGCCAAGCAGGTGGACGAATACAGCCGCGGCAAGGAAAAGCTCGACGAAAAAGCGGCCGCCGTGAAACAGGAAGCCGTCAAGATCGAAGCGTCGAAAACCGCCGCGCCCGAGAACAAGGCGCTGAAGGCAAGCCTCGTCGCGAAACAGGCGGAACTTGCGCGCATCAGCGCCGAGCGCGTGGCCCAGACGAACGAGCTGACCCGGAAGCTGTCGGCGACCCAATCCGAATACGATGCGAAACTGCAGGCGATCGCGGCTGAACGCGACGCGCTCAAGGCAAGCCTTGCGACCGCGCAGAAATCGGCGGTTGATGCGCAGGCGACCGCGCAGGCATCGACCGCGCGCGCAGCCGCGCTGCAGGGCCAGCTGGAACTCGCGCTGGAGCAGAACACCGCCGCGCAGAAAGCCGGCAAGGGCGAAAAGCAAAAACTGACCGAGCTGCAGGGCCAGGTGCTGAAAGCCGAGCAGGAGAAGCAGGCGCTGCAGGAACGCCTTGCCAAGGCCGAGACGCAGGGCCGCAGCCTTGCCGCCGTTCAGGAAGAACTGGATCGCACGCAGGCTGACAAAAAGGCGCTGGAAGCGCGACTTGCAACCGCCGAAAAACAGGGCGCAGACGTAGCCGCCCGCGCAAAACAGATGGAAGCCGCCACCGGCAGCGACAGCAAACAGCTGGCTGCCGTCAAGGCGTCGCTTGCGGCTGAAAAAGAAGCGCATGACAAGGAAACCGCCGACCTGCGCAAGCAGATGGCAGGGCAGGAGCTGCAGTTCGAAGAGCTGAAAGCCACCTATATCAAGCTGCTGGAACGCAGCAAGCAGGCGTCCAACAGCGCCGACAGCACACTCGCACAGAAGCAAAAGCAGCTGTCCGATGAACTGGCGAGCCGCGACACCTATGTCGCTCAGCTGGAATCGAAACTGGCGGTGCTGGAATCCGAGCGTTCGGCCGCAACCACCCGCGCGAACAAGGCGCAGGAAGATGTCGCCACAGTCCGCCGCGAAATGCAGGGCCTGCGCAAGAGCCTGATCGTCGTGAATGACGACGACAAGCCGGCCGCAGACCTCGCCGCAAAAAAACATGCCGAAGCGCTGGCTGCCGCCGAAGCGGAAGTCAACAAAGCCGAAACCGAGCTGAAAGACGCGCATACGCGCATCTCCGCGCTCGAAAGCCAGCTCGACACCACGCGCGAACAGGTGAGCGAGCTTCAAAAATCCGCCGCCAAGCAAACGACCGTCGCGGCCGCGGCGGAGGAGGCTTCGGCGAAAGAGCAGTCACGCAAGCTGGCGGCTGCCGAGGCGGAAATTGCCCGCCTGAAGTCCAACACGGCGGAGCTGGAAGGCAAGCTGTTCAACGCGCAGGGCGAAGGCAAGAACACCGCCGCCGCGAAACAGGCGCTGGCCGATAACAACGCCAAGCTGGCTTCCGCCGAAGCGGAAATCGAAAAACTGAAATCCGACAATCTCGCGCTTGCCGGCAAGCTGGCCCAGAACGCGCAGCAGGCGCGCCTTGCGCCCGTTGCCGCGCCTTCCGAAAAGATGGCGGCGGACAAGAGCGCGGCCGAACTTGCTGCTACCCGCGAAAAACTCGCGATGGCTGAAAAAGAACTGCAGGCGGCCAAACGCACCGCGCAAACGCCTGCCGGCATTTCTGCTGCAGAAAAGATTGCGGCGCCTGTCGCCCTTGCCGCGAATGATGAATTCGCAGCGCCGGTCATTTCCGAAGAAACTGTTTCATCGCCGATCCCGTCGCGCAAGCCCGCGACATCGCGCAAGTTCGATGCTCGCGACGTGACCAATGATATCGTCGCCCGCAACAAGCCCGTCCGCGACGAGGAAACAGCCCGCGCCAACGAAGCCGCATACCGCAAGATGGCGGCGATCGAGCCCGCGGCTGGCGAAGACACCGGCATGAGCGAAATGCCCGCTCCCACGATCTCGCGAAGCTTCTTCGACGGCAAAATCCCGGCCGCGGCTCATACCGCTTCCGAGCCCGCCATTAAACTGAAGCGCATTGCGGCAGCGCCGGTTGAGCCCGTTGCGGCGTCGCCGGCCACCGCAAAAACTGTTGCGGCAGCCCCGGCTGCCGTGCCCGCTGTGCAGAAAGATCCCGCCTTCGACGAAAACCGCGCTGCGGCTTTCCTCGACCGCATCATGTCGCATCACCGCCCGAACGGCGCGAAAGCGGCTGTGCGCGCTTCGTCGGATACATCGCCCGTTTTTGCCGCGCCGAAACAGGCATCGCGCAAGCTGATCATGACGACCGTGAAAGCTTCGCCCGCCGACCTGTCGCAAATCGAAACGGCGGCCGGCACGCCGTCGATGCCGACGCTGCGCAGCGCGCCCGTGATGCAGCCTGTCGTTCAGGAAGACACTTCTGAATTCCCGGCACCCGTCACAGCGACCCCGCTTAATGGCACGCCCGCGCGCGTTGCGCCTGTGCGCGCACGCACGTCGTCGCTGTCCTCCGTCGAAACCATCCTGTCCGATGCGGGCATCAATGATGCGCAATTCACCGGCAGCGAAGGCAATACGCGCCAGTGGACGACCAACGGGTTGAGCGGCATGTACGAACACACCGCATCCCAGGGCCGCAGCTTCGGCGAAAACGCGCAAGGCTATATCGAGCGTTATCGCGGCGATTGCAGCCAGCTGTCCGTCAGCATGGGGCCTGTGCAGAAATCCGCTTCGGGCAGCTTCGCCCGCGCCGATATTTCCTGCCCGGTTCCCGGCAACACCTACACCACCGCGATGGTCTTCTGGCAGGATGCGGGCAGCTTCAACGCCGTGCTGCATTCCGGCTACCCGGATGACGGCGCGCAGGTGAAGGGTCTCGCCGACAGCGTCGCTTCTGTGATCGGCGGCGGGTCTGCTGCCGCTCCGGCTCTGTCGCCCAGCGCGGCGGTCCGCAAGGCGGATGCGATTGTGGCACCGGCGGCTGAACGCCAGTACCGTTTTAATATCCGCGAAGAATCTTCGGCCGGCTACCAGCCCGCTTACCAGCCGTCCTATCAGCCTGCCGCGTCCTACGGCGCGCAGTATGGCCGCCAGCCCGCAAATGCAGGGCAGGGCGATTTTGAAACGCTGGTGATCGAGTAAGATGCGGCTGACCCGCAAAACAGCAGGCTTCGGTTTCGTCGCCATCGTGTGCGGGCTTGTCGCAGCGCTTTCCGCTGCGGCTGATTCACTGCCGAAGCAGGATTGGGAAGTGGGGCCGATCAATGCCGCCTCCGCCAACGGCCTGAAATTCTGCTCGATGAAAAACGTGTTCGAAGGCGGCCATATGCTGGTCGTTGCACGCGATGCGGAAGGGGCGAATTCGCTTGCCATTTCTTTTCCGCAAAAACTGCTGCAGTCAGGCGGCCAATACACGGTCGATCTTTCCGCCGACAATGTGAAGCGCAAGATGATCGCGCTGGCCGGCACGCCGCAGGTGATGCTGATCCAGATGGGTCTCGACCGCGAATTTTATTCGGGACTGCAGAAAAAAAGCTCGCTCGGCGTTTCTTTCGCCAGCCAGAAACTGTCATTTTCCCTGAGCGGTACGCAGGATGCGCTGAACGCGCTGACGAAATGCGCCAGCGATATTTCGGTCGGCCGGGAATTCAAGCCGGTGACGGTCGCCGTGAAAACGCCGCTTGATGCCGGCGAGCCTGTGATCCCGCCAGATGCGATGCCCGGCAAGAATATCGGGGTCGAGGCGGCCGAAACAACACTGAAGGACGAAATCGAACGCCTGCGCCTTGAAAACCGGAAGCTGCTAGCGGAAAATCACCAGAATGCCCAACAAGTCGTGCAGGCCGATATCGACCTGCAGGCGGAACGTGAAAAGCAGCAGCGCCTGGCGGCTGAGCAGGGTATGGCGGCCGCGCGCGCGGCTGTGCATGTGACATTCCCCGATGAGGCAAAACCCGATGTTGAGGATACACCCGTTGCGCCCAAGATTGTCGCCGCGCCCGATACTTTCCTGTCCGACATCATGACCCGTTCGCAACTGCCCGCGACCAAGCGCGGCAATACGTATTCATGGACTGCCAAGGATTTGTTCGGTGCCGCCGAACAGCGCGCAATTCCCGCCGGCGGCACGCTGCAGGATGCCGTGAGCGCTTATGTGGAGCAGGCAAAGGCGCGCTGCAAAGGCGACTTCGCGCATAACGAAAGCGAACCTGTGAAAAACGTGCGCGGCGCAGAAACGGTGGAGGGTGAATTTGCCTGCATCGACGGCGAAAACGATGCCGCCGCCGCGCTGTTGTTCGTCGCCCAGCAGGGCAAGGTCGCGATCATCGCGCATGAAGGCTCGACCGATCAGATGGAAGACGCGCTCAGCGACCGTGCGGCCGTCATTTCAAACCTGTCACGCTAGAAATTCAGCTGAAAATTATTACTGCGACTTGCGGCTCTTGTAGTACCGCGCGCAGGCATCCAGCAAAGCGTCGCGCAATTCACGCCCGACCTTGCCGCCGTCGCCCTTGATCTGGCTTGCGATGACCGCGTTGATCGACATTTTATGGGCGACCACGATATCCATGACGTCCTTGTTCGTATCCGTCACAGTTTCAAGGAAGTTGACGAGGATATTGCTGATTTCCGAAATAAGCGGGTAGTGGAACATGCCGCCCTGCGCCTTCAGCTGCATGGCGGGGTAGAGCATCGCTTCGATCGCGTCCTCGCCGGTGGTCGTGCTGGATTTCGCATCCGAAATCGCTTCGTGCAACAGATCGACCAGCATCAGCGCGATCGGTTTGAAATCGACGGTATTATTTTCCAAAAGCTCCTGCGCCTTGCCCAGCACCGTTTCGTCGATGCCGCCATGGCCGACTTTTTCCTTCAGCCGGTTCGGGGGCGAAATCAGCTCCGCTTTGCGGACTTTTTTCTGGCCTTCAAAAGTTTCTGTGTTGGGCTGGTTCATGGGAGTTACCATTCATCCTTTTTGGCGGGGTTTTCCTTGTCGTGGCGCGCCTTGATCTCTTTCGCCTTTGCGACCGCACTTGTCAGGCTGACGGTGCTGGCGGCAGGCTTCACTTCGGGCTGTTGGTCGCTGCGACGGTCGGGGCCTTTGTAGTCCCCGTCGCGCTTGCGGCGGCGGTCGGGGCCGAAGTAGTTTTCGCTGCTAACGAAGTGGCGGGGGCGTTCAACCAACTGTTCAATTTTCTGATACAGTGCCTTGGCGGTAAATGGTTTTACAATGAATTCCGTGATGCCTGAATCGCGCGCCTGCAGCACGCGTTTTTTCTGGCTGTAGCCCGTCATCATGATGATGGGCATGAAGGGGTTGGGGCTTTTGGCATCGGTCCGGATGCGGCGCGTCAGTTCCAGTCCGTTGGCAGGATCCTCCAGCCAGTCGATGATGACGAGGTCGGGGTTTACGCGGCAGAAAGTTTCAAAGCCTTCATCGGCACCGTAGGCTGAATAGACCTGGTTCACGCCGAATGCCTGAAGCACCGAGCGTGTCAGGTCGAACATCGCCCGCGTGCTTTCCACGACCAAAACGGTGATGTTCTTAAACTGGTAGCTCATACGGCACTATCGGGTTTTTGTAATGAAATCAAAGTTTTCTGATGCCCCCTGTATTCAGAAATAGCGTGCTATGCCGTCAATATCAAGCCATTTCGCGCTTTTCCGCGGGC
Organism: Alphaproteobacteria bacterium; assembly: GCA_016794125.1. Taxonomy (GTDB): domain Bacteria; phylum Pseudomonadota; class Alphaproteobacteria; order Micavibrionales; family UBA2020; genus JAPWJZ01. Next base: position 200,966 of record JAEUKT010000001.1, on the reverse strand, counting down.
TGTCCCCCGTGCTAAAACGGCTCTGCAACACTATTATACCGTAATATGGTTTAACGTATCTTTAACACTTGAGGCACTACAGGCTAAACATGGCAGGTCATTCCCAGTTCAAGAACATCATGCATCGTAAAGGTGCGCAGGACAAAAAAAAGGCCAAGATTTTCAACAAGTGGGCGCGGGAAATCACCGTTGCCGCCAAATCCGGCCTGCCGGACCCCGATGCCAACCCGCGCCTGCGCAACGCTATTCAGGCGGCCCGCGCCGATAACATGCCGAACTCGCGCATCAAGAGCGCGATCGAGCAGGCGATGCCCAACGCGGCAGGTGCCAGCAATTATGACGAAATCCGCTACGAGGGGCGCGGCCCGGGCGGCGTTTCCGTTATCGTCGAGGCGCTGACCGACAACCGCAACCGCACGGCCGCCGAAGTGCGCTCCGCCTTCACCAAGAATAACGGCACGCTGGGGGAGACGAACTCGGTCACCTTCATGTTCGCCAAGATCGGCCTTATCACTTATCCCGCCACGGCGGCATCATTTGATGCTATATTCGAGGCAGGCGTAGAGGCGGGGGCCGACAACGTGGAAACCGTCGATGCGAAGCACGAAGTGATTGCGCGCCCCGAAGACTTCCTGTCGGTCAAGGATGCGCTGGAAAAGAAATTCGGCGCACCCGAAAGCGCCGCCGTCATCTGGAGGCCTAACATGACCGTGAAGCTCGATCAGGCGCAGGCCCAGGAACTCATCGACCTCATCGAGGCGTTGGAGGACAGCGACGACGTGCAGAACGTATTCTCGAATTTTGAAGTCGATGACGCCGTCATGGAAAGGCTCTCCGCGTGAGGATTTTCGGCATCGATCCGGGCTTGCAGAAAACGGGCTGGGGCGTGATCGATGTCACGGGCAACCGCTTGCAGCATATCGCCCATGGTGTCATCAAGACGGATGCCAAAGTCGAAACAGCCGCGCGGCTGCGCCACCTGTTCGTTGAAATCACCAAGATGATCGAATTGTGGAAGCCGACCCATGCGGCGATCGAGGAAACCTTCGTCAACAAAAACCCCGCCTCGGCGCTGAAGCTCGGCCTTGCGCGTGGCGTGGTGATGATGGCGCCGTCGCATTACGGGCTGGATGTCGCGGAATACCCCGCCAACCTCGTGAAAAAATCCGTTGTCGGCGCAGGCCATGCGGAAAAAGAACAAGTGCAGATGATGATCAAGATTTTATTGCAGGGCGTTGAAGCCACCAGCGATGCAGCCGACGCGCTGGCCGTCGCTATCTGCCATGCGCATCACGGCGCGACCAAAATGAAAATCGGCGGCGTGATGGCGGGAGCGGCGCGATGATCGCAAAACTCACCGGACTGATCGACAGCGTATCGCTGAACCATGTGATCGTCGACGTAAACGGCGTTGGATATCTGGTGCAGGCATCCAACCGCACGCTCGCGAAAATCGGCTCGGCCAAGGGCACGCCGGTCAGCCTGCATATCGAAACGGTCGTGCGCGAAGATGCGTTTTTGCTCTACGGTTTCGCCGACCATGCGGAAAAAGACTGGTTCCAGATCCTCTGCACCGTGCAGGGCGTGGGGCCGAAAGCGGCGCAGGCGATTTTGACGGCCGTGTCGCCCGAACAGCTGCCCGTCGTGATTGCATCGGGTGACAAGGCGATGCTGAAACAGGCGGATGGCGTGGGCGAAAAACTGGCCGTGCGCCTTGTGACGGAATTGAAGGAAAAAGCGGGCAAGATGGCGCTGGGTGCCGCCGCGCAACAACAAGTGTCGGAACTGCGCAGCAAGACCGGCAAGGCCGGGGCGGTTGTGCCGAAATCTGCCAGCAACGACGCGGTATCGGCGCTCATCAATCTCGGTTATGGTCGCGCGGAGGCGTTTGGCGCGGTATCGAACGTCATGCGCGACCGTGGCGATGATGTGGCATTGGGCGAGCTGATCCGCGAAAGCCTGAAGGAGCTGAGCGCATGACCTCCGCCATTCCCGCCCGCGAAATTTCCCCCGAACGCCAGCCCGGTCTGGATGCCGATGAATTCTCCATTCGCCCGCTGTCGCTCGCCGACTTTACTGGCCAGCAAAAGGCGCGCGAAAACCTGAAGGTGTTTATCGAGGCCGCGAAATCGCGGGGTGAACCGCTCGACCACGTATTGCTGTTCGGTCCGCCCGGCCTTGGCAAAACGACGCTGGCGCAGATCGTGGCGAAGGAAATGAATGTCGGTTTCCGCGCGACATCGGGTCCTGTGATCTCCAAGGCGGGCGATCTTGCCGCCATCCTGACGAATTTGCAGCCGAATGATGTGCTGTTCATCGACGAAATCCACCGCCTGAATTCCGCGGTCGAGGAAATCCTCTATCCCGCGATGGAGGATCGCCAGCTGGACCTGATCATCGGGGAGGGGCCTGCCGCGCGTTCCGTGCGCATCGACCTTCCGCCCTTTACGCTGGTTGCAGCCACCACGCGCAGCGGCCTTATCACGCGCCCCTTGCGCGAACGCTTCGGCATTCCCTTGCGCCTTGAATTTTACAAACCCGAAGAACTGTCGCAGATCGTCGCGCGCGGCGCGAAGATCATGGGCATGGATATCACGCCCGAAGGCGCGTTCGAAATCGCCAAACGGTCGCGCGGTACGCCGCGTATCGCCGGCCGCCTGACGCGCCGCGTGCGCGATTTCGCCGTCGTCGATGGTAACAAAAAAGTCGATGCGAAAATCGCCGATGTGGCGCTGTTGAAGCTGGAGGTCGATGCGACCGGCCTCGATAGCATGGACAGAAAATACATGAGCTGCATCGTCGACCATTACGGCGGCGGGCCTGTGGGCATCGAAACGATTGCCGCCGCACTTTCAGAACAGCGCGACGTGCTGGAGGAAGTGGTCGAGCCCTATCTGCTGCAATGCGGGTTGATTATCCGCACGCCGCGCGGGCGCATGATTTCGGATGCGGGTTTCAAATACCTCGGCCTGCCGCTGCCGAAAAACGCCAAAGACCGCCAGATGGCGCTGATGATCGACAGCCCCGCGCAGGAAGACCTGATATGACGAACAGCCTTGTGATACGCCGCGCCGGTGTCGGCGATGCGCGCAATATTGTCGAAGCCCATCACGCAGCGGTGCGCGAAAAGGCTGCCGCGCATTACCCCGCCGAAGTCATCAACGCCTGGGCGCCCGAAGAAATTTCCGACGCGCGCGTTGCAAAGCTTGAAGACCATATCGCGGGCGAAGAATTTCTGACTCTTGTCGCCGAACTGGGCGGGCAGATCATCGGCTTCGGGCAGGTGAACGCATCCAAAAACGTGCTGGGCGCGGTCTATGTCCGCAAAAACCCCGTCGGCGGCGTGGGCGAACGCATCCTGACAGAATTGATCGCCCATGCCAAGGCGCAGGGCTGCCGCTTCCTTGCCATGGATTCATCGACCAACGCCGAAGCCTTCTACCGCCGCAACGGCTTCCGCGTGACAGGCTATGGCAAGCACTACATATCATCTGCCAAGATCGATATGGATTGCGTGCATATGATGTTGAAGATGGACTGATGACGATGTCTCTGCCCATCCTTCCGGTATCTTCCGGCGCGCAAGTGACGCAGGACGTTGTCGATGCGCTGGTGCTACATCTGGAGGAAAAGCAGCCGGACTTGATCGCGGCGTTGGTGGCATCGGAAAAAATTCCGCGCGATTATGCGTTCTATGATGCGTCCAACCAGATCCTTGCCTGTGTGCGGGACGAGGCCGGGAAGCATGTGGCGGTGCCGGAACATTCGGTCGCGCAGTTTGATTTCCTTTATGAACTCAGCCGGCGTGCGCGTGCGGCGGCGGGCGTGGGCGAAGCGCCGGTGCTGGGCAAGCCGCTGCGCGTCGGTCAGGAATTGCCGGTTCTGCCGGTCGATGAAGCGACGACGCGGCTGGGCGTGACGCAGGAAATTTTCGACTGCATGATCGCGCAGGTGTTCAAAACCGAACCGCAGCTGTTCATTGAACTGGCCGAACACAGCCGCCGCAACATGCCGATCTGGGCCGCCGAAAGCCGCTTCCGCGCGCATTGGGAACCGCTGCTGCCGCCCGAACTGACCCTCAACGCCCTCATCAAAAGCCGTATGATGATGGAATGCCGGAAGCGGTTAAGGACGGCGTGCGGGATAGAGTAAAACTGCACATCTTCTGCACAATAATTCCTTATTTCAGCAATTGTTCCGGCGCGGGGGCATCGGGTATTCTGTATCGCAAAAGGCGTAACCCATGACCGCACCCCATATCCTGCCCATCCGCGTTTATTACGAAGACACCGATGCAGCGGGCATCGTTTATCACGCGAATTATCTGCGCTTTGCGGAGCGGGGGCGGACGGAGATGCTGCGGGATGCGGGGTTTGAACATGCCCAAATCCTCCACGAAACGGGCGTCGCGTTTACCGTAATATCCATGAACATTAATTTCAAAATTCCCGCCAAGCTTGATGAACTTTTGACCGTCCAAACACGTATGGTGTCGGTCGGGGGTGCGTCCATGGAAATGGCGCAGGCCATCTGCCGCGGGGATGACGTACTGGCTGATATGACGGTGAAAATCGCCTGTATTGATAAGCGTGGCAAAGCTGCTAGATTACCAGAAGCGGTCAGGGAATTGTTCAAACATAAGACATAATCCTGATCCGCGACCGCCATCACCGGCGGATTTCAGGCACATATTCGAGGACGATAAAATGGATCCCACTATCCCCATTCAGGCAACCCAGCTGGCCGGCACCGTGGCCGCGCATGATTTTTCCGTCTGGGGGCTGTTCCTGCAGGCCGACCTTGTGGTCAAAAGCGTGATGATCATCCTGATCGCGTCGTCCGTCTGGTGCTGGGCGATCATTTTCGACAAATGGGTGACGTTCAAGAGCCTGAATTCGAAAAGCAGCAAATTCGAAACCGCGTTCTGGTCGGGCGAACCGCTGGAAAAACTGTTCAAGCGCATTTCGGCGAAACCCGCCGACCCGATGTCGATCACCTTTTGCTCGGGCATGAATGAATGGAAAATCACGACCGAAAACCACGCCGCGATTGATGGCGACCTGCGCGCCGGATTGCAGCAACGCATCGACCGCGTCATGAGCGCCTCGATCACGCGCGAGATCGGGATACTCGAGCGTTACATGACCTTCCTTGCCACCGTCGGTTCCACCGCGCCCTTCATCGGGCTGTTCGGCACGGTCTGGGGCATCATGAATTCCTTTGCCGCCATCGCCGGTTCGCAAAACACCTCCATTGCCGTGGTTGCGCCCGGCATCGCGGAGGCGTTGTTCGCAACCGCCATCGGCCTTGTCGCCGCTATTCCGGCGGTCGTCGCGTACAATAAATTCAATACCGATCTTGGCCGTTATCAGGACAGGCTAGACGGTTTCGCGGCGGAACTCAGCTCCATCCTCGGCCGCCATCTTGAACAACGCGGGACGGGCCGTTAATGGGCGCGAAACTCGCAGGGCGCACGCGCGGCCGCAAACGTGCCGCGCCGATGTCGGATATCAACGTCACGCCGATGGTCGACGTGATGCTGGTGCTGCTGATCATTTTCATGGTGACCGCGCCGCTGCTGTCGGCGGGTGTGCAAGTGAATTTGCCCAAGGCGAACGCCAAATCGCTGTCGCAAAACGACTCAAAACCGCTCGAGGTCACGATTGACGGCAGCGGCCAGATTTACCTTGGCGAGACGAAGGTCACACTCGACCGCCTGACCGGCATGCTGCAGGCGATTGCGGCGGAATCGAAAGACCGCCGCGTGTACCTGAAGGCGGATTCAAAACTGCCCTATGGCAAGGTCGCCGCCGTGATGGGGTCGATCACCACATCGGGGCTCAGCAACGTGTCGATGCTGTTCGACTCGCAAGGCAAGTAAGGGAAAGGCATGGCGGAGGCAGCGGTGATGCGGAGAAGTTCTGTATCGATATCCCTTGCGTTCCATGCGGCATGTTTTGTGCTGGCCATGGTCAGCATTCCTTGGCTGAAAAAGGACTACGAAATTCCAACGCCCGTTTCGGTCGAACTGGTCGCCATCGACAAAATGGCGCAAACGACCAAGGTCGCGCCGACACCTGTGAAGAAGCAGGAAAAAAAGGAAGAACAACCCACCCCGCCCAAACCGCCGCCCCCGAAGCAGAATACCTCGACCGAAGCCGTCACGCCGACCAAGGAGCCGGTGAAGAAAGAAGAGGTGGTGAAGAAGGAAGAAAAAGTCCTCGTCGATCCCGCCGCGCATCCGGATAAAAAACTCGAGAAAAAAGACGAGAAGAAGAAAAAGGTGACGGAGGAGCCGAAGAAGGACTTCGCATCCGTACTCAAAAACCTCTCGGACGAAAAAGACAAGACCCCGCCGATGCCGAAAGTGCCGGACATGAAGCTGGATGAATCGACCCCGAAGGAGGGGCAGAACATTCCGCTCGGCCAGCGCATGACGATGACTGAAATGGACGCGTTGCGCGCCCAGCTGGCGCAATGCTGGAACGTGCCGATCGGTGCAAAGGACATTGATACCACGCAGGTCGAAATATTTATGGTTATCACCCGCGACCGGACATTGGCATCCGCCCGCGTTGTCGATACCGGGCGCTATGCCAGCGACACTTTCTTCCGCGCCATCGCCGACAGCGCAATGCGTGCGGTACGCAACCCAAATTGCTCGCCTTTTGAGCTGCCGCCTGATAAGTATGACACTTGGGCAAACACGACCGTCGTTTTCGACGCAAGCCAGATGTTCTGATAACCACGAGGGAACCTTGAGATGAAAAATATTGCCTTTAGTTTTATGTTTGCCGTCTTCGCGATTTTCGCGCTAGCGGCACCCGCGCAGGCTGAACTGCGCGTGGTCGTGGGCGGCGAAAAGGCCGACCCGCTGCCCATCGCTATACCCAATTTCGTCACCGCTTCCGGTGCGCCCGATGAACTCGGTGCGAACATGGTCGCGGTCATCACCAAAAACCTGCAGCGCTCCGGCCTGTTCCGCCCGCTGAACCCGTCATCCTTCATCCAGCCTGCCGCCGCCGCCGCGCAGAAGCCGAATTTCGGCGAATGGCGCACGATCAATGCGGAGGCGCTGGCGACCGGCCTGCTGTCGAAAACGCCCGACGGCAAGACGCGCGTCGAATTCCGCCTGTGGGATGTGTTCGGCCAGTCGCAGATGTTGGGAACGGCTTATACGACCACCAACTCCAACTGGCGCCGCATCGCCCATATCATTTCCGATGCGATCTATAAACGCCTGACGGGTGAAAACGGCTATTTCGACACCCGTCTTGTGTACATCTCGGAAACCGGCCCCGGCAATGCGCGCGTGAAGCGTCTTGCGATCATGGACCAGGACGGCTTCAACCACCGCTTCCTGACCGACGGTTCGGCGCTGGTGCTGACCCCGCGTTTCTCCCCCACGATGCAGCAGATCACTTATATGGCTTATTACAACAACAAGCCGCGCGTGTACCTGTACGACATCAATTCGGGCCGTCAATCCGTGCTGGGCGATTTCCCTGGCATGACCTTTGCGCCCCGTTTTTCCCCCGATGGCCGCAAGGTGATCATGAGCTTGTCGAAAAACGGCAACTCCGACATCTATACGATGGATCTCGGCTCGCGCAGCACGTCGCGCCTGACGAACGACGCGTCGATCAACACCTCGCCCACCTATGCGCCGGACGGACGCCGCATCGCGTTTGAATCCGACCGCAGCGGCAAGCAGCAGATCTATGTGATGGACGCATCCGGCGGCAGCGCGCAGCGCATCACGTTTGGCGAAGGCCGTTATGCCAGCCCCGTCTGGTCGCCGCGCGGCGACCTGATCGCCTTCATTAAAATGCTGAAGGGTCAGTTCTATCTTGGCGTGATCAAGCCGGACGGTTCGGGCGAACGCCTGATCAAGTCGGCCTACCACATCGAAGGCCCGACCTGGTCGCCCAATGGCCGCGTGCTGGCCTTCTTCACGGAAAGCCCCTCGGGCGTCCGCCGCCAGGGCCGCACCTCGCGCATCCACACGATCGACCTGACGGGCTTTAACGAGACGCCCGTCACGACCCCGCTCGACGGTTCCGACCCCGCCTGGTCGCCGCTGAACCCGTAAGCGGATACGGCTTAAAGAAAAACCCCGGCTCGAAAGGCCGGGGTTTTTTTATTGTCCGGGTTTTCCCCAAGGCCCGCCATCGGGCGGGTTTCCCCACGGGGTTTTGGTGTAGGGCTTGCGCAGGACCGGTTCGTAATGTTTCTTTTCCTCCGGCCGTCCGGCACGGAAGGCGAGGCAGAGCAGAAGCCCCGCCACGAACCCGCCGATATGCGCCCAGACCGCCACGCGCCCGTAATCGGCGCCCGATCCAAGGCTGGTGTACCCCGTGATGAATTGCGAAATGAAATACAGCAGGATGACGAGCCGCGCCGATACCGCGCGCCGTCCCCAGAAGATAAAGAAGACCCAGTAAAAGAAATTGATCTTCGCGCCCGGAAAATAAATCAGGTAGGCGGCGGCGACCGCGAAGATCGCGCCCGATGCGCCGATGATGCCGTTGAAGTTTCCCGCACCCGCGAACATCAATTCGCCGCAGGTCGCCAGCACGGCGGTCAGGATAAAGAAAATCAAATAGCGCAGATGCCCCATCACATATTCGACGTTATCGCCCAGCATCCATAAAATCAGCATATTGCCGCCCAGATGCAGCAGCCCGCCGTGGAAAAACGCGCCCGCCGCCATTTTAACGAAAGCGCCGCTCTTCAGGTCGGCCAGCTTCGCCATCAGCGCGAAAAACCGCTCCAGCGGGCCGAGCGCAAGGAAGCCTTCGCCCAGCTGCGATTTGGGGTCGAACATCCACGGGTTCATGAACTGTTCCAGCGCCGTGCCGCCCAGCGCCGCAAGGTGCAACTGGTACCCGGTTACGGCGATGCAGAGCAGGATGAGCCCCGCATTGACGAAGCTATGATGCCCTTCGCCCTGATCGTTCACGTCGCCGACGGGCAGGAACAGCATCATGACCTGGATTTTTTGGCAAGCGCGGCGGCGAGAGGCTTGAATTCCTGCATCACGCGGCGATACACATCGCGCTTGAACGGCACGACATAGGCGAGCAGGTCTTCGATCGGCACCCACTTCCATTTCGAAAATTCGGGATGCGCGTCAGCTTCGAGGTCGATGTCGCTGTCCTTGCCTAAAAATTCCAGCGCGATCCATTTTTGTTTCTGTCCCTTGTACTTGCCGCCCCATAATTTCTTGGCGGTGCGTTCCGGGATATCATAGCTGATCCATTCTTCCATCACCCCGATGATGCGGGCGTTTTTGGTGCCGATTTCTTCCTTCATCTCGCGGAAGACGGCGATTTCGGGTTCTTCGCCGTCGTCGATACCGCCCTGCGGCATCTGCCATGCGCCCTTGTTGTCGAGGCGTTCGGCCACGAAAACCTTGCCCGCGCCGTTCAGCAGCACGATGCCCACGCCCGGGCGGTACTGGCTCAGCTTGTCATCGGTGTCTGGTTTCTTGGGCATGGCTTGGCTTTCAGGGGGTAACGGGCGCGGGGGGCGGCGGAACGGGCATGGGCGGCGGCTCGGCGGCGGTCTGCTGGCGCGTCTTTTCCTGCCAGATGGCGGCCAGCGGCACCAGCTTGATGCCGCGTTGCTGCAGCTGCGCGGTCCAGTTTTTCAAGACGGTAAAGGTGACGGGGTAGGGCTGCGCGATGCCCACCGCGTAACCGCGCTGCTTGGCGATGTTTTCAAGGTTGAGCAATTGCTGGTTGATGTCCAGCTCCGATGCCTTCGCGTCGATTTTTCCCTGCGCGCGCAGGTATGGCGTGCCCGTACGCTCCGCAATGTCGGATGCGACGGAATCGCCGCCCTGCGGGTCTTCGATGAACAGGCCGGAGCGTTTGCGCAGCGCCGTCATGACAGAAGTGATGTTCTTTTCGTCTTCCAGCAGGCTCGATCCCATGAAATTCATCGCGCCCACCGTGCCGCCCGACTGGCGCAGCACCGCTTCGAGGCGGCGTGCGTTGTCCTGGTCGCTTTGGCGCAGCAGCAGCGCCTGCGGGCCGGGGTCTTCCTTGGGGTAATTGACCGGTTCCATCGGCAGGAGGATTAGCGTGTCGCGGTTCGCGTCCTTCGCCTTTTTCAGCCAGTCGGACAGGGCGGGCGCATAGGGCGAAAAGGCGAGCGTGATTTCGGTCGGCAGTTCCTTCATCGCGCGCGCGGTGTCGGCCTCCGACAGGCCGATATCGGTCATGATGATCGAGATATATCCTTCGCCGGGCGAGGGCGGCGGCATAGGGATGGCGCTTTCGACATCCGGCGTCTGCGCCGCCGTGTCGCCCTGCAAGTTGTCGACGGTGACGGTTTTTACGGTCGCAATCGCAAGCGGCGTGCGTTTGTGCCAGTCGCGCAGTGTCGCATCGGAATGCAGCCAGACCCACGCGCCCACAAGCGCCACCGCACCGGCATAGAGTCCCAATGCCCGTGCGAGGCTTTTCTTGTGCTCAGGTGGAAAGGACGACCATCCCATATGCGCCCTTGCTTCCCGTTATTTCTTTTCGGGCGTGGCGTTGTCGTTCACCGGCGTGACGGGGCCGCCAAGGCCGCGCGACAGGCCGATGCCGACCAGCAGGTCAAGCGCGCGGACAAGCTGGTAGTCATCCTTGTCGCCGATCTGCTTGGCTTTTGCGTCTTTCGACTTGGGGTCGTCTTTCTTGTCGCTATCTTTCGACGCGTCGTCGGGCAGCAGGGTGGGTTCGACCTTCTCGGGCGCGTTCGGGTTCGACAGCGCGCCTTTCAGGTCGGCTTCGTGGATTTCGCTGAAGCCTTCTTTTTCAGCCACGACCTTCGCGCGTTCCACGATCAGGTCGGGCGTGATGCCCTTGCCCTGAATGGAGCGGCCGGAGGGGGTGAAGTAGCGCGCGGTCGTCAGCTTGATCGCGCCGCCGCCCGGCGCCGGGAACAGCGTTTGCACCGATCCCTTGCCGAAGCTTTGCGTACCCATCAGGATCGCACGTTTGTGGTCTTGCAATGCGCCCGCCACGATTTCGGACGCCGATGCAGAGCCGCCGTTGATGATGACGACCAAGGGCAAACCATTGGTCAGGTCGCCCGGTGTCGCGTTGTCACGGCGGGTGTCTTCGGGGTTGCGGCCACGGGTAGAGACGATTTCGCCCTTGTCGATAAACACATCCGACACCTTGATCGCCTGATCCAGCAAACCGCCCGGGTTGTTGCGCAGGTCGAGGATGAAGCCCATCAGCTTGTCGCCGGCTTCTTTTTGCGCGTCGGCGATGGCTTTTTTCAGACCTTCAAAGGTCTGCGCGTTGAACTGGGTGATGCGGATATAGCCGGCCTTGCCGTCGATCACGCGGCTGCGCACCGATTTGATCTGGATGTTGTCGCGCACCAGGCGGAATTTCAGCGGCTCTTTCGCGCCTTCGCGTACGACCGTCAGCACGATTTCGGTGCCGACCTTGCCGCGCATTTTCTCGATGGCTTCGTTCAGCGTCATGCCCATGACCTGCTTGCCGTCCAGTTCCACGATCAGGTCGCCCGACTGGATGCCTGCACGCGCGGCAGGCGTGTCGTCGATGGGAGAGACGACTTTGACGACGCTGTTTTCCATCGTGACTTCGATGCCAAGGCCGCCGAATTCGCCGCGGTTCTGCACTTCCATCGCCTTGCTTTCTTCGGCGGTCATGTAGTTTGAATGCGGATCCAGCGACGACAGCATGCCGTTCAGCGCGTATTCGATCAGTTTCTTGTCTTCGACTTTTTCCACGTAATTGGCGCGCGCCTGTTCGAACACGTCGCCGAACAGGTTCAGCGCCTTGTAGGATTCGGAAACCGAACCCGCCACGTCGCTGTCCCCCTTGCCCTGCGCGACGGCGACGGACGCGAATGCGATGACGATAGCGATGGCGGTTGCGGATTTCAGTGCGTTTTTAATAGACATGTTCTAGCTCTTGTCCTGTTTGCGTTGGGCGACCATTGACTGGCGGGGGTTGACGGGTTCTCCGCCGCGGCGGAGCTCGTAATAGATTTTGGATTCAGTTTTTTCGGCGATGCCGACGGGTTCGCCCGCATCCAGCTTCGCGCCGACGACGGTGTCGATACGGCCAAGGCCCGCGATCAGGCTGTGATAGCCGTTCGCGTGCTGGATGATGACGATCTGTTTGTATTTCTGGAACGGCCCTGCGAATTTCACCGAACCCGCCAGCGGCGTGACGACCATCGCGCCGGCGCGCGCCATGAAGGTAATACCTTCGCTGGTCGCGCCGATATCGTCGGTTGCGCCGAAACCGGTATGCACTATGCCCGCGACGGGCTGCACAAGGCCGGAGGGCAGGGGGCCTGCGCTGCGGTTGCGGGCGACAGTTGTGCCGGCTTTTTTCGCGGCGGCCATTGCCGCTTTTTCTTCCGCGCGCGCCTGTTCAGCCAGTTTGCGCTCAAGTTCTTCCAGCGTTTTTGCTTGTTTCGCCAGCGTGGCGACTTCGCGTTCCTGCTGCTGGCGCGATGCTTCGGTTTTTTCGTAGATGTCCTGGCGCGCCTTCAGCAGCGCCGCGACGTCTTCCTGCTGGCCCTGCAGTTTTTTCAGGGATTGCGCCTGTTCCGTCTGGCGTTTCGAAATGTCGGTTTCGATACGCGCCATTTCGGCCAGCTGCGTTTTCAATTCTTCGGCATGGCCCTGCAACGCCGGGATCATGTCCTTCATCACCAGCGCCGCGCGCGCGGAATCCAGCGGGTTGCCCAGCAGCAGCAATTGCGGCTTCGGCGTGCGCTGGAATTTTCCGGTGGCGGCGACAAGCCCGCCCAGCGCGTCATGATCGCGGTAAAGGATTTTCTGCGTCGTTTCCTTGCGCGCCTGAAGGTCTTTCAACTGGCGTTCGGTGTCCGACAATTTGTCTTCGGTCGCGCGCAGGTTGGCGGCTGTGCCGACCAGTTTCGTTTTCAGCCCGCCCAGTTCGCTGTTCAGCTCTTTCGATTTTTTTTCAAGCGCGGCGGTTTCCTGCTGCTTCTGCGCCAGTTCCGCTTTTACGTTTTTGGAACCGGCGGCAAAACAAATTTCGGGCGCAGCGAGGCAGAGCGCGAGAGCGGCGCTGCATAAAACCATCGCTTTTGTGAAACCCTGCATCCCCGTTCAGGTCCTGTGATAAGGGTGCCCGGCGATGATTTGCTGGGCACGATAGATTTGCTCCAATAGCATAACCCGAACCATCATATGTGGCCATGTTTGTTTGCCGAAACTGAGCAAATACTTGGCCTTTTCCCTAACAGTTTCGTGGAAACCGTCAGCCCCGCCGATGAGGAAAACAACCTCCGGCGCGGCCTGCCCCCATTTGGCGATCTTCGCGGAAAATTCGGGGCTGGTCAGCGTCTCGCCGCGCTCGTCGAGCGCGATGACGATCGCCTTGTCGGGTATCTGTTTCAGGATCAGTGGCGCTTCCTGTGCGGAGGTCGATGCCTTGGGCGCGTCAACCTCGACCAGCTTCACCGTCCAGTTCATACGCTTGATATATTCCGCGCACAGGTCATGGAAAGGGGAGGCCTTGAGCTTGCCGACGGCGATGATGCGGATTTTCATGGAATGTCCAATCCGGCCCCGGCGCAACGGCCGGGGCGGCGGAGGAAAAAGGGGAGCTTAGGAAGACTGGTACAGCGTGTAATCGACGGTCGAAAAATCGGCCGACCAGAGCTTTTCAAGGTTATAGAATTCACGCACTTCGGCGCGGAAAACATGCACGATCACGTCGCCCGCATCCACGATAACCCAGTCGCCTGTATCCTGTCCTTCAAGTCTTGCTTTAACGCCTTCCTTGGCCAGGCGGTCGCGCAGGCGCTCGGCCATACCGACCACGGCGCGGGTCGATGTGCCGGTCACGATTACCATGTAATCGGCAATCGCGCTTTTGCCTTCAAGGTTGATGGAAACGATGTTTTCGCCCTTGTCCTGGTCCAGCGCCTTCATGACGATGTCATGCAGCTTGTGCGTTTCGGCGTTGGCGGCTTTCTTGGATGCGGCCTTGGCGGTGGCGGTCTTTGCGGCGGGCTTGTCTGATTTCACGAGCGCGGGCTTCGCGGATTTCGCGGCCGGCTTTTTCGGTTTTGTGGCGATGATATTTCTCCCCCAGATATCTTAAAAAAATGCACCAAAAAAACGAAACGCAGGCTGCGTTTCAGCAGGCCCGCGATTGTTTATCTGGTGTGTTTGAAGTGCCATCAATGATGAGCAATCCTCCCTTTGAAGGGGCTGCTGATATCCCCTCTACTTCCAGTATAACGCCAATGGCCAAGTGGGGCAATAATTCCCCAAAATGGGTGGGGAATTCAAATATTTACATAAATCAATAAAATGCGTAGATAACAGTCGCCTGTAGCGACTCTATGACCTTCGCTCCGGACGAGCCCTTTCCCCATAGGGCGAGGGGATAAGGTCACTTCTTGCGTGCTTCGCGGATTGCGGTTGCCGACATGCTGTTCAGCGGGATATGCAGCAGCGTCCATGCGGGCAGGGCGGCGGTTTTCAGCGTCACCGCCTTTTCCTGCGGGATCATATGGGCGCGGAAGGTCTCCGACGTCTTGCAGGCGCGCACGGCGTTGTGGCGGGGCGGGCGGTCGAGGACGCAGACGGGCACCATCTTGAAAATCTCCCGCCATTCCTGCCAGCGGTGGAACTGCCGCAGATTGTCGGTGCCCATCAGCCAGACGAAATTCGTGCGCGGAAAATGCGCCTGCAGCGCGCGCAAGGTATCGGCGGTGTAGCGGGTGTTCAAATGCTGTTCGATATCCGTCACATGGATTTTCGGGTGATGCGACGCCACACGCGCGCTTTCCATGCGCTCGGCCAGCGGCGCCATGTCTTTGCGCGATTTCAGCGGGTTCTGCGGCGACACCATCCACCACACGGCATCGAGCCCTAGCATCTTCAGCGCATAAAGGCTGATATGCCGATGCCCCTCATGCGCCGGATTAAACGACCCGCCGAGCAAGCCGACAGTGCGGTTTTGCCAGAGTTCTCGAGTGTATGTAGTTTGGGGACTAAAGGTCATGTTCCTTTTAAGCCGTTTTTGTTTAAGCTGAGTTCTTCTTCAGCGCTTGAAGTGTACCAAACAAAAAACATCAGATCTGAAATGTTTGCTCCCAATTCTTCTGCTTTGTCTAAATATTTTCCGAATGATTTACGTCCTTCTTCTAGAAAATTATATTCTGTTTTTAATTTTTCAAAATCTAATAAGGCTGTGTCAGCTGTTTTGTTGACGCGATCATGCCACGTTATTTCATCCGAGACTGACTTATATGTATCAACTTCCACCCAATAGCACTCGCAAGTACCGCCGCCAAACTTATCTGGAATGCGAAACTGAAGCTGGCCGCCAATGCTTATTAAGTTTTCATTTCGCGCTGCTTCAATAACTTCAGGAATATCACTTATTGGCCATGCGTATTCATTGCCGTCTAACGAAGCTCTATCAAGAATTTTTGCGGGTAAAAGCTTAATGCTATCGGTCATTCATTATTCGCTAACTTAGGCAAAATTGTCTTTTCTCGCACTACTCCTCCGTCAAACTCACCAGCGTCGTATTCCCGCCGCTCGCGGTCGTGTTGACGGTGAGTGTTTTTTCGGTCGCGAAGCGGAGCAGGTAGTGCGGGCCGCCGGCTTTGGGGCCGGTGCCGGAGAGGCCTTGGCCGCCGAAGGGTTGCACGCCGACGACCGCGCCGATCATGGAGCGGTTGACGTAGCAGTTGCCGGCCTGAATGCGGCTCGTCACGTTGCGCATCACATGGTCGATGCGGGTGTGCAGGCCAAAGGTGAGGCCGTAACCGGTCGCATTGATCTGGTTAATCACGATGTCGAATTCATCGGGCTTGAAGCGGATGATATGCAGGACGGGTCCGAAGACTTCCTTCATCAGCTGCGCCATCGACTTGATCTCGAAGGCGCGCGGGGCGAAGAAGCTGCCATTTTTGGCGGCATCGGTCACCGGCACCTGCGCGACCAGCTTCGCCTCGCGGCTCATGCGCTGCGCATGTTCCTCCAGCCCCTCCAACGCGCCCTTGTCGATCACGGGGCCGATATCGGTCGAGAGGTTCATGGGGTCGGCGAGCACCAATTCCTTGCACGCGCCGTTCAGCATGGTGATGACTTTATCGGCAATGGAATCCGCTACGAACAGCACCCGCAGCGCGGAGCAGCGCTGACCCGCCGAGCGGAAGGCGCTGGTGATAACATCATCGATAATCTGTTCTGGCAGCGCCGAAGAATCCGCGATCATCGCATTCTGGCCGCCGGTTTCGGCGATCAGCGGTACGATCTGACCTTTGCGTTGCGCGAGGGCGCGGTTGATGGTCTGTGCGGTTTCGGTCGAGCCTGTCATGCAGACGCCCGCAATGCGTTCATCCGGCACCATCAGCGATCCGGCAAGGCGGCCGGAAACGGGCATAAAGGCGATGACGTCTTTGGGGATGCCGGCTTTAATCAGCAACTCCACCGCGCGCATGGCGATCAGGCAGGTCTGCCCCGCCGGTTTTGCGATCACGCAGTTGCCCGCCATCAAGGCGGCGGCGACTTGGCCGAGGAAAATCGCGAGCGGGAAATTCCACGGGCTGATGCAGAGGAACACGCCGCGGCCTTCGAGGAACAGGCGGTTGGATTCACCTGTCGGCCCCGGCAGCACTTGGCCGCCATCGGGGAAATGCTTGCGGCCTTCGGCGGCGTAATAGCGACAGAAATCGACCGCTTCGCGCACCTCGGCCACGCCGTCCACATGTGTCTTGCCCGCTTCGCGCGTCAGCAGCGCCATCAGGGCAGGCATGTCCTGTTCCATCAGGTCGGCCATTTTATCGAGGATGGCAGCGCGTTCCGACGCAGGCGTATTTTTCCATGCGGGGAATGCGGCGGTCGTCGTCTGCAGCGCCTTTTGAATATCGGCTTCATCGGCCTGCATGAACGTGCCGATCTCGCGGCGGTTGTCGGTGGGGTCGAAAACGGAAACGCCCGCGCCCGGCTTGCGCACGCCGCCGATCAGCGGGGCGGCGACATATTTCTGTTTTGCCGCATCGTCGATTTTTTTCAGCAGCGGGTCGCTGACATGGCTGTTGGCGAATTCGACGCCTTGCGAATTCTTGCGGTCATCGAACATGTTTTCGGGCAGCTGGATGCGCGGATGCGGCTTCGATTTTAAATCCGAAATATACTGCACGGGGTCGACCAGCATTTCGTCGATCGGCACTTTATCGTTCTGCAACCGGTTCACGAAATTGGTGTTCGCGCCGTTTTCCAATAGGCGGCGGACGAGGTACGGCAGCAAATCCTGATGGCTGCCGACCGGCGCATAGACGCGCACGGGGTATTTGCCTTTTTCCGTGCCGACAATCTGGTGGTACAGCGGCTCGCCCATGCCGTGCAGGCGCTGGAATTCAAAACCGGTCTTGTCCGCGCCCGCCAGTTCGATCAGCGTGGCGACCGAATAGGCGTTATGTGTGGCGAACATCGGGTAGAAAATATCGCGGCGCGCCATCATGCGGCTGGCATTGGCGATATAGGAAACGTCCGTTGCGTTCTTGCGCGTGAAGACGGGATAGCCGGGGAGGCCGTTGACTTGCGCGTATTTGATTTCGCTGTCCCAATACGCGCCTTTGACCAGACGCACCATCATCTTGCGGTTGTTTTCCTCGCAAACCGCCTCCAGCCAGCCGATCAGGCGGCTGCAGCGTTTCTGGTAGGCCTGAATCGCAAGGCCGAAACCGTCCCAGCCTTTAAGGCTCGGGTCGCTAAACGCATTCTCGATAATCTCCATCGAGGTTTCCAAGCGATGCGCTTCCTCCGCATCGACCGTCATGCCAATGCCATAGCCCGCGCATTTCTGGGCCAGCGCCAACAGCTTGTCCGACAGGGGCGGCACGCAGGTTTCGCGGTGGCCGTATTCAAAACGCGGATGCAGCGCCGACAGCTTCACCGAAATGCCGGGGGCGGAAATCGGGCCGCGGCCGTTCGCGGATTTGCCGATTGCGTCGATCGCCATCGAATAGCTGTTGAAATAACGCTCGGCATCTTCGGCCGTGCGCGCACCTTCGCCCAGCATGTCATAGGAATGGCGGGATCCATTTTTCTCAGCATCTACCGCATTCGCCAAGGCTTCTTCAATCGTGCGGCCCATGACGAATTGCTGGCCCATGATTTTCATGGCATGCAGCATCGCGCGGCGCACCACGGGCTCGCCCAGTTTCGACACCATGCGGGATGCGATGTTGGAAACGGGTTCCTCGGCTTCACCCTCCGCCACATCGGCGATCACCTTGCCGGTCAGCATCAGCGCCCAGGTGGAGGCGTTGATGAACAGGTCGTCCGCCTTGCCGATATGCTTGTCCCAATCGGCGGATCCGATTTTATCGCGGATCAGTTTATCCGCCGTCTGGCTGTCCGGAATGCGGAGCAGGGCTTCCGCCAGGCACATCAGCGCGATGCCTTCCTTGGTCGAAAGCCCGAATTCGTTCAGGAATTTATCCACGCCGCCGAATTTGCGGCGGTTGTCGCGCACCTGCTGGATCAATCCGCGCGCCGTTTCGCGGATGCGCGTTTTGCTGTCGGCCTGCAATGAAATGCTTTTCAGCAATTCCTCGATGGAGCGCGTTTCGTCGAGGTGATAGGCCTCGTTCATCGCGTCTTTCAGGCCAAGGCTGCGGCGGGTGGTTTGCAGGGCGGTTTTCATGGGATATGTCCCGTTTCTGGTGTTGAAATGCATGGATAATCTAGCCTGTCTTTTGATGCTTTGCATATCAAATATGAAGCCGGAAAACCCAGCGTAAACAGGGGATTAATCATTTTTTCATATGGAAATATTATACTGCTAGTGAAAATCGATTATGGGGTGAATTTCCATAAAGTTAAAAATCTGTTAAAATAGAAATACGATACTGCCATCCAGAGTCGGGGGGATCGCTTCAGGAATGGACACCCAAGCGCCAGCAGTCACAGCAGAGCCGGAAACATCCGACATCCCCGGGATGAAGGAAGCGCTTGCGCGCATGCAGCCGGCTGCGTTCAAGGACACCAGCAGTTTCTTCCAGATTGCCAAGGATGTGCTGGCGCAGCAATTTGGTGCTGTCGTGTTCCCGACGATCGAGGTCATGAAGAAAACGCCCATCGTCGTCAAGGAACCGCTCGCGCTGCTGACGGCGGTGCCGTATGTGCAAAATTTGCGACTTAACCGCGCGCTTGGCGAAATCGCCAGCATACCGGAGGGGAAAAAACTGGTGGATTCCGTGCTGGACGGCACGAAGGTCGAGCTGAACTGCGATCCGCGCTTTTCAGGCGGCGTGAATTGCTTTTTCACCAGCTATACAAACGGCAACTACAAGCAGTCATCGAATTTTATCGCCGCCGACGGCTATACCACCCATGGTGACACCGTCGGTATCCTGATCCACGAACTGCACCATCAGCGCCAGATGAAAGAGGGCGTGATGAAGCCGTTGCAGGACAAGATTCCTTCGCCGGTCGAGCAGCTATGGTACGAACGCGCGATGGAGGCTGATGCACAGACAACTGCGACCGATATCGCTTGGAAGCTGAAGGAAGCGGGCAAGCCCGCCGCATGGCAGGCCATGGAAAAACTCGGCGGCTGGCGGCAGCAGGTGACGGAAGCCTATGCGAAGAAAGCGGAGCAGGATCCCGCGAGCGTCGGCAGCGGCGCCGCGAAACGTGAGGCCTTCGATACATGGTTTACCGCGAAAAGCAGCCAAGGACTCACAACATCGCAGATTTACAACCGTCAGGCGCTCGGCAATCTGCCGGGATCGGAAAATATTCATGACATGCACAAGGCCGGCAAGCCGCTCGCCCCGATCACGGTAGGCGATATCGAAAAACTCGGAAGCATCGCCGAGGTTAATTACCTGAAATTGCCGGGCGGCAAACCGCTCGACAGCATCGACTACCGGCAGGCGGACTGGAACGGGTATCAGGGTGGTTTCCTGCATGCGCGCCACCAGCAATACGACCAGATCAGGAACGGCACGTTCGAGGTGGCCGGCGTGAACCCCGCTGTGGCCAGCAAATTTGTAAATCCCGCCAAGCCTTGCGATGCTCCGAAAGCGGAAGTGCAGGCGGCGGTCAAACCGGCTGTTTCATTAAAGCGCCCCACACTGAAAATATAATTATTTCAGCATCTTAATTGTTTCCGTAAAGTTTTGACAGGTATTATGGCGTGTGGTACTTTCATGCCGAATAACATAATATCCATCGAAAAAGGAATCGTTCAGGTGGCAAAAGTTCAGGTCGGCAAAGTACGCGATACGTTCAGAAAGCTTATCAACGATAACAAGAACGCCGTTGAAAAATTGCGGGAGTCGATCCGCGACATTCAGGGCAAACGCAATGCCACCGAAAAAACCTATGACACCATGATCGACCGCTTTGCGGGATCGCTGTTCTGGCCGTCGCTCGATGAAGAAAACCTCGGCAAGCTGTCGGCGTCGCTCGGCAACTCGATCGATTTCGTGCAGACCTTCAAGGACGCGATGACCGCCAGCCGCGAGGCGGAGATCCGCCTCAACGCGCTGACCGCGACTCATGGCGAGGAAAGCAAGCTGGAAGAAAAAGTCCGCGGCATCCAGCAGCAAGTCAACAAGGCCGAAGAAAAAGAACAAAAACTGGAAACCGCGATCCGCACCGCCACGCGCGCGCTGTCACCGGTCGATGAATTCAACGCGGGCGCAAAAGAAGGCGCGCCGAAGCTGAACGAGGCTGATATCAGCTATTTCTCCTCCAAATCAGGCTTCGCCCATGTCTGGTCGTGGATGGTAAATAGCCATTACCGCGAAGGCCGCGCGGTCATCAAGGAAATGACGCAGGGCGGCAACGATATCGTGACCCTGCAAAAGAACTTGGCCGCAGATACTGCCGCATTGCCGGACGCGAAAACTGTGACGCAGGCGCTGGTCGCCGAGCGCAAGGAAGTCGAAAAGCCGCTCGCCGAAATCCGCGAAACCGCGTCCGGCGTCTTCACCGAAAAGCAGATTGCCGACGGCATGAAGCTGCAGGTGGCGGGCCTGCTGGCCGACCGCGATTTCTTCAACAAGCTGGCCTCCGAAATGGGCCCGGCTTTCCCGACGGCGGCGGTTGAACTCCGCGCGAAACTGGAAGGCTTCGACAAGCTGGAAGACGGCGCGAACAAGGCGATCAAGGGCCTCGAGAGCGCAAGCAAGAACCTCGACAAGCATATGTACAAGCTCGACAAGGCCGCGCGCAATAAACCCTCCCACGATGTCAAGATCGACCTCGAGAAGATCAAGAAAGGCTACAATGCGCAGGCCGTCCTCGCGACGCACAAGGCGGGCGAGATCAAGAAGGCCTCGACCTCCATCGACACCTATAGCGGCCCGTCGTCGCCCGCCTATGTCGGCTATAGCCCGCTTGATTTCTACATGGGATTCATGATCGCCGACATGCTGAACCATTCGCATCACGACCACGGCCATGCTGTCGCGGCGGCGGCGGATGCCGGCAACAGCCTTTCCGAAGCGGCATCTTCGGCGGCGCTGGTCGATCCGGCGGTGATCAACGACACGCTCGGCATCCCCGACAATATTGCAACCGACATGAACCTCGACCTCGACAACCTCGCGCCCGCGCTGTCGGACGCAGACCTGTCCAGCCTCGGCGACAGCTTTAACGGCGCGGTGGGCCTCGATCTTGGCAACGTCGATGTCGGTTCGTTCGATGTGCCGGACATCTCGATCCCCGATATCAGCATCGATGTCGGATCGATCGATGTCGGCGGTGGCTTTGATTTTGGTGGCGGCATCGACTTCTGACCGCTGCGATAAGCACAATAAAAAACACCCCGGCCTTAAACCGGGGTGTTTTTTTTATGCGCTGCCGTTAAAGGGCGCGGCGGGCGGGAGCCGGGGGGCGGCTAGCGCGGTTGTTTTGCTCTGGCACAGGCGCGTAATAGGTCTGCGCCTTCTGCTCGATCAGCAGTCCCATCGCCTTGAAGGTTTTCTCGATGGACGCGTTCGCCTGCGGCCCCATAAATTCATCGGGGATGAAGTTCAGCGCCGTGCCCAACTGGCCCTGGCGCTGGAACACGCCGATGCGTTTTGCCTCGTATCCCGCGCTGGTGCCGTCTTCGCGGAAGGCGTGCAGGTTGTTGTTGATGTTCATGATGGCGACCTGCGCATAGGTGGCGCGCCACTGGTCGTCCTGCGCGTCCAGCAGGCGGCGCACGACGGCCTTGCCGCCGGCCTCCAAGGCCTTGGCCTCGCCCAGATTCTGTTGCAGCGCGGCGTTATAAGCCGCGTCGAACGCCCTCAGGTTCTCCGGGTTGGTGGCGGGGGAGGTGATCGTGTAGGTGACGGTGCTGCCGCCCGGCGTTTTCTCCCGATACACGGGCGTGGTGCGGAATTGCAGGCCCAGCTTTTCGGCTTCCTTGCGCGACGCGATTTCATAGGCAACCGCGCTCGCTTCGGTCAGGAAGTTGGCAATCGCCGCGTCCTTGACGGTCAGCTCGAACATGCCGCGTCCGGGTTCGGATACGTCCTGATAGGCATGGAAATATTCATGGAACGCGGTCGACGTGCCGGTGCCGCGTCCGATGCGCGCATGGTGGTTGGAATAGCTGCTCGTGGAACCGGCCTTGGGCGGCACGGGAAACAGCGTCGATTTCATGTTATTCGCGGGATTGACCAGCATGTCATAGACAGGGCGGCCGGTCAGCGGCAGCTTGGCCATGATGGCAAGATCACGCGCCAGCTGCGGCACGTTTTTCGCCATCGCGTTCAGGTCGCTGGTCATCGCCGATGCCTCGGGCGCCATCTGGTTTTCTTCGAACCCGTTATCGGCCGACGGCAATTGCGGCGGCAGCTCGCCGGGTGGTGTCACGATCACGCCGTCGCCGGGGGTCGGCGGGGGCGGCATCATGATGATCTGGCCGGGGCCCGGATGCACTTTGCGGATGTTGCGGTACAGGTGGAAATCGTCGCGGTCCAGCTTGCCCAGTTTCGGGTTCAGGCCATAGACGGTGATCTTCAGCGTTTCGCCTTCGCGCAGGTACTGGCCGATCTCGGCGGCATCCGCCGCGTCCTTCATCAGCATGCGCGTGGGCACGTTCACGAACGTGCCCTTGTCGGTATAGATGGTCATCTTGGGCGCTTCGCCGGCTTCGGTCGCGGGCTCGATTTTGACCTTATCGATACGGACAAGCAGTTCTTCGTCACTGGCGTAATAGTTCATGGTCGTGCCTGCCACGGCAGCGCCGAAAGCGAGCGCCAGCGACATGCGCTTGGCGAATTTTTTAGCTTTTTGACCGGCGGTCTCTTTTGATTTGTAGTTATAGCCCATGATTGACCTGTAGTAATTGCGTGGCAGCCATACTACAGGCGTTTATAATTATGTCAATGAATGAGATAAATATCTTTTATTTTCAGTATTTTAAAGATGTTGTTTGAACAGCCAAGCCCAGACGGCGTTATTGTAAGCATAAGGGTTGCTGCAATCATGCCCCATGCCGGGAACAGACATGAAAGAGATTTTACGCCCGCCTGCCTGCTGGATATAAAAGGCGAGGTTCTGGCTCTGGGCAGGGTCGTTTTCCTTGTCGCTGTCGCCATGGATGACAAAGAGGGGCATATTCCGCAGTTTTGGGGCATCGCGCAGCGCCCAGCCACCGCTGATCGCCACGCCGCCTGCGAAAATCTGCGGGAATTTCAATGCGCCGCCGAAAACGCCATAGCCGCCTTCACCGCAGCCGACCAGATAGACGCGGTTCAGATCCAGCGATGGGTTGTCCTTGGCCAGTTCCTCGACCATTTTGGCAACATCGGGCAGGGCCTGTTCCTTTTTCATGTTACGGTCTGCTTTTTTCGCGTCATCCAGTTTTGACGGATAAGCCCAGATTGGGCCGTTGGGCAGTACGGGCACCGCGATAAATGCCGGGAAGTTTTTGCGCGCGGCCTTTTGCGCCAGATATTGGGCGGCGTTACCGACACCGTCTTCATCATGCAGCACGATTACCAGCGGGTACATTTTGTCCTGCGGCTGGTATGCGGCGGGCGGCTTAAAGAAATAGGTCAGCGTCTTGCCGGGGCGGGAGTCGGGAACGGCGAATACCTTACGCTCGAAAAACTCGGTCGCTTCTTCCATGGGCTCGTTGTTACGCGGCTCGTCGCGCTTGGCGACTTTCGGCGGCGGGGCGGACGGCATCGTCGAAGTTACGCCGGCCCCCAGTTCGTCCAGGCGCGGCGTATTGCCGGTCAGGGGGGGCGAAGCGGGAGAGGCGCGTGCGGCACCTTCGGCAGGCGGTACGACCAAATCCTGTGCGCGGGCGTGGCCGCATGCCAAGAGAAGCACAATACTGCAGGCTGCGGCAACATTGCGCGCGCGGGCAGGGGGGAATTGAACGAACGAAAACATGCGGCTCCGCCTAAAGAAGCAATAACTTATTGTCGCCTGAATCCGGCGCAGGGGCAAGGGGGGAGGGGTAAGAGCCTGAAAAGCTTATGCTGCGCGGGTGGACAGGTCGCCGATCGCTTCATCGACCAGCTTTGCGCCGCGTTTGCCCATCGCGTCATGCAGCAGCACCTCGGCCGATTTCGCGGCAAGATCGGCGGCCTGATGGCGCAGTTCTTCGACGGCGGCCAGCTCGGCGCGCTGGATGCGCTCCAGCAGTTGGGTTTCCTTGCGCTTCATGCTGTCGGCCAGCTTCTGCTCGGCTTCTTTTTGAATACGGGCGGATGTCTCGCGCGCGGCATCGACGATTTTCTGGGAAGTCTGGATCGCGTCGCGGTGCTTCTTCTGGCTGTCGGCCAGCAGCTCCTGCGCTTCGTTCTTCAGTCGCTCGGCTTCTTCGAGGTCGGCGCGGATTTTCGCGGTGCGCGCGTCGAGCAGTTCCAGCAACGGCTTGCGGCCGACTTTGAAACCGACAAGGGCGAAACCAACGGTGGCGATCGCCACCCAGAACGCGGTGTCATGGAGAAGATGTTCAAACATTACGCGGCCTCCTTCTTCATGATGTCGGTGACGACTTTTTTGGCATCAGCCTTGGCCACCTGCACGCCCGCAACCTTGCCGACCATTTCGGCAGAGATTTCGGCGGCGATGTCGGCCAGCGACGCAAGGGCTTCTTCTTTCGCTTTCGCGATGCCCTGTTCGGCGGCAACCACGCGCTTGCGGGTGGCCTCGGTGAATTTTGCGGATTCCGCGGCGATTTTTTCGGAGATGTCGGCTTCGGCCGCGCTCATCGCTTCCTGTGCGGATTCATGCGCCTTGGCAAGCGCGGTTTCGTAGGACGCTTTCGCTTTTGCGGCCTCGTCCTGCAGTTGTTCGGCGCGGGTCAGGTTACCTTCGCGCTGCGCGCGGCGCTGGTCGATCACGCCGCCGACTTTGGGCAGGGCGACTTTCGACATCAGCACGTAAAGAATGGTGAATGAAACGAACAGCCAGAAAACCTGGCTGGGATATGTCTCGGCCTTCAACTGGGGGAAGCCGATATCGGTTTTGACTTCTGCCTCGACTTCATGCTCTTCCGCAGGCATCGAAATGACCTTGTCGCCGGAAGGCGCGATCTCTTCGGATACGGCGGCGCGTTCGGATACGGGGACGGCCGCAGCGCCTGCTGAAGTTTCTTCCGCCCGTGCCGATGTCGCGACGGCGGCAGCGATAGCTGCGCCGAGCAAAAGGCCGACGGAGTTGAGGAAGATACGGTTCAGCAGGCGAGCGGACATCTGTTTATCCTTGGTATCAGGTTACCCTTAGAGGACGAAGAGCATCAGCAGGGCGACGACGAGCGCGAAGAGAGCGATAGCTTCAACGAGCGCGAAGTAGAACAGGCCGGTGCCTTTCACGACGTCAGCAACCGAAGGGTTGCGGCCGATCGC
This sequence comes from Alphaproteobacteria bacterium, assembly GCA_016794125.1. GTDB lineage: Bacteria > Pseudomonadota > Alphaproteobacteria > Micavibrionales > UBA2020 > JAPWJZ01. The sequence goes on along the minus strand of JAEUKT010000001.1, from coordinate 175,115 downwards.
GGTGATGATGCTGGAAAAGAGCATGCCGAGGCCGATGCCCACGCCGAGAAGCGGGAGGACTGCGATGCCTGCGCCGATGAGTTTTGCTGCAGCTGGTTCCATTTTTTAGTATTCCTCTGTTTTAGGGTTGGTAGTGGTTCAGTTTCTTGTTGTTAGTGCAGTTCAATCGCGTCCTTCAGGTAGATGCAGGTCAGGATCGCGAAAACATATGCCTGGATGAAGGCGATCATCAGCTCGAGCCCGATCAGGGCGACGTTGACGATCACGGGGATCACGCTCAGGAAACCGGTTGCCGTGCCCGCCGCGATCAGGCCCACGCTGAAGCCCGCGAAGACTTTCAGCATCGTGTGGCCCGCGGTCATGTTGGCGAACAGACGGACGGACAGGCTCAAGGGGCGCGACAGGTACGAAATGACCTCGATCACGACGATCAGGGGGATCATCAGCACCGGCAGGCCCTTGGGCAGGAAAAGGGAGAAGAAGTGCAGGCCATGGCGGGCGAAACCCACGATGGTTGACAGCAGGAACACCAGCAGGGCAAGCGCGCCCGTCACGATAATATGGCTGGTATAGGTAAAGGAGTAGGGCAGCATGCCCAGCAGGTTGCCCATGAGGACGATCATGAACAGCGAGAACACGAGGGGGAAATATTTCTTGCCTTCTTCGTGCAGCGTGTCGTTCACCATGCCGGCGATGAATTCATAGAGCATTTCGGAGAGGTTCTGCCAGCGGCCGGGAACCAGCGCACGGCTGCGCATCGTGAGCGTCATCAGCGCGGTTGCGACAACCACGGCGACCAGCATCCATGCGGCGGATTGCGTGAAAGAAATATCGTAGCCCGCGATATTCAGCGGGATGATCGGCTTGATGACAAACTGCTCAAGAGGACTATGCGCCACGTTTATTGTTCCTTTTCGCCCGTCTTTTTCTCGTCTTTGTCTTTCAGCTCACCCATGCCCACCTTGAACTCCTGCCCCGTCTGGGCACGGTAGATGTTCAGGAAACCGGCCGCAAAACCTGCGAAAAACAGCAGGATCATGAACAGCGGCTTGGTATTCAGCCAGGTGTCGAGCCAGTACCCCAGAAACCCGCCCACCATCAGGGCTGCCACCAGTTCGGTTGCCGCGCGCATGGCTTTGCCTGTCGCGGTATCGGCTGGTCGCGCCGGTTTTGGCGCGGTCGGATCAGGGTCTTGTCCCTGCTTTACGCGCGCTTCCTTGATCTTCCGGCTGAGTTCTTCGGGTGTGAGGCTCACTAATACCGCTCCAAATCAACCATCTGTCCTTCGAATGCGCACATTCGGCGAGGGCAAAATACGCAATAAGCAGCAAAAGAGTCAATAAGATATGGTGCAGGAATACGCCGTTTAAATTATGAAAATTATAGACTTAGCGAGTCTACGGTGAATTTGCTTCTGGTTTGACATAATCTAAATAATCGCTTACTATATTTTCTCAAATTCAGGACAGCAGAACATGGCAGGCGAGCAGCAGGCGTTCAACAGCGCGGGGCAAAAACCCGTTATTTACAGCCCGTCTTATGATCTGACGGTGGATGTGTCGCATGAGCAGCATCCGGTCGATACGCGCAAATCCAGCCATGTGTTCAACGAACTGGTGAAACGCGGGCTGATCGCGGCGGGGCAGGAAATAGCGCCGCCGCGTTTGAACGATGCCGACCTTGCCGCCGTGCATACGCCAGCCCATCTACAGCGGCTGCACGATCCGGCGTCGCTGGCGAAGATATTCGAAGTCACCGCCGTGAGCCGCATGGCGATGACCGATATCGACGCGGAAATCCTCGACCCCATGCGCTATCAGGCGGGCGGCTCGGTGATGGCGGGCGAAGCGGCGCTGGAACATGGCTGGTCGGTGAATTTGGGCGGCGGGTATCATCACGCCTCATCCGATCACGGCCACGGTTTCTGCGCGATTGCCGATGTGACGCTGGCGGTGCAGTCTTTGCGCGCGAAGCATCCTGAAATCAAAAACGTCATGATTATCGACCTTGACGCGCATCAGGGCGATGGATATGCGCGGGATTTCAAGGACGATCCAAGCGTGTTCATCGTCGATGTCTATGCGCGCAACCTGTTCCCCAAGGATGAAGAAGCGCAGGAACGCATCAATGTCGGCCAGCCGATGGCGCTGGGCGCGACCGATGCCGAATACCTGCCCGTGATCGAACGCGTGCTGTCGGACGCCGACAAGGATTTCACGCCTGATTTCATCTTTTACATCGCCGGCACCGATATTCTGGACGGCGACCCGCTCGGCCATGCCGCAGTATCGCGTCAGGGCGTGATGGAACGCGACGAAATGGTTTTCAAGTATGCGCTGGAAAAAGAAATCCCCATCGCCATGCTGTTTGGCGGCGGATACCAGCCCAATAACGCGGCGCTGATCGCCGATTCCATCGAGAACCTTGACCGCAGCTTCGGCGTGCTTCGTCCGAAAAACGCCCCCAAGCCGTCTATATAACGAAGCTTCCAACAAAGAAAAACGCCGGCGCGGGGCTTTCCCGACACCGGCGTTTTTTTAGTGGATACGGTTATTGCGCGGAATCGCCGCCACCGTCACGCTTGCGGCGCATCATGCCGCCGCCTTCATGACCGCCCTTGCGCTCCGGCATGCACGCCTTCAGGGCTTCCACGTCGCTGGCTGCTGCGACACAGGCACGGCGTTTCTGGCCTTCGGCAATACGTTCGTCAATTTTTTGCAGGATCTTTTGTTTATGTTCCTGGAATTTCTCGGGGCTTCCTTTACCGCCGCCACCGGGGCCGGGGCCCGCGCCGCCTGCGGCTTCTTCCGCACGGGCAGCGCCTGCGGTCATTACGGTCATCGCAAGGGCGGCAATCATCATTTTATTGAGCATTTTATTTTTCCTTTCGGGTTGTGAGCATCTACAGGATTATACGCAAGGCTGGTTAACAACCCTGCGCTGCTTTTATTTCCGGAAGTTAAGGGGTTGTTAAATTTTAAGATGGTGGAAAATGCCGTGCTATTTTTATAACCCCACTGGTCACGGCCTTTGTATTTCAGTATAAAAGTTTCTTAAAGCAAACCGATTTTGGAATAAAAACCGTGGCCGAGTCTTGGCCGCGATCCAACAAAAGGCCTGATGTGACCGACGCGCCGAAAAAACTTTTCATCCGCTTCTCCAACGCGGGCGACCATGACAACCTCATGGAGTTCTACGAACTTAACGCGCACAAGAATGTGCGCAAGCGCGAGCAGGCGCTGATGAAGCAGCTGATTGAGGACGGCGCGGTTGTGCTGATAGAAGATGCGGCAGGCAAAATTGTCGCAGCATCCATGACCTATCCGCACAAGACTATCGACAAAGGTGGCATGGAGCGTGTGCAGTGGCAGGAAATCGGCACAACGCGCATTGTGCTGAACGGGTATCCCGGTTTATTCGATGCTATGGTCACGATGCAGACGTTGCGCGCCTTTCTGGTCGAACCTCCTGAATCAACCTTTGTCGCGCAGATGCATACAGCCCCCGTGCAGGGCATGGCCGAGGCGCTGGGCTGGCGTCGTATGAGCGCGATGCCGCAGGACCTGATGGATGCGAAAATCAAGAGCGTCGATCCCGCCGATGCCGCGAACGTGAACGCCAACAACTGGTATGTCTGCGGCCTCGAGGCGCTGCCCACCATGGCGACGCGCATGGTGAAGTCCATCGACGACCCGATTTTAGAAAACAAGAAAACAGGGGAGAAGATTGAACTGGATTACAGCCGTTCGACCTTTTTTAAGCTGTTCAGCCCGGAAATCCGAGTCTTGGCCAACAAAACTTACGGTGATGTAGAAAAGCCTGACGAGCAGCAGAATGTGCGTCAGCGCAGGGACAAGTGGCTCAAAAACTTCTTCAGATAAAACGGAGAGACCCAAGTGACCGACGTCAAGCCGCCCAAATATTTTATCCGCTTTTCGCAGGATGCCGATTTCGACAAGATTTCCGATTTCTACGACCTCAATTCGCACAAGAACGTGCTGAAGCGCCAGACAGAGCTGATGAAGCAGCTGACCGAAGACGGCGCGGTCGTGATCGTCGAGGATGAAAAAGGCAAGATCGTCGCAGCAAGCATCACCTACGCGCACAGCGCGAAGGACGAACACGGCGTGGAACACATCAAATGGCAGGAACTGGGCACCACGCGCTGCGTGCTGAACGGCTATCCAGGCCTGTTCGACGCGATGATCGCGATGCAAACACTGCGCGCGTTCCTGGTGGAGCCGCCCGACAATATGTTCGTGGCGCAAATGGAAACCACGCCCGTGCAGAACCTCGCCAAGAAACTCGGCTGGCGCGAGCTGGGCGGCGATCCGTCCGACGACATGCTGGAGGCGAAAAAGAAAACCGTGACCCACGGCCATGCCACGAAAAACGACTGGTATGTCTGCGGCATGGAAGCGCTGCCGACGATGGCGAAATGGATGGAAAACGCGGTCGATAATCCCGTCGTCACCAACAAGAAAACCGGCGAACAGATCGAGCTTGATTTCAGCAAGTCGAGCTTCTTCAACATGTTCAAGGACGAGATCAAGAACCTCGCCAACCGCGATTTCGGCGATGTCAACACGCCGGACAAAAACCAGAACATGCACCAGCGCCGCGACAAGTGGCTGAAAAAATTCTTCAGATAACAGGGGAACTACGAATGTCCGTTCTTAAAAAACTGCAAAACCAGAATGATGAATTCAAAAGCTGGCGCCAGCACATCCACCAGCATCCTGAAACCGCGTTCGAGGAAGTGAACACGTCCGATTATGTGGCGAAGCTGCTGGAGAGCTGGGGCGTTGAAATCCATCGCGGCATGGCGAAAACCGCCGTAGTGGGCATCATCAAGGGCAAGAACGGCAACTCGAAACGCGGCCTCGGCCTGCGCGCCGACCTCGATGCGCTCAATATCCTCGAGGAAACCAACTGCAAGCATTCGTCGAAAATTTCCGGCAAGATGCATGCCTGCGGCCATGACGGGCATACCGCCATGCTGCTGGCCGCCACGAAACACCTTGCGGAAACGCGCGATTTCGACGGCACGGTCTACGCGATCTTCCAGCCTGCCGAAGAAGGCGGCGGGGGCGGCAATGTGATGGTGCAGGAAGGATTCTTCGACAAATTCCCCTGCGAAGCCGTTTTCGGCATGCATAACTGGCCGTGGCAGCCAGAGGGCACCTTTGCGATTTGCGAAGGACCGATGACGGCATCGACCGACACCTTCCGCGTGACCGTGCAGGGCAAGGGCGGCCATGCCGCTTTCCCGCATACCACGATCGACCCGATTGTCTGCGGCGCGCAGATCGTTTCCGCGATCCAGCATATCGTGTCGCGCACCGTCGATCCTGCCGACAGCGCGGTAATTTCCGTCTGCAAATTCCATGCGGGCACCGAAAGCCTGAACGTCGTGCCCGATACCGTCGAACTGGGCGGCACCGTGCGGGCGTTCAAGCCCGAGACACGCAAGATACTGGAGCAAAAACTCCGCCATGTCGTGAAATCTGTCGCCGATGCGTTTGGCGCGAATGTCGAAGTGACTTGGAAATCGGGCTATCCCTCCGTCGTCAATTCGGCGGCAGAAACCGAATTCGCGCGCAAGGTTGCGGCGGATGTAGTGGGCAAGGACAAGGTATTGCCCTTCACCCCCACGATGGGCGGCGAAGATTTCGCGTATTTCCTGCAGGCATCGCCCGGCGCCTATATCGCGCTTGGCGCTGGCAAGACCGCGAACGATCCCGGCCTGCATAACCCGCATTACGATTTCAACGACGATGTGCTGCCCGTCGGCGCTGCGTACTGGGTGCGCATGGCCGAAACATGGCTGAAGGCAAAATAACATGTCCGAACACGATCCGCTGCGCCCCCTGCATGACAAACGCCGGGAGCTGACCGACCGCTGGCTGGCCTTCAAGACCGCTTCACGGCGCGAAGGCGTGCAGCTGGGTTTCTGGAGCGGGGTGGGCGCGCTCGCGATTGCCGCCGATTTGACGCTGCTGGGCGGGCTTGGCACCGCGCTTGCGGCCATGAGCGGGCTTGGTTTCGTGACCTATCGCCGCGAAGTGAAGCGTCTGGAAAAAGCGCTGCAGGAAGTGGACCGCACGATCACCGCGCTGCAAAACGAACGTGACGATTTCGAACGCCGCAACCCGAGCCTGAAAAAGGGGCTGGAGGAAGAATTTTCGCCCGCCGCGAAACGCAAGATCGAAGGGCTGCAGGCGCGGCTGGAAGAACTGGAAAATACGATGAACAAGCTCACCGGCGAAAACGCACCGAAAAAAACCGACATCGACGCGCCGGATCTGGGCAAGCCGAAATATAAGCCGCCAGCGCCTCCAGCGTCGTAATTGGTTTTTTAGCGCCGGCTTGCGCGGTCGCGAACGTGATGCAGCATGAAGGTCGCGACAAACAGGCCCAGCAGCGCGGGGTAAATCCACCAATAGAAGATTCCGGTCGTCACGGCCTGGCCGCTCAGGATGCCTGCGCCGATAATTGCGGCCAGCAATACCATCTGCGCCACGCGGCCTGTCCAGTTTACGTTATATCCTGCACCCATTTTCCTGCTCCTTCTGTTACAGGCCTTTTTTAATGGCCTAGTACCATAAGAACATGCGAGCCGCATACCTTCCTTGACTTTGGTCAAAGCGCAGCCGGTCGTGAATTATTGTTGTGAAACAGGTGCTTTCCGGAAGCGGGCCGTGCGCGGAGCGGAAACATTGCGCTTGATCGCCATACCACCCACAGCTTCGTCAAAGGTTTTGCGCTTCAGGGTAATCGCATCGATTTCTTTTTGTTTGTGGGTCTTGCGCAGCATATCGGCGATCTCGGGACGGTTTGCCTGATCGGCGAAATCGACGGAGCTTCTGGGGTTTCTGTCGCGTGATTTTTCCATGATGTCGGACGTCGGTGCCAGCACGGCCGCGATATCCGGATAACCGCCATCCGCCGCCCACATCAGCGGGGTGCGGTCGTTATATATCTGTCCGGTGTTCGCGCCGTGGTCGATCAGCAGCTGCGCAATCGCAGCGCTGCCGTCAGCATGCGACTCCATCGTCCACATCAGCGGGAACATGCCGTTTTCGCTGATGGCGTTCGGGTTCGCGCCCGTTTCCAGCAATAATTTTGCGGCTTCGAAATGCCGCTTGCCGACCGCGCCGTGCAGCGGCGTGTTGCGCGCGCTGTCGCGCGCGTCGATCTTCGCGCCCTGCTCGATAAGGCTTTTGACCTTGTCCATGTTCGTGTTGCGCCGCTGCAATTGCACCAGCAATTCCTGTCCCAGCCTTTCGGCCGTTTCAGGATCGACGGATTTCCGGTTGAAGGGTGCGGCTGCGTTCATTTCTGGGGAACAGGCGTACGTTTCTTGAACTTCGCCACCTTGGGCGCGGCGACGGCGCGGGCGGTATGCATGCCTTCGATGGCATGTTCGAAGGTGTCGCGTTTCTGTTCGGCGGCGGTTTGTGCCGCTTTTTCGGCCGCGCGTTTCGCCTCATCTGCTGCTCTGGCTTGCTTGCTTTCCTGTATTGTTTTCATGATTGCGACAACGCCCATCTTGCCGTTGTGTTCCGCCCATTCCGAGGCGTTTTTCTGGATGCTGCCGGTTGATTTCAGCGTGATGTCGGCATGTTCGCCGATCACGCGCACGACATCCTTGAAGCCGCGCTGCGCCGCCCACATCAGCGGAGTCAGGGAGCGGTAAGGCTTATCCACCTCGGCCTTATGGTCGATCAGAATCTGCGCAAGATCCGGATTGTCCGGCGGCCCCATCATCGCTGCCATGAACAGCGCGAAGCCTCCCGAATTGTTTACGGCGTTGGGATCCGCGCCCGCGATCAGTAATTCTTTGACGACATTATTGAGCGAGCGCGAGGCTGCGGCAATCACGGGCGTATTGCCCTTGTCATCGCGCGCTTCCAGATTTGCGCCCATCGCGATCAGCTTTTTGATATGCGCAATGTCCGCATCGCCGTTAATTTCCCTCAGCAGTTCCTGTCCGAGTTTTTCGGCAGCGGCAGGGTCGGGGGATTTCTGGTTGAATGTGTTTTTCGCCATGCGCGCGGCATCCCGGACATATGATTTTGATACCCGTATTCTATCACCGAAAGGGTTTAATTAGCCTAAACCTTGGGTAAGGGGCTGATTATGCGGCCAGTTTCGGCGGTTTTGCCGCGGGTGGCTGCTTGTTTTCCGGCCATTTTTCGGGTTTCACGGCGTTCGATGCGGGTGCGTAATCAATGCCGTTTTTCTTCGCGATATCGCGGATGAAACCGGTGATGCGGGGCGCAATGCCTTCGCGCCAGCCGCGCCCGCTGAAGGTGCCGTAATGCCCGACACCTTCTTGCAAATGGTGGAATTTTTGTTCGGGCTTCAGGCCTGCCGCAAGTTTATGCGCGACCGTCGTCTGGCCGGGGGCGGAAATATCGTCTTCCGATCCCTCGACGGTGAACAGCGCGGTTTTTTTGATCGCGGCGGGGATCACTCTTTTGCCGTGATGTTCCAGCGTGCCCTTGGCCAGTTGCGGGTCGATGAAAACTTTCTGGACCGTCTCCAGATAGAACTTCGCGGGAAGGTCGGCGACGGCGAGGTATTCGTCATAGAATTTCTTGGTTTTCTCGGCCTTCTCGGTATTGCCCTGAATCAAGTCGTTGAACAGGTCGATATGTTTCTTGTTGTGGCTGTCGGGGTTCATCGACATGAAGCTGAACAGCTGCACGAAACCGGGATAGACCATGCGGCCTGCGCCGGGATGGTTGCCGGATACTTCGCCGATCAGGTTGTCCTGGAACCATTCGATGGGTTTTTCCTTGGCAAGCTTTGTCACCTGCGTCTCCGCCGCGCGGGTATCCAGCGGGCCTGCCATCAGCGTCATCGATGCGGGCTGGAATTCGGATTTTTCCTCGGCCAGCGACGCGACCGCCGCCATCGTCGCCACGGTGGGTTGGCAGACGGCCATCACATGCGCGTCCTTGCCGACCGTTTTAATGAAATCCTTCACGTAGTCGATGTAATCATCCAATCCGAATTCACCCGCCGACAGCGGTACGCCCTTGGCGTCTTTCCAGTCGGTGATATAGACATCGTGGTTCGGCAGCATTTCCTTGACAGTATCGCGGAGCAGCGTCGCGAAATGGCCGGACATCGGCGCGACGATCAGCAGCTTCGGGTCATTGCGGTCGGTGTCGCGCTTGAAGTGGAGGAGGGAGCCGAAGGCCTTGTCGTTCACAATTTCTTCGGTGACGGTCACAGCCTTGCCGTCGATGGTTGTCTGCGGCAGGTCGAAGGCGGGCTTTTCGTAGTCGCGCGTGAAACGCTCCGACATTTCCTTCGACGCGGCGATCACGTCTTTGGCAAGGTCGGTATAGGCTTTCGGCGCAGTGCCCATAGCCTCCGCCATGCGCACCATGGCCGACTGGAATTCAAGCCCCGCCGCCATGACGTTGAACGTCGCCTTGAGCCCAAGGCGGCGCGCCTCGATGGCGGGGTAGAGAAGCGGGTTATGACGCGGTTTTTGAGCCACTTATACCTGCAGTTTTTTAAGATTGATTAAACATAGCCCGTTATCCAAAGCCTGTCCATCTGACAAATCCAAGCCATTACAAACTTTGCAGAATCCATTCCATGATTTTGGGGCGCACATCGGGCTGGGGCAGGTTTTTCAGTGTCGTCCAGCGCTCCACCGCGCCTTTTGTCAGGCCAAACGTATCGCGGAATTGCGTTTCGGTGATGCCGAAACGGGAGACGGCGGTATAGATCGCTTCGGCAAATTCAGCGTCGGAATTTTGCGGCAGTGCAGCAAGAACCTGCAATTTTCTTTTAAATGCTTCCAGTTCCAACGATTTAACGTTTTCCGACGACATAGCTTTTGACCTGCTTTTTAACTCTGGTACAATATTAGGATAACGGCAGCAATAGAGAAACAAAAAGAATTTTCAAAGGTTTGCCATGGTACAGAAATTATACGTCCGCTTTTCGAACGCTGCGGATGAACAGAAAATATTCGATTACTACGCCGAGAATAAACACGAATTCGTCGCCAAGCGCGAGGAAGCATTGTGGAAGGAACGTATTGCGTCCGGCGCTGTCACGTTGATCGAGGATGACAAGGGCAAGATCGTCGCATCCAGCATCCATTATCCGCTCGTCGTGCAGAACGACAAGGGCGAAGACGTTCACAAATGGTCGGAGATCGGATCGGTGCGCGTGACGCTCGACGGTATCGGCCTTTTCAAGACGCTCATGAGCGCGCACATCATGCGCGCCTATCTGCTGGAACCGCCCGAAGACCGCTTCGCGATCGAGATCGTGAAAACCAACGCGCATTCCAAATATGTCTTCGAAAAAGAAGGCGCAACCCCTTGGGCGATCCCCGACAAGCTGCGGCAAATGGTCGAGGATTCATTGGCCGCCGACGACACCACCGGCGCTGTCGACTGGTTCCAGCTGGGCGTAGAATCCATGCCGCATTTCGCGCAGAACCTGCTGGACGCAAAAAACAACCCGGTCCTTACCCACAAAAAAACCGGCGAACAATACGAACTGGATTTCAGCAAATGCATCGTGACGCAGATGCTGGGCAAGCAGCTCGAAAAACTTTCCAAGCTCGATTTCGGCGACCCCGCGCAGCCCAACCCCGCGCATGGCCTGAAAACTTCCTTCCGCGACAAATTCACGCCCTGAGATAAAGGACAACCATGACCGCCACCGCCAGCGCCCCGAAGAAAAAACGGGAAGGTAAATATGATTCATACCTGATGTTCGCGGCGGCGGCGTTCCTGATGTGGCTGGGCGGGCATTTCAACAACGCGCCTGCCGCCGCCCATCACCAGTTGCTGGTATCGACCGCGAAAATGACGCAGGAAAACCTGAAGGATACGGTCATTCTTGTCCTGCAGCACCGCAAGGCGGGCGCGATGGGGTTGGTGCTGAACAAACCGGCCGCGACCGGCGACACTTTCGTCGGCGGCCCGATGGAGCCGGAAAAGGTCTATGCGCTGCATTCCACCGAAGTGCTGACCCCCGAAAGCATCGTGATGAAGGACATCGACACCGCCTTGGTCGAAGGCCAGCCCGCGATCGACAAACTGGTCGCCGCGAAACCGAAATGGGTCAAGGTCATCAAGGGCTATACCGGCTGGGGCAAAAACCAGCTGAGCGAAGAATTGAAATCCGCCAGCTGGCAGATCGTCCTGTACGACGAAAACTTCGTCCGCACCACGCCCGCCGCCGATATGTGGGCCAAGGCGCAGAAAATGCCGATGCGTCAGGTGACTTACTAACGTGAATAATCCTGCGGAGAATAAAAAGACTCTAAGCTTGCTATCTAAGGTTAGTTTTTTGTTTCTCGCAGGCGCATTTGTTTTAACCTTGCAGGCACCATCTTACATTGCTCCAAGCGCAATTTTCCCATTTTATGCAGTGGCAGAAATTCTATTTATTACGTCAGTTCCATTGACAAAAAAGCGAAGGACGTTTTGGCTGTCGATATGTTTGATTATAATCGTTTTCTTTAGTTATCACAGTTCTTGCCCTCAAAAATTGGGGAGAACTATTTGGGAAAGCCAAAAACTATGCTGGCATCAATCTTCCGCATGGCGTGACCGCTAATAGCATTGCGATGGAGTATAGCGGCAGCGACCTGAATTGCACCTACCCCGCAAAATGCCAGTCATACCCTTCGCGCACGATGCAGGCGAGCTGCTTGTCGTCTTCGACATATAATTCCACCCATTTGCCCGTCTTGCGGCTGACATACCACATATGGACATGGTCGTCGCTGTCGATGCCGTCGGCAAGGTAGGATAATTTCCGCTCGGTCATCAGCCGCTTGGCCATGATGCCGACGGGCGCACATTCGCGGGGCGGGGCAGGGCGGGTCACGGCGTAAGCGGCAACCGAAACCATTCCGGCCAGCGCGACGCCCGCCGCCAGATATTTGAGCTTGAACGCCATATTGACCCTGCCTGCTGTTGAGATATAACAAGGTTACCGCGTTTCGATTCACAAGTCCATTGATGGGGTTTTTCATGCTGCCGCGCTCGTTTTATTTCGTCCGCCACGGCGAAACCGACTGGAACAAAAATTCCCGCATCCAGGGCCATACCGACATACCCCTGAACGAAACCGGCCGCACGCAGGCCGAACACGCGGTCAAGGTTCTGACCCGCCTGCCCATCGACCGCATCATCGTCAGCAACCTCAGCCGCGCCTATGAAACCGCGTCGATCATCAACGCGGGTCTGCAAAAACCGCTGGTGGTCGATGAAGGCCTGAAGGAGCGCAATTACGGCGCGTTCGAAGGCAAGGCGGTCGAGGAGATGGAAAGCCTGAAAAGCGAGCTTGTCGCGCGCGGCCTGCCGCCCGAAGAAAACGGATACCCTTGCCCGCCCGACGGCGAGCCCTATGCCAGATTCCGCGAACGCACGATGGAGGCGTTCCACCGCAACCTTGAAACCTATGCCGGCGAAAACATCCTGTTCGTCGCGCATGGCGGTGTCTATCGCGTGCTACGCCGCTGCCTGTTCACCGAACTAGACCACTCCGCCAACGTCCAGCCCTTTCATTTCAACAAGGGCGACGACGGCTGGATGCTGCATCATTTGAAGTGATTAATTGCTCTTGCCGCCGTGCTGCATGAAAAGCATCCGCGGGGAGGAAAAATTACGGGTGCGGGCCTTTGGGAGCGGAGGCGGGCGGTGTGCCGAATTTGGGGCGAGCGATACGGTAATTGTCGATAAAATTCCCAATTGCGGCAGGCACGGCGGGCGCCGGTGTCTGCACAATCATATTCTGTAGCGTCTTTGCGCCTTCTTCGCTGCTGTCGATTTTTTTGAACAGCTCCAGCGCCTGTGTCACGCGTGACTGGAACAGCGCCTCGTTCGCGTTGAAATCGCCTTTGCCCTTGTTCATCAGGTCGAACAATCCTTCGGCATGCAGCACAAAGGTCGTGATGCGGCATTGCGTCAGGAAGTTATCGTATTCGGTCGTATCGACATGATAGGCGCGCAGCTGGCGCAGCGTGCTTTCGGCGAGGCGCAATTCGTTGTCGGCATCGTCGATCAAGCCGCCATATCCCATGGCTGCGTATTTCTCGCAATATTCCTTCAGATGTTCCTTTGCCGCTTCGACCTGATCGACGAAACGGTCGAGTAGCGCCATCGCGCGCGTGCCGTTCAGGCTGGTCTGGAAATCGTCGCGGTGTGCTGCGGCGGTAAAGTTATCCAGCAGGAAATGCGTATTGGGCAGCTTGCTTTGCGGGCCGTTGTTGTCGAATTCGTCGTCGGGGCGCTGCAAATGGCTGTTCGCGTTATCGACATCCGACTGGTGAAAGGTGCAGCCCAGCGGCAGCACGCGCGGGTTCGGGCGCGCATGCGGAATGTCCTTGGTGTCATAGACGTAACCCTCGCGTTCGGCAAAGGCGCGGTAATGCAAAAATCCCAGCACGGGGGCGTCGGGGTACAGCGTCTCGAAATTATGCGGTTTGTCCTTGTGGTCTTTTTCCAGCTGGCCCATCAGTTTCAGCGCGTCGCGGAAATTCAGCTTGGCCTTCATCACCTGTGATCCGGTCGTGGATTTGCGTTTCCAGGCGTGGAAGCTGTCCTCTGTCACCGTCACGACCTTGCTGACCGTCCATGTCTTTTTGACGGGATCGTCCAGATGCGCTTCGTAATGCGTATGGTGGCTGCCGCCGACATGCGTTTTCAGGCTGAAGGTTTCGGTCGTGCAGAAATTGCCGAACAGGGGGTGCAATACCCGGTTATCGGGCAGCTGCGGATGGTTTTCCAAATTGTCTTTCGGGGGCGCTGTCATGTCTGGCGGCGTCTTGTCCTTTTGGAAATAGCGGTGTTCGTGGACTTCAATTGTTAACAGATGCGTGCAAGCGGGTCAATTTCCTAGATTTTATTATATGTATCAAATACTTGGCTTTATTAATCCTTTAATAGCCCCTTTTGCCGTAAAATAAAATCAGGCGTCATGAGCCCCAGCGGAATCCGCCGGCGAAGCGTTTGTTTTATTGGATCAATTCGACAAACAGGGAGCGCGCGGCCAAGGCGCGGGACAGCATGACCGACAGCATCGACAAGCCCCCCGAAATCCCCGCCGCACCGCCCGAAGAAAAGGTGCAGGTCATCACCGTCAATTTCAAGGAAGGCGCGATCATCGACAAGGTGCAGTTCGACGGCGAGGGCGGCATCCCCAAATTCCTGCGCGACATGGCGAAATTCGCCAAGAACACCAAGGTGAAATCTGTGGTCGTGCTGACCATCAACGAAGAAGAACACGTGGACTGGGTCCACATCGCCGAAAACGAACACCACCTCGCCTTGGCGGCGCTCTGCCTTGATGATATCAAGGAGGACCTGAAGGCCAAGATCTTCAGGGATGACGAGGAAGAGGAATAGGGCGGTATATGTCTGAAGAATTCATCGTGCGTGTGATCTATAAATCTGAAAACGTCGAGATCCACGAATACAGGAACAAGCAAAAGGCGCTGGCCGCGCGCGACAAATTCCGCAAGCTGGATACGGTCGCATCGGCTAAGCTGATCGGCGCGGCCGAAATCGGCATGCCTGATTTTGACGAGGATGACGAAGAATAAAAGCTACTTCTGCGCCTTTATGGATGTCAGTAAATCCTGCAGGCTGTCTATCGACACGGGTTTGACGAGGTGGTGATCAAATCCCGCTTCCTTAGACGCGCGGCGGTGCTGCTCTTCGCCCCAGCCGGTTTGTGCCGCGAAAACTGTATTGGCCAGCGCGGGCATTTCCTTCATTTTTTTGCAGACATCATAGCCTGACATGCCGGGCAGCCCGATATCCATCAAAACAAGGTTGGGGATGTATTCGCTCGCAGTCTTGATCGCTTCATCGCCTGAATGCGCCAACCGGTAATCGGCATCCATCATCTCCACCAGCCAGCCCAGCGTCATGGCGGAATCCTGACTGTCATCGACAATTAATATGCGAACTTTACCGTCGGCTATCGTCATTCCTTGTTCCTTCGTGAAGACGTTGCATCCGTTTTCGCACAATCGGTGATTCCAGCCAAGTGCTGCGCCTCCTGAAGGGCTCTAACGCCTTAAAAACCCTGAATGTTCCCTGTTATTGGCGTTTTGGGGCATCAAACTTAACAAAATATTAATGTCCGGCCGTTAAAATGGAATAAGGACAGAAATCCGGTGAATGCTGCCAGAAAGGTAAGCTCAAAACGATATGGCGATCAACACCAACAATCCTGCTGTTGCTGCTTTCCAGGCCAAGTACAAGTACAAGGTCGGCGGAAGCTTTGACCTGACGCTCAGCAAGATCGGCGGCGCTATCCCCGATACCATGCAATACGGCTTCCTGAAATCCGCCCGCATCAAGGAAGTCGGCCTTTTAAACGCGCTGCAAGGCTCCGCCCTCAGCACCGCCGAAAAGAGCAAGGCATCGGCCGAAGCCAAGCTGGCCTTTACCCGCGACGCATACCGCCTTTACAAAAACGAACGCCAGTCTGAAGACACGACGATGACGGCGAAGCAAAGCATCCGCGCGCTGAGCTATAGCATGAAAGAGCTTGCCTCCGCGACCGCCGACTACGTCAAGGCCTATAACGCCGGCGCGGAAATGACAACGCAGGAAAGGCTGAAATTCATTTCAGACACGCGCCTGCTCCTGAACAACGCCAAGACCTTTACGGTCGTGCTGAAGCCCGAACTGCGCAAGGAGGGCGAATATTTCAGCCTCGACCTTTATCAGGCCAAGCAGTACATCGAAAAAATCGCAGCGGACATCGCGGCACTGCAGCGCCCGCCCGTGACCAACGCCGACGCGCCTGCGGATGACAGCGGCGACACGACCGGCGACTCCCCGGATGTCGTGCCGGTTGCGGACGAGGGACAGACCCTCGATATCGAAGCTTAATAAGCAGCTATCCACATGAAAAGACGCAATTAATCGATTATTGATCGACAGATGATCTATTTCCATATAATATCTTTCAACATTTGAAAGATGCCGGCATCAAGCACGACATCCGGTTGGGAAAACATCATGGACGGCAAGCAAATCGGTTTGAAATTACGCAACGGGCTGTCGGTCGTGTTTCTGGTCGCGCTGGGCGGCGTCGGCATGAATAACCTGTACGATCATCTGACGAAGGATGACGACAAACCGCCCGCACCGCCGCCCGCCGCCGTTCCCGTGCAGCCGCCGCCAACCGTGATTTCGATACCCGCGCCCGCCAATGACGGACTCGCGCTCGCACCCGGCGCCTACGCCGCGCGCCGCATCACGCCGGGGGAGGTGCAGCTGGCAGCAAAACTATTCGGCACGGCACTGGATGTATCGCAGCTGAAATTCCAGTTTTTCAAGGAACCCGCCGATAACCGCGTGTCCGACATTCCGCCCGGCAGCACCGACACCATCAACATCTACGGCAAGGATATTGCGGCCAGAGATTACAGCCGCGAAGGCGCGGATAATTTCGGCACTTTCGTCTACGAAATAACGCAGTTGTGGCAGAACCAGACAGGCGGCAAATTCACGCACGGCACGCCGGATGCTTCCGGCTATGAACTCGACAGCCGTTATAGCTTCCAGTCCTATGGCCGTATGCAGCAGTCGCAGATCATGGAGGATTACGCGCGGCGTTTCCTTCATCCGGATCGCGCCTCGCTCTGGCTGAACGAGGCCTATGGCGACCGCATGGATACCGACCCGTATTTGCAGCGTCTTGTGGAACGCCAATTTCCGGCTGCAAAGCAGGCGCGCCTTGATTTTGCGAGTGTCGAAATCCGCGCCATGACGCCCGCAGAAACCGCGCTGATCAAGGGCATCTTCGCAGGCCAGATCGACACGACGCAGATCAAGCTGTATCTGCACCCCGAAAAATACGACGATGCTGTGGGTTCGGTTGCGTCATCGCGCGCAGCCGATTTCTGGGGCAGCGACAACCATTCCGGCGACTACACCAAGGGCAACAACGCCGAAAACTTCGGCACTTTCGTCCACGAACTGACGCATGTGTGGCAGAACCAGACGAATGACCGCTTCACTTCCAGCTATGTGCCGGAGGGGAACAAATATCTGTACCCGCTCGAGGCGAAATACAAATTCACCGATTACGGCGTGGAACAGCAGGCCGCGATGGTGGAGGATTACGCCCGCCGTTTTCTGCACCCTTCCAAATCATTTACATGGCTGGGGCAGGTCTATGACGATCCGGAATCCAAGGCGGCGATGCTGATGAAAATGGTGGAAACGCAGTTTCCGGCAGCCAGGCAACTACGCCTGAATTACGAACGCAGCCGCAGCTATGGCGGCACGCCCGTGGCATCTTACCGCCCCGCAGCAATTCCGGCCTATGGCTGATAATTACGCCTAGACCCCGCCAATTTTTGCATATATTATCTATAAATCCAAAATTTATAGAGTATGTATCAAATGGCAGGCGCGCAGCCGAAGTCCAGATTGCGTAAAGGATTGACCGCGATTTTCGCGTCGGCTGTGCTTGTGACGGGCGTGACTGTCGGCCTGCATGGGCAAAAAGCGCAGAACGACAATACGCCGCCATTAATACCTGCGCCTATCGCCCAAACCATCGGCACGCAGCCCGCAGTCGTGCCGCAAGTGGTCGAAGCGCCCTATGCCTATAGCGGCGAGGTTGCGCCGTACCTGTCCCGCCACCTGACAGCGGGGGAGCGCGAGGCCGTCACCA
Organism: Alphaproteobacteria bacterium; assembly: GCA_016794125.1. Classification (GTDB taxonomy): domain Bacteria; phylum Pseudomonadota; class Alphaproteobacteria; order Micavibrionales; family UBA2020; genus JAPWJZ01. The sequence continues at coordinate 157,421 of JAEUKT010000001.1, read as the reverse complement.
AAATTTTCGGCGACCAGTTGAACCCCGACATCATCCGGGTCCATTTCTTCAAGGACGAACGCCCGGACCTGCGCTCCGGCGTTGTCGGCGATAACACCAGGGACATAGAATTTTACGGCGAGAAAAACGCATCCGCCGATTTCAGCCGCGATAAGGTCAGCAATTTTGGATCATTCGTCTATGAACTGACGCGCCTGTGGCAGAACGGGACGAACGGCGAATTCACGCGTGGCGACAAGAACGTGCTGAAATATGAACTGGATGATGAAACATCCTTTGTCGATTACGGCCAGATTCAGCAGGCGAAGATGATGGAGGATTACGCCCGCCGTTTCCTGCATCCCGAGCGTAAATCATTCTGGCGCGAAGGCCAGCCCGACAACAGTGAAACCGATCCGCAGCTGGAGGCGACGGTGGAGGAGCAGTTTCCCGCCGCAACCGCCGCGCGCGAAGCCTTTGCGAATGTCGAGGTGCGCGCCCTGACGGAAGGCGAGGCGCGGATATTAAAGGGCATCTTTGGCGAAACCATCAATATCGACACCATCCGCGCCAATATGCACCCGCAGGGTTATGACGATATCGTGGGCTCCGTCGATTCAGGTAGGGTCGTGGCGGATTTCTGGGGGCCTGAAAACAGCTCCAGGGATTTTTCGGCCGAAACGAACGCGTATAAATTCGGCACCTTCATCCATGAACTGACGCATGTCTGGCAGAACCAGAACAACCGCGCCTATACGAACGATACCCCGCCGACGGCAAAAGACAAATACACCTACACGTTAACGTCAAAGTCGAATTTCGAGGATTACCGCGTGGAGCAGCAGGCCGCGATCATCGAGGATTACGCACGCCGCTTCCTGCATCCGTCGAAATCCTTCACCTATCTGGGCGCGGCGTATAAGGACGCCGAGTCCATGAGCGGGTTGCTGAAAAAAGTGGTCGAAACCGAATTCCCCGGCGCGAAAAAGCTTCGGGAGGAATTCGAACTGCAGAACGCGCCGAAAGCCAGCCCCGTACCTGTTGCGTCGTACAAACCCGCCCAGCTGCGCCTCGGCTAAAAACAGCCTTGTTTGCAAAAGAAATTTTATGTCTTCGCGCTGCGGGAATTTTTTGCTACACCTGTCGTCATGATCGCGCGTTTTAAAATCAATGCCCTTGCCATCCTCCGCTGCCTTGTGCTGCTGGGCGTGATGGCGCGCGCGATGGTACCGGCAGGTTTTATGCCTGCTTTTGCGTCAACCGGCGGGGAATTGCTGCCGCTGGTCATCTGCTCCGGCGTTACCGGCGATACGACGGTTTATCTGCCCGCCGACCAGATTCCCGACCAGCCGCAAAAGCAGCACGCGCCCGCCGCACATGACGCGCCTTGCGCGTTTGCCGCCCATTTCTCGCTCGGCACCAATGTCGCGCCGCCGCAGCTGCCGCCGTCGATCTTCGACAAAACGCCTCCCGCTCCCGCCCGTGAACGCGCGCCCGAAGAAAAGCGCTCTTCCAAATCCTTCCAGTCGCAAGGCCCGCCGGTTTCGCTGAAACTGCGCTGAACCCTTCCGTAAATTTGCGACATCAGGATCATTACGATGACTCACAATCACGCGGCGCATGGCGATCATGCGTCCAAACCCGCAGCGTCATGCGCACACCATTGCGCTGTGCCCACCAACGATAACAACGCCGATGCGCCGCCCGTCAAAGGCCTGCGCGGTTTCCTGAAAAAAGCCTTTGCCGCCGTCGGCGGCGGGGCGGGCGGGCTGCTGGCCGGCCATGCGGGCTGCCTTGCGGCACCCGTTCTGCTGGCGACCGCCGGCATCACCACGGCAACCGCCGGTCTTTCCGTCCTTGCCATCGCCTTTAGCGCGGCGGCGACGGCGGGCGGTCTTTATGCCTGGAAACACATGCGCGGCCATCAGGCCGGCAAATGGGAAAAACGCCTTGTCATCGGCGGGGCAATCGCAGGCCTTGCGATATCGGCCGCGATGAACCTAGGCGGTTTTCACCAGCATCACCACCAGAACCACGCGCCCGAACTGCCCGCTGCGGTCATCTGCGGCCCGGGTGCCAATACCACGCCCGCAACTGAACCACCAACCGCGCAACCCGCGCATAACCACCACAACCACAAACCTAAAATGTAAAGGAGATACCACCATGAAACTCAACGACATCACTCCCGCCGAATTCGTCTGCGCAACCTGCAGCCAATGCCCCGCCGTGCTGGAAACCGAAAATGACTCCTATGTGATTATCGGCAAAAAACTGTCGGCTGCGGCGATGGCCGCCGTCGAAGGTCGCGTCGGCGCGGACGAATTCGTCATCGAAGTGCCCAAGGGCATGATCGACGGGCTGAAATAACGGGTGTGCCGCCTTGCCCTGATGAGGGCAGGGCGGTATCCTTTTCTTTTTGAAAAAGGAGACTGACATGAAAAAATTCCTGATCGCCTGCGCCGCATTCGCGCTGCTGGCTGGCATCACCCTTTCCGCAGGCGCGGAAACCGAAACCAAGGCGAAGCCGATTGCCGGATCCACCGTTGGCGGCGCGTTTTCGCTGGTTGACGGCGCGGGCAAGCCCGTGACCGAAAAATCATGGCCCGGCAAATATAAACTGGTGTTCTTCGGCTTCACCAGCTGCCCCGAAATCTGCCCCACCACGCTGACCGCCATCGGCGGCGCGCTGGAAAAACTGGGCGACAAGGCAAAGGAAATCCAGCCCCTGTTCATCACCACCGATCCCGGCCGCGACACGCCCGAAGTCGTCAAAGCCTATGTCGCCAATTTCGACCCGCGCATCGAAGGTCTGACGGGCACGCCGGAGCAATTGAAAGCGGCGGAACAGACCTACAAGGTCTATGCCGCGAAACGCGAAACCGATGGCGGCAAGGATTACACCGTCGATCATTCCGCGTTCGTCTATTTCATGTCGCCCGACGATAAAATGCTGGCGATCATGAAGGGCGATGCCGGCGCCTCGACCATCGCCGAGAAAATCGAACCCCTGCTGTAATGTTCAAAGGCAAGGACAAACCGGACCCGATGGCTGCCGCCGCCGCATCGTTTGCGGAACGTGCCGCAGCCATCGCGCGGCTGGAGGATACCGGCGACCGCTACGCGTCTGCGCTGCGGCTGCGCGACGACATCGACCGTTATTTGCGCGACCGCCAGCGCGAATACGACGCGCTGCAGGACAAACGCATGGGGCGCACGATGCTGGGCATCGGGGCATCCGTGCCGCCGCCGCACTTGGCACGCCTTTAGGTGTCTTGCTGATCGGCCCCGCCATGATGGGGATGTCGGTTTATGCGTCCCGCCGCCACCGGCAGGACGCCGCCGCATTCGCGGCACGCATGGAACAGCATGGGCCGGTCATTCAGGCCGCCCGATCCGATGTTGTACGTGAACTGGATGATATCGTATTGCACCGGCTTGAATCGCTGGCAAAATCGCCCAAGGCGCAGGAGCTGGTGCGCAAAAGCCCGCCGCTGCGCGAAGCGTTCATGCAGCGCGGCATGCGCATCATTGATCCACCCGTAAACACCCGCCCGAAAGACAAAAGGAACGGGAACGGCTTCAGCCTGTAATTTTCGGCAGCGACCATTTGTAATGGTAGGCGACAAGCCGCAGGGCAATCCCGCCCGCGAACACCGTCATGATCGATACAGGATTCATCCAGCCCGCCACATGCAGCGCGAACAGCGCGCAGCCCAGCAGCAGCGCGACGCTGCCGTAAAATCCGCCATGCAGCACCTCGGGCACTTCGTTCACCAGCAGGTCGCGGATAATGCCGCCGCCAACGGCGGTCAGCAGCGATAATGTCAGCACGCCAAAGAAATGCACGCCCAGTGTGATGCCTGTCATCGCGCCCGTGATGCCGAAGGCGACAAGGCCGATGCCGTCGCTGAGGATGAAAATCCAGCTGCGTTCCAGTCCCGATCTTTTTTGCAGGCGAAAGGCAAGGCAGGCCAGCACGGTCAGCCCCACCAGCCAGAACGGTTCGGCATTCTTCATCATCGCGGGCGGCTGGCCGGTCAGCAGGTCGCGCAGCACGCCGCCGCCATTCGCGGTGAGGAAAGCGAGGATCAGGATGCCCATCAGGTCGAGTTTTTTGCGCGCGCCCACCATAAAGCCGGAGGCGGCGAAGGCGACGCTGCCCACCACGCTTGCCACGTTGATCGCATGTTCATACAGGCCGTTTTCCACAGTAACTCCTCTGTTCGCTTGAAATCATAGCGTTTTTCAAAACAATGCGCCAGCCATGGAACTTCGATTGCTGCACCGCGGTTAGCGAGGCTGAAGCGCAACGGCAATCGTGCCGGCCGCGCGCCCAATTTCAGGAGAAAACAGATGACCGCATACAGCAACAATGCCGAACACCTCGACAACACCGCGAAAATCAAGCAGTCGGCGGAAGCCATCCGCGGCGATGTGCTGAAAACCGTCCAGCACGCCAAGGAAGGCGCACGCGTCGTCGCCGACGAAGCGAAAAACCGCGCGAATGAATACACCAACATCGCCCGTGACCAGCTGTCCGAAACGCAGGACGTTCTGGTGGAACGCATCCGCAAGCAGCCGCTGCAAGCCGGCCTTGCCGCTTTCGGGGTCGGCTTCCTGCTGGCGTTGCTGCTGAAGAAATAATTTTCAGCCTGTCGTACAGGCGGAAAAGAAGGCCGTGACCTTAACCGTCACGGCCTTTTTTATACGGAGAGGGATTTCAGGCGCAACGCGATTTTCTGCAGCGCGTTTTTCGGCTGCACCGTGCCGTCTTTTTCGACTGCCTTTTCCGCGCCGATATCGCGCGATTTTTTTGCGCGGTCTATGCGGGCGAAAACCTTGTCCCATTTTTCGCCGGTGAAATCGGCGTCTGCCATTTTTGGGTCGCCCGCGTCCTGCTTGGCCTTGGCGGTCGTCAGGATGCGAGCGGCAACGTAAAAGGAAAGGGAGCTGCGTTCCGTCTTCAGCACCACATTCGCAAGCCCGTCCAGCCCTGTGGCCAGCCGGTCTTCGCGCGACAGTGCCCAGCGGGGCAGGGCATTCAGCAGCGTAAACATGCTGCCGGGCTCGTAATTGGTTGAGAATTTTTCGGCATGCCGCGCGGCCAGCTTGGCCGTCTGGTTCGCGTCCAGCGACATGAAATTTTTCTGTTTCGGGTTGATGATCAGCGCATCGAGACTCATGGAGGTGATATGCGTGACATCGCAATTAAGCCAGCACAGCATCGCGCGCCCGTCCGAGATTTCCTTCACGTCGCGGCGGTTGAGGAAACCGGACTGGAACCCGCGCAGCACCGCGAAGGCGTCCGCTGCATGTTCGGCGTAATTACCATGCCTGTCCGCGCCCTTGACGACAAGGTGTCCCAGTTCGTGCTGGAAGGTATAATTCAGATGTTTCGCCGCTTCGGTAGGGTTAAAGGCGATCTGTTCTATATCGCTGAGATGGGTGCGCGTGCCATAAGCCATCAGGATGCCTACGCCGCTGCCATCGGCAGCGCGCCACGCGGCGGGGCTGGCGCGGCTGGTCAGGAAATCGGGGTTATCGACGCGGATGTTATCGACGTTCTTTTTCGCCGCCGGTGACAGCCCGTCGTAAAATTTCTGCATCTGCGCATCGACATCCGGCGCATCAAGGTCAAAGAATGCGACCTTTGCCGTTGCCGCCGGAAAATCGCGGCGCGCGTCTTCGACCGCTTTGTTGAAATCAAAGCGCAAACCGGTCTGTTGTTGCGGCGTATCGGTCGTCACAAACACCCTTTTCGTTTCGCTTATTATATCAGGCGTCCGTAAAAATATGGTAATTTGAATTTTGCCAATAAAATCAGAGCTTTGAGGCGCTGAACGTGTCGCAGGATTCCATCTTGCCCGACTGGAAACCCGTCTGGAACCACCGGTACCGCTGTGCGGAACTGCCGTGGGTGAAGGCATCGGGCACAACATAACCCTGCGATTGCTGCTGCAGCCGGTCGTCGCCGATCTGGGTTGCGGCATTCAAAGCTTCCTGGATATCGCCGTCCTCCACCACACCGAATTGCGACTGAGCGTGATGCGCCCAGATACCGGCATAGCAATCCGCCTGCAATTCCATTTTGACGGAGAGGGCGTTTGATGCGCGTTCGCTTGAATGTTCGCGTTGCGCGTGGATCCGGTCGGAAGTGCCCTCCAGCTTTTGCACATGGTGGCCGACCTCGTGCGCGATCACATAGGCGCGGGCGAAATCGCCGGGCGCGTTCATCTTGCGCTCCATGTCGCGGAAAAACGAAAGGTCGAGATATACTTTGCGGTCGGCCGGGCAGTAAAACGGCCCCATCGCCGCCTGCGCATAACCGCAGCGTGAATTAACGGCGCCCGAAAACAGCGTCAGCACGGGGGCCTGATAATTCCCGCCGCGCGCCGCGAAAATCTGCGCCCAGATGTCTTCGGTATTGCCCAGCACGGCGGCAGTGAAATCGGCTTGCACACGTTCTTCCTGTGGCGACAGGGCGACCTGCCCCGGCACAATCATGCGGCTGGCGCCCTCGATCACCAATCCCGTCGGGTCGCCGCCCAGCAGATAGACGATCAGCGCCATGAACAAAAGCCCGCCGCCCGAGCCCGCCATGCCTAGGCCGCCGGAATATGTTCCCCGGCGGTCTTCAACATTCGTGCTACGTCGCAGGTTTTCCCAGCGCATAGATTATCCCTTAATGTGAGAAGCTGGGCTCATCTCAAAAAATCAACAGATAGCTGGCTTGGAAAAATGGTAGCGAGGGAGGGATTTGAACCCCCGACCAAAGGATTATGATTCCTCTGCTCTACCACTGAGCTACCCCGCCAGAATGGTAGGGATTTATGCCTGTTTTTGGGTGGTTCTGTCAAGCGGATTGAAGGGCGGGCAAAGGCGGGGATTTTCAGGGGCTTAGGCTGCAACCGTCAGCGTCTGGTTATCCGCACCTGTGATCCAGCCGCCGCCAAGGACACGGTTGCCGATATAGGCGACGCAGGCTTGCCCCGCCGCCACGCCAAAGGCAGGTGCAGACAGCACTGCTCGGTCACGGAACAGGCGCGCGGGCAGGGGCGGCTGGGCGGAGCGGAGTTTCACTTCCACCTCGATGCCGTCATCGGGAATGCTGGGCAGCAGCCAGTTGCATTCCTTCATGTAGATCGTATCGCGGGCGAGCGCCTCGTACGGGCCGACCAGAACCTGATTTTTATCGGGGCGGAGGCCAACGACGAAAAGGGGGCTATTGCCCTCGGTATGGCCGCCGCCGATGCCAAGGCCGCGGCGCTGGCCGACGGTGTAGTTGATGATGCCGTCATGCTGGCCGAGCTTGCGGCCGTCGATGTGCATAATGTCGCCGGGCTTCATCGCACCGGGGCGGAATTTCTCCACGACCTTCGCATATGACCCGTTGGGCACGAAGCAGATGTCCTGACTGTCGGGTTTGTCGGCGACGCTCAGGCCAAACCGGTCGGCATGGCCGCGCGTGACATCCTTGCTCCAACCGCCAAGCGGGAAGCGCAGAAAATCCAATTGTTCCTGCGTGGTTGCGAACAGGAAATAACTTTGATCTTTAGAAGGATCGACGGCACGGTGCAGCTCGGCATTCGTCAGGCCGCCCAAACGCTGGATATAATGGCCGGTTGCCATGCAATCCGCACCCAAATCCTTCGCAGTTTCCAGCAAGTCCTTGAACTTCACATTCTGGTTGCATTTGACGCAGGGGATGGGGGTTTCGCCTTTAAGATAGCCTTCAACAAAATCCTCGATCACATTGTCCTGAAAGCGAGATTGGTAGTTGAGGACGTAATGCTCGAACCCAAGTTTCTCGGCCACGCGCTTGGCATCGTAGATGTCCTGACCGGCGCAGCAGGCACCTTTCTTTTTCAGCGCCTCGCCGTGGTCGTAGAGCTGCAGGGTGATGCCCACGACTTCGTAGCCCTGTTCGTGCAGCAGCGCAGCCGCGACAGAGCTATCGACGCCGCCGGACATGGCGACGACGACACGGGTTTTGGACGGTTCTTTGTCAAAGCCGAGCGAGTTCATGGCGCGTAATATACCTGCTTTTGGCTGAAAAACAAGTATTTTTCATAAGCTTTACGACCTTATCCGTCATCCCCGCGAAAGCGGGGATCTCAGGGATGGGCAGGGCGCATAAGGCTCACCGGGATCCCCGCCTTCGCGGGGATGACGAAGGAAGGCGGGACGAGGGGGATTTCCAACCGTCCGTATCTATGCTTATATAATTCAAATCACAAAACAATTACCCAGCACGGAGCAAGCCCATGGCCAGCCCCCGCGACCCCGACGATGGCGACGACCGCGATATCTTTGAATTCACCCCGGCACCCGGCACGAAAATCGAACATATCGCCCCCGCCGTCATCAAGGTGATGGAGGAGTTGAACATGGATGCTGAAATCCATTTCGACACCTTCACGCTGGAAGTGCCGCTGGGTGCCACCGCGCAGGACATTATTGACACCTACCGTCAGGTGGTCATCGACTACCTGCCCGAAATCCGCCAGCCGCCCAAACCGCCGTTTCGCGGGCCGAAAATCGGTTAGTCCTAAATCCTCTTCTCCCTTTGGAGGAGGGGATTGATCTTGCTGGCTTATCCTGCCCTTAACCTTTCCTTCAGCCACCCCTGTTACACTAAAATGGCGGGAATAGTTTCACGGGAGAAGCATGGCCAAGGGCGGCAAAAAAGGGGGAGGCGACAAGGTGGACGGCGACAGCGAACATGTCATCGAATTCACGCCCGAAGGCGGGTTCAACATCCGCAATGCCGCGCGCAATTTTGCCGAACTGATGGAAAGCTCGCTTCAGCCGCTTGTCATCCACCTGCCGCATGTATCGGTCGAATTCGAACCCGGCTGCACGCCCAAGGAAATCATCGACGGTTACAACATGGCGATGCGCGTCAAATACGACATCAAGCCGTCCAACGCGAACACCAAAGCACCGAAGTGACCTGAAACCCGGGCCGCCGCCCCGCCCTTAACGGGCGAGGTCGAAGCGGTCGAGTTCCATGACCTTTGTCCATGCGGCGGCGAAGTCCTGCACGAATTTCTCTTTCGCATCCGCGCTGGCATAAACTTCGGCCAAGGCGCGCAATTGAGAGTTCGAGCCGAAGACGAGGTCGGCGCGCGTGCCTGTCCATTTCACCTTGTTCGCCTTGCGGTCGATGCCTTCATAAACGCCTTCCGCCGTGCGCGACGCTTCCCAGCCCGTGTTCATGTCGAGCAGGTTGACGAAGAAATCGTTGGTCAGCACGCCGGTTTTGTTCGTGAACACGCCATGCGCCGCGCCGGCCGCATTCGCGCCCAGCACGCGCAGGCCGCCCACCAGCACCGTCAGTTCGGGGCCGGTCAGCGTCAGCAGCTGCGCACGGTCGATCAGCGATTCCTCGAACGGCATCAGTTGCGGGCCGTGCAGGTAGTTTCGGAAACCGTCTGACGTGGGCTCCAGCGGCGCGAAAGATTCCGCATCCGTCTGTTCCTGCGACGCGTCCATGCGTCCGGGGGTGAAGCCGACTTTCACATCGACGCCGCCGTCCTTGGCCGCTTTTTCGACTGCCGCCGTGCCGCCCAGCACGATCAGGTCGGCCAGCGATACCGGCTTGCCGAATTCCTTGCGGATGTTTTCCAGCGTCGCCAGAACTTTCGACAGGCCTGCGGGGTTGTTGACTTCCCAATCTTTCTGCGGGGCAAGACGGATGCGCGCGCCGTTCGCACCGCCGCGTTTGTCCGATCCGCGGAAGGTCGATGCAGACGCCCATGCGGTGGAAACCAGCTGCGCAACGGTCAGGCCGCTCGCCAGAATTTTCGCCTTCAGCGCGGCGATGTCATTCGCGTCAATCAGCGGATGGTTCGCAGGCGGGATGTAATCCTGCCAGATCAGCACTTCCTTGGGCACTAGCGGGCCTAGATAGCGGGTGACGGGGCCCATGTCGCGGTGCGTCAGCTTGAACCATGCGCGCGCGAACGCATCGGCGAACTGGTCGGGGTTCGCCAGAAAGCGGCGCGAGATTTTTTCGTAAGCGGGGTCAAAGCGCAGCGCAAGGTCCGATGTCAGCATCGTCGGCACATGTTTTTTCGACGGGTCATGCGCGTCCGGAATGTCTGCGGGCGCATTCTTCGCCTGCCATTGCTGCGCGCCGGCGGGGCTCTTGGTCAGTTCCCATTCGTATTTGAACAGGTTGTCGAAGAAATGATTGCTCCATTTCGTGGGCGTCTGGCTCCATGTCACTTCGGGGCCGCCGGTGATGGCGTCCGCGCCGTGGCCTTTGCCGTGCTTGCTGATCCAGCCGAAGCCCTGACGCTCCAGCGCCTCGCCCTCCGGCTCTGGGCCGAGGAGCGAAGGGTCGCCCGCGCCATGCGTCTTGCCGAACGTATGGCCGCCCGCGATCAGCGCGACGGTTTCTTCGTCATTCATCGCCATGCGGGCGAAGGTGCTGCGGATATCGCGCGCGGAGGCGAGGGGGTCGGGGTTGCCGTTCGGGCCTTCCGGGTTGACGTAGATCAGGCCCATCTGCACCGCGCCCAGAGGATTTTGCAATTCGCGCTCGCCGCTGTAACGCTCATCGCCCAGCCATGTGGCTTCGGGGCCCCAGTAGAGTTCTTCGGGTTCCCACTGGTCGGCGCGGCCGCCCGCGAAACCGAATGTCTTGAAGCCCATCGATTCAAGCGCCACGTTGCCGACCAGCACGAACAGGTCCGCCCACGAGATTTTCTTGCCGTATTTTTGCTTGATCGGCCACAGCAGGCGGCGCGCCTTGTCAAGGTTCGCGTTATCCGGCCAGCTGTTCAGGGGCGCAAAACGCTGCTGCCCGCCGCCCGCGCCGCCGCGGCCATCTGCCACGCGGTACGTGCCGGCGCTGTGCCAGGCAAGGCGGACGAACAACCCGCCGTAATGCCCGAAATCCGCCGGCCACCAGTCTTGGGAATCCGTCATCAGCGCATGCAGGTCTTTAATCAGCGCATCAAGGTCGAGCGTCTTGAATTCCTTCGCGTAGTCGAAGCTTTTCCCCATCGGGCAGGATTGCGGCACGTGCTGGTTCAGCGCGCGGATATCCAGCTGTTTCGGCCACCAGTCGCGGTTGGTGCGGCCGCCGCGGTGTTCGCTTTTCTTGCCGTGCATGACGGGGCATTTGGCTTCGGTCATCGCTATTTCCTTTTCTTGCTGGATGTTTTGGTTTGGCAGTCGGGGCAAATGCCCCAGAAAACGACTTCGGCTTCATCAAGGACGAAGCCCATGGATTCGGCGGGTGTCAGGCAGGGGGCGGCACCGTGCTTGCAATGCACATCCGTCATCATGCCGCAGGAACGGCAGACGATATGGTGATGGTTGTCCTGATGTTCCATTTCGAACAGGGCGGAATGGCCCATCGGCTGGATCATGCGCAACACGCCTTTTTCGGTCAGGGTGCGCAGGTTGTCATACACCGCCTGCTTCGACAGCGTGCCGGATATCTTGCGCGCGTGTTTATAAAGTGTATCGGCGTCCGAATGCGGAAACTTCATCACGGCAGTCAAAACAGCCTTGCGCGCCGCCGTGACGCTGAGGTTATGCCTGCGCAAAAGTGTATCGAATTTCGGATCCATATAAATTTGAATAAACCAAAATCTGGAATAAGTCAAAAAAATTATTCGGGCGCAAAAATATGAATAATCGCGGGCTGTGCTATGTTTATTGCTTGTCTTGCGCGTTCGTGGAGGAAGTGATGGCGTTTGCTTTGCGGCAGGCCAGCAGGATGTCCTTGGCCGGGTTATAGCTTGCCGTCTGCACGCCCGTCATTCCCAGCAGCGTATCGGCGAGGTTGATGCGGTCAATCACCGATATCGCCGCCTGACGCGCCAGGCAGGAATCAGCGGCAGCTGCCGGTGACCAGTAGATGAAGGGCACATGCGTCTGTTCCACAGGCGCTATGCTGCGCGGGAATGAGTGCAGGTAAAGCCCGTTTTCACCGAGCGACTCGCCGTGATCGGAGAGGAATACCAGCTGTGTATCCCAGGTGTCCGATGCCTTTTTCAATGTGTCGATGATGCCTGCCATCACATGGTCGGAATAAAGGATTGTGTTGTCGTAGGTGTTTACCAGTTCCTCGCGCTTGCAATTCTGTATATCGCTGGTGGGGCAATCCGGCGTAAAGCGGCGGAATTCATCGGGATAGCGTTCCCAGTATGACGGGCCATGCGCGCCTTCCAGATGGAATACGATCAGCGTGTCTTCGGGCGCAAGTTCCGGCAGCATTTTATCCAGTTCCAAATTGAACACGCGGTCATAGCAGTCGCCATGCGGACAGAGCGTTTTGTCGGCCTTGTATTTTTCGCGCAGATCGACGTAATCGACATTCGTGCAGGCTTTTTTGCAGCCGCTGTCATTCTCGCGCCACAGCACCTTGACCCCCGCGCGCTGGATGGCATCAAGCACGTTGTCGCGGTACGGCTCGTCGTCGCCGTCATATTGATGCGACATCAGGGAGAAAATATAGGGCACGGAAATCGCGGTCGACGTGCCAAAAGACGACACGTTCTGGAACGACACAACGCCCTGTTTTTCAGTGTATTCGTTGGTTTTGCGCGCATAGCCGTTCAGCGAATAGTTCATGGCGCGCTGCGTTTCCCCCAACAGCATCACGACAAGCTTTTTCTTCTGCCCAGCGGGGGCGGGCGGGCGTTTTGCGTCCAGCGCAAGCTTCGTGTATTCCGGCTCTGTTTCAAAGTTGCGCGCATAAAAAACACGCACCAGTTTTCTAAGCGGGGCGATCGGCACCACGGTTTTGATGACGCTCTTGTTGTTGCGACCGATGGCTGCGTAATCGCTGTAATTGGCGATCCCCATCACGCCGATGACAGCCAGCGTAACGGCAAGCGATACCGTTTTCTGCACCGCCTCGCGCCGCATGGGCTGTTGGCGGATGTCCAGCATGGCCAGCAAAGCCGCCGGAAGCACGCCCGTCAGCAGGAAAAACATGACAAAGGTGCCGTTAAGATAGCTTGCGGCTTCCGAAGGGTTCGTTTCGAAAATATTGGTGAACATCGCGTCGTCAAAAATCACGCCATAGCTGTAAGAGGCGTAATTGAATAACGATGACAGCAGAATGACGATGATAAACGCGGGCTTCAGCAGCACGCGGATAGACAGCGGCAGCAGGAACAGGTTCATCGCCGCCACCATTACCAGCGGCAGCGATACCACGAACAGAGTGTTCAAATGGTCCTGCGCCTTCAAAATGGCAACAGCTTTCTGCGCAAAAGCGAAGTTACAGAAGGCCGACAGATATACCGCCACAATCATGCACAGCATCGTTGTTGTCGGCGGGTTTTTGAAACGAATTCGCATGGCATCCTGCATTCATAAGCGCGGAATCGTCTCCGCCTGATCTGCTGCATTTATGATGGGATGCCCTGAAGCCAGCCTGAAGGTGTATTATTAATAAAAAACAACGGGTTAATGCATATGGCTCGGCAAATAACATTCCGCGCCCGCCTTGCATACGGCGCAAAATAGGTTACATTTGCGGCGGTAAAAACATGCAGGAAAAATATGCGCGTATTGCTGGTCGAGGATGATGACATGCTTGGAAAGGCGACGGCTTCGGGCCTCGCCATCTCCTATGCTGTCGATTGGGTGAAATCGGCGGAGGATGCGGCGCTGGCACTGAAAACCAACCCATACGCGCTGATCGTTCTCGACATCAATCTGCCGGGCCAGTCGGGGCTGGACTTTCTCGCGGTGCTGCGGCGCGGCGGCAACGACATTCCCTGCCTGTTCCTGACCGCGCGCGATGCGGTTTATAACAAGATCGAGGGGCTGAACGCGGGCGGCGACGATTATCTTGTCAAGCCGTTCGACCTTGACGAATTGCTGGCGCGCGCCGCGGCGCTGATCCGCCGGTCGCAGGGACGCGCGTCGCCGGTCGTGCGGCATCACGGCATTACCCTCGATGCCGCCGCGAAAACGATCGAGAAAGACGGCAAACCGGTGCCGCTGTCTGGCCGCGAACTCGCGATTGCCGAAATCCTGCTGGGCAATATCGGCCGCGTCATCAGCAAGGCGCAGATCGAAAGCCAGATATACGACTGGGGCAGCGAGGATATCGGCAGCAACACGGTCGAGGTGCATATCTCCGCCCTGCGGCGCAAGCTGGGCAAGGATTTCGTCAAAACAATCCGCAACGTCGGCTATACGGTGGAAAAATGAACAAGCAAACATCGCTGCGCAGCGCGTTCTTCCGCATCGTCAGTGTACCGCTGGTCATTTGCAGCCTGCTCATCTGGTCGGCTGGCATGGCGTATATCTATACCGAAGTTGATGAAGTCTACGATGCGACGCTCGCGCAGTATGCGCGCGAAATCGACCATCTGACGCGCGAAGGAGTTTTTGCGGCCGATGGCAACATCGCGGAAGATCCTGACGCCAAGCCGCAGCATAAATATGAACGAAAAATCATGTTCCGCATTTTTCAGGATGGGAAACTGGTGGCAAGGTCTTCCTTTATAGACGGGCTTGAAAATGCGCCACTGCCGCCCGGCTATTACAATCGGATGATCGAAGATAAAAAATGGCGCATCTTCGTGCTGGCCAGCAACGAAACCGGCCGCATCGTCGAGGTCGGCAACCGCTATGCCATACGCTATGAAATGATCCGGCAGCTGATTATCTGCCTGCTGATACCGGCGATCCTGTTCCTGGTGGCCGCCATGTACCTGGTCTGGTGGGGCGCGGCGCGCAGCCTGAAGCAACTGGTGGCGCTGTCCAGTCAGGTCGATGCCCGCGACGTGAATGACATGACTCCAATTGCAGATCCCACCATCCCGCAGGAGGTGCAGCCGCTGCTCAGCGCGCTGAACCGGCTGTTCACCCGTGTTTCCGACAGCTTCCGCCGCGAAAAGGAATTCACCGACAACGCCGCGCATGAATTGCGGACACCTCTCGCCGCCATCAAGACGCAGGCGCAGGTGATCGAAAAATCGGAAATATTGACCGTGGAAGGGCAGGCGGGCTTCGGCAATTTGCTGGAGGCTATTGACCGCGCGACCAGCATGGTTGACAGCCTGCTTGCCTTCAGCCGCGTACAGGCCGACAAGAGCGAATACGTGCCTGTCGATCTTTCCGCCCTTGTCCAGCGCGAAGCCGACGAGCTGATGCGCTTCACATCGTGGCGCGGGCGGCGCATGACGGTCGATGTCGCTCCCGATGCCGTCATTTCGGGCTCGGCGCAGGGGCTTTCCATTCTTGTGCGCAACATTATCGTGAACGCATTGAAATTCACGCCCGACACCGGCGAGGTGAAAGTGTCTCTGTCATCCGATGCGCGCGGCGTTGTTTTGCGCGTGACCGATACCGGGCCCGGCATTCCAGATGCGATGAAGGACAAGGTATTCGAGCGTTTCTTCAAGGGCCGGAAATCCGTATCCTCCGGCAGCGGCCTCGGCCTCGCTATCGTCAAATCCATCGCCGACATGCACGGCGCGGAGATCAAGCTGTCGGATAACCTGCCGTCAGGGTTAGTGTTTGAGGTCAGATTTAAGTCTTAAACACAGCTGTCATTCTTCCCAAGGCGCTTTCGCACCGGGCAATGCCACGACCAAGCCGTCCAGCTTGTCGCTCATCAAAATCTGGCAGCCGAGGCGGGAGGTTTTTTTGAGGTCGAAGGCGAGGTCGAGCATGTCGTCTTCCTCGTCCTTTTTTTCCGCCAGCTTGCCGTACCAGTCGGGATGCACTACCACGTGGCAGGTCGCGCAAGCCAGGCAGCCGCCGCACGCGCCCTCGATATCGATGCCGTGCTTGTGCGAGATTTCCATGACTGAAAGGCCGTTGGGCGCGTCGACTTCCAGCGGCTCGCCGTTTTTTTCGATGAAGGTCATTTTTGGCATTTTTTCGTTTTCCCTCTGTTATGCCGCGCCTGTGCGCGATTTTACCCTGTTATACATTTCCGACCATTTCTCCAGAAAGTAATCGATATCCTTTTCAGTCGTGTTCCAGCCAAGGCTGACGCGCAAGGACGATCCGGCTTCGGCATCCGTCGCGCCCATCGCCTTCAGCACATGTGAAATTTTTACCGTTCCGCTGGAACATGCCGAGCCGTTGGAGACACAGATGCCGGCAAGGTCGAGCGCGATCAGCTGCGTTTCCGAACTGGCACCCGGCAGGGCGAACATGCTCGTGTTATGCACGCGCGGCGCATCGAAGCCGAAGATTTTCAGGTTCGGGGCCAGCGCCAGCAGGTCTTTTTCCAGCCGGTCGCGCAGCACGCCCAGCTTGTGATATTTTTCGATATCGACAAGTTCGGCCGCCTTGCCAAAACCCGCGATGCCCGCAAGGTTTTCGGTGCCGGCGCGCAAATTCTTTTCCTGATTGCCGCCGAGGATGAGCGGCGCGACGTTCAGGCAGTTGGCGATCACAAGGCAGCCGACACCCTGCGGGCCGCCCATTTTATGCGCCGACAGCGTCAGGAAATCGACGCCCAGCCCCTGAATATCGACCGGCACGCGCCCCGCGGCCTGCACCGCATCGGTATGCACCAGCGCGCCGTATTTGCGCGCGATTTTGACGACTTCGGCAACCGGCTGGATCACGCCGGTTTCGTTATTCACCATCATCACGGAAATCAGCGTCTGCTGCGTATTGCCTTCCAGCATTTTATCCAGCGCGGCAAGGTCGATGATGCCGGTGGGCAGGGCAGGGATGATCTGCGCATGGGGGGCTGCCTGCAAAACGGACGGATGCTCGATCGCGGATGCGATCACGCGTTCGATGTTGGTGACGCGCAGCGCAAGGTTGTTCGCCTCGGTCGCGCCGGAGGTGAAAACGACGATGTCGCGCGGGCCTGCGTTCACGAGCTTGATGATTTGCGCGCGCGCATCTTCGATTCTTTTGCGCGCTTCACGGCCGGCCTTGTGAATCGACGACGCATTTCCGGGAAAACCCAGCAATTCCTGCATTGTGGATAACACCTCGGGCCGCAAGGGACTCGTGGCGTTATGGTCGAGATATGTGCCGCTGAAAAGCTCCATTTGAGTACAAATACTTTCCGTAATCATTGTGAGCGAAACGGTGTAAATCTATGAAACTATTGGCAAATTCCAGAATTTTCTTGCCAAAAAAATTTCATAATGTACATTCTGGTTCGCAGTAGAGGGTTGTATAGCAGAAAAACAACAAGAAAAAAAACGGCAACAACAACCAATAAAAGCCACGGAGGCTTAACTGAATGCCTGAGATCATGATTACCGGTCCTGCCGGACGCCTTGAAGGTCGCTACAAGCACGCTAAAATCCCCGGATCTCCGATTGCTTTGATCCTTCATCCGAACCCGCAGCGCGGCGGCACGATGAACAACAAAATATCTTATTCCCTTTTCCAGTCTTTCTCGGAGCGCGGCTTTTCCACCCTGCGTTTCAACTTCCGCGGTGTCGGCCGTTCGCAGGGCGAATTCTCGCACGGCGAAGGCGAACTTGCGGATGCGGCATCGGCGCTTGATTGGCTGCAAAGCGTCAACCCGGGCGCTTCCAGCGTGTGGGTCGGCGGTTTCTCCTTCGGTGCGTGGATCGGCATGCAATTGCTGATGCGCCGCCCGGAAATCGACGGTTACGTGTCGATCGCCCCGCCCGCGAACATCTATGATTTCAACTTCCTGGCGCCCTGCCCGAACGAAGGCTTGATCGTCCAGGGCGACAACGACCAGGTCGTCGCGATCGACTCCGTGAACAAGCTGTGCGACAAACTGCGCGACCAGCGCGGCCCGAACGGCGTGGATTACAAAGTCATCCCCGGCGCCGGCCACTTCTTCAACAACCCCGGCGAAACCGAACTGATGCTGAAATATGTCGGCGATTATATCGGTCAGGCGATGACGGCGCAGGAAGCTGCCGCGTAACCTTCCGGTTGCAGATATTTACAAAAAAGCCGTCTCCGCAAGGGGGCGGCTTTTTTTGCATGGACTTGACGAATGTCATGCCGTCTGCGCGCAAGGAGTGCTGGAATAGGGATAGATATCCATCTTGAACAGGAGAAACCCCATGTCCGCCATCCATCTTGATCTCGCGCACGAATTCCCCGAAATGAAGGACGCGATCCACGCCCTGAAAACCAGCGACAACCATTTCCGCCGCCTGTTCGACGAATATGAAACGGTCGCCAAGGAACTGCACCGCGACGGTCCCGTCATGGGCGACGCGCAGGCCGAAGGCTTCAAAAAACGCCGCCTCGAACTGAAAGACCAGCTCTATAAAGCGCTCTGCGCATACGAAGCGCGCAAATCATGACGCAAACCACAGAACTGCGCCAGATGATGCGCATTTATATCGGCGAGCGGAACACGCATGGCGGTTTGCCGTTGTTCGAAGCCATCGTGCTGTTCGCCCGGCGCCGCAACCTGGCCGGCGCGTCCGTCTTCATCGGCGAATTATCCTACGGCCACACAAACCTGCTCCCCGGCAGCGAAACCAGCCTGAACAGACTTTCCGACGACAAACCGGTGCTGGTGGAGATTGTGGATTACCATCATAATATCGCGGAAATCATGCCGCATGTGATTGAAATGATGGGAAATAAAGGGATGATTACGCTGGCGGATGTGACGGTCGCGCACCGCGGAAAGTAACATTAGCCCCGTATTCGTGCAGATTTTCGCGCGTATTTGTGCCGTTTTCAGCACGTAGTCGTTTCCAAAAACCATGTAAAATCAATGGTTTGTAAAATCAGGCTTTAAAACGGGTGTCTTTTGATTTCAAAGGGTTAGCGCGTCGATTTGCGCGCTCTATAATAGTTTTTTCCTATCATATTTATCATCAATCAATATTATACCTATGCATAAAATCTCCGTAGCCTGAATTCATCAAAACGATTTTTAAAAAGGATGAAGATCATGGCACGCGGACAACTGAAAAACGCCTTCAACGCACAACCCGACTGGGAAGAAATCAGCGCCTTCGTCGAGGCCGCGCGGGAAGGGCGCGTAGATGACGTGGAAAGCTTCGCCAAGAAATTCCCCGCTGCCATCGACACGCTCGTCTGGCGGCATTCCTATGTCGGCCAGACCGCGCTGATGCATGCGGCGATGACGGGGCAGCTGGGTGTTATGCAGGTGCTGCTGGATCACTGCGCGAAAGTGGAAACGGCGGACACCATGCGCGGCACGGTGCTGGCGATTGCGGCGGGCAGGGGCGACCGCCAGATGGTCGAACTGCTGCTGGCGCGCGGCGCGGAAATCAACCCGACCGAGCCCGATACATGGCGGTCTGTCATGGCAGCGGCGGCGGGCAGCGGCAATAATGATATTGTCACGCTTCTGCTGGATCGCGGCGGCGTGCCGGATGAACATGCGCTAGTATCGGCGGCCTCGGGCGGGCATCTGGATATCACGCGCAACCTGCTGGAGCATGGCGCGTTCCCTGCGCAACAGGCGCTCAACAGCGCGGCATGGGGCGGTCACCGCGATGTGGCGCAACTGCTGATCGATGCAGGGGCTTACGCCGACGGCGCGGCGCTGAAATCGGCGGCGAGCGGCGGCAAGGCAGATATGGCGCGCTTCCTGATCCGCAACGGCGCGCCCGCCGAAACGGAAGCCGAACCCCAAGGCGGCCGCACGGCGCTGATGGACGCGGCGGCGGGCGGGCATAGGGAAATCATCCAGTTGCTGATCGACCACGGTGCAAACCCCAACCGCACCAACGACCGCGGAGAAACCGCGCTTATGTTCGCCGTCAGCGCAGGGGTGGAGGGTACGGTGAAGGTGCTGCTCGATAACGGCGCGGATGCCCGCATCGTCGCGAATGACGGCCATACCGCGCTGTCGATTGTGAAACGGCATTTGACGGTTTTCAAGGATTCCGAATTGCTGAAGGGGGTGGAGGCGTTACTGGAGAAAGCGGTCGTGCCCGCTGCGCCGAAACCTGCCAATATCGCGCCGCGCTTGTGATGCACCCCCTCTCCCGCAAGCGGGAGAGGGGACTAAGGTTTTTCCGCGCAGGGGAAACGGGCTATGGCAGGTATTACCCTTTACAATCCGGCTCATTCACGTTGTACTTATCCGGTTGGCAATAAAGGGGTATTCCTGATGTTAGAAAATTCCAAAAGCGGCGCAGTTGTTCTGGCATTACTGGTTTTCGGTATTTTGTGCGCATCGCCGGAAAACGTGCAGGCGCAGGATGGTGCATTCAAGCAAAAAATCCGCGAAAAGCTGCTGCAACGGATGAAGGACAAGCCCGCACCCGCCGCCACCGCATCGGTCGCAGACGAGATCACCGCAGCAGGCGATTATTATTTTTCAGTCCAGCATGACGGGCTTCCGCGCATGTACCGCGTGCATGTGCCGCAATCCTATAATCCCGGCCAGCCTGCGCCCTTGCTGTTCGCTTTCCATGGCGGCGGCGGGGACATGGAATATATGGCCGAGGATAAATATTACGGGCTGATCGCGAAATCGGAACAGGAGGGTTTTGTGGCCGTGTTCCCGAACGGCTACAGCAATTTCCCGTCCGGCAAAATTGCGACATGGAATGCAGGCACCTGCTGCGGCCCTGCGCGGGATAAAAAAATTGACGATGTCGGGTTTGTGCGCGGTATCGTCAAACACCTGACGGGAAAAATGAACATCGCGCGCGACAAGATTTATGCGACCGGTATGTCGAATGGCGGCATCATGTCGGAACGGTTGGCCTGCGAAATGCCGGACGTATTCCGCGCCATCGCCAGCGTGGCGGGGCCGGACGGCACGTTGACGTGCAAACCGTCGCAGCCTGTTTCGGTGCTGCAGATCCACGCCCTTGACGACGACCATGTGCTGTTCGATGGCGGCGCGGGGCAGAACGCGTTCAAGGATATTTCGATGGTGACGGATTTCACCTCCATCCCCGAAACGGTGTCGCGCTGGGTGAAGCGCAACGGCTGCACGGGTGCGCCTGTCAGTGAATTGCAAGTGGACGGCGCGTATTGCGAAGCGTATCGGAATTGCGCGCGTGGTGCGGCCGTCAAACTCTGCGTCACCGAAACCGGCGGACATTCATGGCCCGGTGGATCAAAACCCGGCGGCATCAAACGCAAATCCCCGACATCGAAGGCGATTGATGCTAATGACGAGATGTGGAAGTTTTTTAAAAGCTTGGACTGAGGCTGAAATCAGGATCCAGCTGGGTTTTTGGATTCTTCTTCTGTGCGCCAGCGTATATCACTAATGGCGGGTTCTTTTTCTAAAACCTTTTCCATCGCGGCCTGCAGCGCGTTGATGCGCGTGGCTGTTTCAATCTTCTTGATAAAGAATTTGCGGATATAGGGTTTGTTCGGCTCGATAAAGCACGTGAATTCGTCGCCATTCCCCTGATTGCCGCAGCCGATCCACAGGTTGAATTCTGGATTGACCACGGGAACGATCCATCCCCAGTCTTCGTTGATCGCCTCGCCTGTTTCGATGCCTTCGCCACGCAACCCGTCGCGCAGGAAATCGGCAAGGCGCTTGCCCCAGATGCCGGGGTTGATTTGATCCTCCTCGCCGGGAAGGGCGGGGAATTTATCGGAGCGAAATTCGACGAAGGTTTTCAAAGGTTTCTCGTAATTCATTTTATTGTTAATCTTGCATTCCAGTAGTTTTTTAATGACTCATCAATTTGATCGTGCTCAAAATCACGAGCTTTCTTCCTTTTGAATTCTAGATACGAAACAATAGCTGTTACTTCATCTTTCGTAAAAATAGAAAATTTGTAGCTTTGTGCGTCAAACCAAGTGCGCCTGCCGTAGCGGCGTGGATTAATGGCTTCAGTTCTTGATTTATCTGATAGCCCGTGTGTTAAATGAAAAACAACATTTACTTGATGAAGCTCTTTGCGAATATCTGCAATCATATATGCGGGTAGAAAAAATCGAAAAGCCTCGTCTGAGAAAAAGCTTAATGCGCTGCTTAGACCTTTGGGTGCGCTATCAAGTAATTTTGATTCTATTGAATATCTTTCGCGTTTTCCCTTGAACGCTTGTGCGGTTTCGAACGGTTCTGATCCTTCATTGCTTCCGCTGAGACACCAATCACCCGGATACTCCGTTTTGACGAAGGAATTGGTAATTTGGTCAATTAATGCTTGCTTGTCTGCCACGCTGGAAATGCCCTGATAAACGTATAAATCGATGTAACGCCAGAATATTTTATTAATCTGACTTAACGAAGTAAAATTTGCGTGTGATTATTAAAGTCATCAGCCGTTAATGAATTAACGAGGTTATTATGGGACTGGACTCAGTCGAGTTGATTATGAATGTCGAGAGGGCGTTCGATATTGAATTACCCGATCCTGAAATCAGCAAGGTTGTGACTGTCGGTGATTTTTACGATCTGATTATTGTGAAACTGGAACTCAATAATCCAAATATTGACAGGCAAGAGGTATGGGAAACTTTGAGTAAATTGATTGTTAAAATTAGCGGTGTTGCGCCACACAGAATAGTACGCGAGGCGCGGATCGTAAAAGACTTGGGAATTGATTGATATTATTGGGAATAGGGAATTAAAAAAACCTCTACCGTAAAAATTGCGGTAGAGGTTTTATAAACTGAATCCCGATTTTCATCGGGATGGTGCTGCGCGCTTACGGCTTCGGATTATTCCCATTCGCCGTTTTCTTCTGCGCAGGCGCATGTTGCGCTTCCAGATGTGCCAAATATTTATCCGCTTCCAATGCTGCCATGCAGCCCATGCCGGCGGCCGTGACGGCCTGGCGGAAGACTTTGTCTTTTACGTCGCCGGCGGCGAAGACGCCGGGGATGTTGGTCTGGGTGCTGTCGGGCTTGGTCACGATGTAACCATCGTTGTCGATGGTCACCTGACCCTTGAACAGGTCGGTTGCGGGCTTGTGGCCGATGGCAACGAACACGCCGTCGGTTTTCAGGTCGGTCAGCGCGCCGGTGTTCACATTCTTGATCCGCACGCCGTTGACGCCTTTGGCATCGCCCAGCACTTCTTCAACCGCGCTATCCCAGATGACGTTGATTTTCGGGTGGTTGAACAGGCGGTCCTGCATGATCTTTTCCGCGCGGAAGCTGTCGCGGCGATGCACGACCGTGACTTTGGTCGCGAAGTTCGTCAGGAACAGCGCTTCTTCAACGGCCGAGTTGCCGCCGCCGACGACCACGACTTCCTTGTTCTTGTAGAAGAACCCGTCGCAGGTGGCGCAAGCGGAAACGCCTTTGCCCTTGAAGGTTTCTTCGGAGGGCAGGCCGAGCCATTTCGCCTGCGCGCCCGTCGCGATGATGACGGCATCGGCAAGATACACATCGCCGCTATCGCCGATCGCTTTTTTCGGGTTGGAATTCAGGTCGATGCTGACGATGGTGTCGGTGATCATTTCGGTGCCGACATGTTCCGCCTGCATCTTCATCTGGTCCATCAGCCATGGGCCGTTGATGGGCGCTGCGAAGCCGGGATAGTTTTCGACATCCGATGTGACGGTCATCTGGCCGCCCGGCTGCATGCCGGCGACGAGCAGGGGCTTCAGGTTCGCGCGCGCGGTGTAGATGGCGGCGGTGTAACCTGCGGGGCCGGAGCCGATGATGAGGATCTTGCTGTTATGCGTTTTCGGGGCGGACATCGGTCTTTCCTTTCATGCGAAGCCGGATTTCATCGGCGACGCGTTGCGTATCGTCTGGCGGCGTGTAGGACCACTTTTCCAGCAGGCCTGTGAACGGTCGAGTATAACCTTGTTCTTGCAGGATTTTATGGAACATGTCAAGGCGCTTTGCGCCCCCCTCCAAAGCCGCGATATAGACGGGTTTTCCGGTCGATAGCGCCTCCGAGGTCATGGAAACGCTGTCTTCGGTCACGATGATATAGTCCGCCAGCGCCAGAAGGCCAAAATAGGGGTTATCGCCCGCACCGTCCCAGAAATAGATGGCGGGGCCCTGCAATGTGTCGCGCAGCAGCTTGGCGTTTTCCTCCCCCGTGCGGCGGGAGGCGGTGACGAGCAGGCCGATATTGGGGCTTTCGGCAAGGTGAAGCAGCTGTACGGCCAGCAGCTTGGCGTTTTCGGGCGTCATCGTATGCGCCTTGCTGGTGCCGCCGATCAGCACGGCGACGCGCGGATGCGGGATTTTGGCGAACTGCTTTTCAAACTGTTCTTTCGCGGTGGCTAGCTTGCCGGGCGTGACGCGGTGCAATCCCGCCTTGGTCACGATCACGTTGTCGCCGCGCGTGGGGTCGTGCTGCGGCACCACGACAAGGTCGAAATTTTTCGGGTCGATGCGGGGGTCCTGTATCTGGACGACGAAGGTTTTGCCTTGGCTGGCGCGTTTGATATGGGCGGCGATGCCGATGCTTTTGCGGCCGCTGGCAATCACAAGGTCGGGGTAGGGCGGGGCGATGGGGTCGCTGTCGGCGGCCAGCGCCTTGTCATGTCCGCAGGAAAGCCAGGGGCTGAGCTGTTTCCAAGGGAAGCGGAGTTTCACGCGCTTGACTAGGGGGGTAATACCCATGGCTTCGGCCACGCCGATACACTGGTTTTCGGTGCCGGCGATGCCTTCGGTTATGATCCAGCAGGTGATGGCCTGTTTTTCTGCCATATTGCTTCCCTTTCAGAATCACAATATAAGCCTCTTTTGCTGCACTGCACACCCCTTTCTGTGATTATAGAAAATGTAAGATTCAGAAAGAGTTGCGGTGGAATTATTTCTCTTGTAACCAATATATGATAATATTATTACATTACAGAGATTGATTCTAACTTCACCACCTTTTCCGAGTAACAAAATGCCCAAAGTCAAACTGGACCGTATCGACCGCAAGATCCTCAACGACCTGCAGGAGCAGGGACGCATGACGAACGTGGAACTGGCGCAGCGCGCCGGCATCTCCGCGCCGCCCTGCCTGCGCCGCGTGCGCGCGCTGGAGGAAGCGGGCGTCATCAAGGGCTATCACGCCGATATCGACGCGGGCACGCTGGGCTTCGGCGTTACCGTTTTCGCGCAGGTGGGCCTGTCCAGCCAGTCGGAAACCGACCTGAAGAAATTCGAAGACCTCGTGCGCAGCTGGCCGCTGGTGCGCGAATGTTACCTTGTTTCGGGCGAAGCGGACTTCATCATGAAGATCGTGGCGGAAGACTGGGACAGCTACCAGAAATTCCTGACCTCGCACCTGACGACCGCGCCGAACGTGAGCCATATCAAGTCCGCGCTCGGCATCCGTACAGCCAAGCACAAGCCGGGCGTGCCGGTCGATATCGAGTAACCTGTTTTGCGCCGTTACGCGTTCAACGTCCTGCTGGTCCTGTCGGTGCTGGTGGCGTTCAGCAGCGTGCTTTGGCCCTGGTGGGATTTTTCGGAGGCGCAGTTCGTTTCCCGCCTGCTGGGCTACATGCAAATTAAGCAGGACGAGCCCGGCGTCTGGCTGGGCCCCCGCGTCGAGGGCAGCGTCACCGCCCTTGTGACCGGCCGCATGAGCGTCGCAACCCCGCCCAAAGCCGATCCCGTGCTCGATTTCTTTCCCGGCAAGACCTATGACGGCTGCGCCTTCGCGGAGCAGCAGTTCGAGGTGTTTGAAAAAGGCATTTTTCAGGGGGAATGGAAGCCGCAGGGCGAAAAACACACCTTGCGCGGCGCGGGATACAAACTGGGCAACTGGTGGGTCGATCCGCAACTGTTTGACGGCAAACTGACACCGCACCACCAACTGTCGGATTCAGCAAGCCCCGTGCCCTGTCCCCCCGGCATCGATGAATGCCGCGTTGTCGAACGCTGCGTGCTGCTGTCGGATTATTCCATCATCGGCAACCGCGGCGGCGATGCTGCAGCTGGCTGGCGTATCGAGCTTCCGAATGAGTCCCTCATCGATTACCCGCTGTTCCAGTCGGGGCTGCTGCAGCCTGCCGAATTCGACCGGCAGTACAAGCTGCGCATGGCGGAGCGGGTCGCAGTATATCCGTATCTCGATGCAACTTTCATGCTCGCTCTGGCCTTTGGCATGCTTGTGCTGAGCCGGCGCGAAGTTGATATCGCCGAGATTTTCCGCAAAAACCCCTTTACCGGCGTTCCGGCCGTGGTGATTGCCGCGATCCGCGCCAACCGCACCGGCCTTGACCATCTTTGCGGATGGCTTGCGCTGCTGCTGCCGCTCGTGCCGCTGGCGGCTTACCATGCCATCGCTGATTCCGCGCTGTTCAACCTGCTGTGTTTCGTTTATGTGGCGGGGTATCTGGTGATGGTTTACGGCTTCATGCGACGCTTGAAGACGGCGCCCGAGGACCTGCCGCGCGGCGGCGACATCGCATTGTAATTTCTTAGGGCTTGCGCTGTTTTGCGAAGCTGGCGGTGGTGGGGCATGACACCGGCGTGCAGGTGCCGCGCCCGACGATGCTGCAGACGAGATCAAGCATGAACTGCTTCGGGTTTTCGGGGGAAATACGCTTGTTGATCGCGTTGCCGATTTCACGCGGGATGTCTTCGGCTGTGCGCACGATGAAAAAATTCGGCGCGGGCTGCAGCGCATCTATTTCCGAGCCGCCTTGCAGCATCTTGCTGGCCGTGACACTCGCCATCTGCTGGAACAGTTTCGGGCCTTTTGGGAGCAGCAGCAGGTCGATCATCACCTGCGCGCCCGGTTTTTGCATCACGTCCAGCATCGATGTCATCGCTTCGTTATAACTGCCGCCTAGTCCGCCCGCCGCCAGCATTAATACGTGCAGGGGGCGGCAGGGGTTGGCGAAGGGATATTGCTCCGCCAGCGCGCGCATCGTGGCGGGGATGTTCGGTTTGCTGTCGGCGCGCAGGTCGCCCGCCATCTGCGGCGCGTCGAGGTCGATGTCGTGCAGGCCGTTATCGGTGCCGTAAAAAACCGCGCGCGTGTGCGGGTTGATGGTGCGCAGGTGTCGTGCACTCGCCACGACGCTATCAAAAACCTCGCCCATGAAGCCAAAGGCATTCACCATCGGCAATGACTGCTCGATCATCACAAGGATATCGCCGCCCTGATAGCGGGTGGCGGCGCTGTGGAAGTGAAGATTTACATCGGGCAGGTTCTGCAATCTTAAACCCTTCAATAACTTGGCTTTATCATAATATATAAAGCTGAAAATTGGATTAAGCCGCTGGAATGTCTTTGAAATAGTTTAATATATTGACATAACTTTAGCAATGAGTATTATGATACCGGTTTTAAACAGGCTATCGGGCATGACACAAAGAAACGAAATCGATGTGGTGGGGCAATGGATTGAATCCATGGCCGATCTGGTGGCAAACCACGCGGCCAAAGCGGGCACCAACCGCCAGCGCGTTATCAGCTATGACCGAACGACCGTCACGGGCCTTGGCCGCGCCTTCAAGGCTGCGACGCAGGATGTGCGCTTCATCGGGGACGAGGAACGCGCGAAGGCCGCGCGCCATGTATATATAATGGAAGAACCCAAGCGCTGGGGTCTGTCCGAGGATCGCGCCGTGAAGCTGGCCGCAGCAGGCTTTGGCGGCAACGCACCGCAGGCGATGTTCGCCCCCATGAAAAAACTGTTCGAGACCTGCAAGCATCACGGCATCGGCGTGACTGTGAATGCGGAAGTGCCGGGCCTTGTCACCGTCAGCCTGACCCCGCCGCCACAACCCGCTCCCGTCCTGAAGCCCAAGCCGCCGAAGCCGAAATTCGGGCCCGGCATCTGATCTGCCTGTTATCGCTGAATTATTTATGGGGTTGACCAACTGCCCATAACTCCTTATCCATAACCTCGATTGGGACTAAGGGATAACATTTCTTTTGGAGATAAATAATGGATAACGATAACAACAAGCTTGAAAAAGGCGTCATGAAGGGTCTGAAGGTTCTGGGCAGGGCGATCCTGATCGGTGGCGCGATTGCCATCGGCGGTGCTGTTGCGGGCGGCTTCATCGCTTCGGCTGCAGGCCTCGGCGGCCTCGGCATCGCTGGCGGCGTATTCCTCGGCCTCGTCGGCGGCACTTTTGGCGGCGTTGCTGCCGGTGGCGCTTATGTTGCCAGCAAAGCGGCGCCTGCCGTGAAAGCTGTCGGCGAATTCATCGACGAAGCGAACAAGGAACTGGTCGCCAAGGGCGAACAGCCCATCGTGATCGAAGGCCTGACGAAGAAATTCGATAACGCTGCAACGGCTGAAAAGCCCGCTGTGGCTGTGGAGCCGATCGTTGCCGCTCCCGCTGCTGCACCTTCCGCGCCGAAAGCGCCCGCGCAGTAACAAGCGACACAAACAAAAAAGCCGCCGGAGCGATCCGGCGGCTTTTTTATTTTCTTCCCCGTCTCCCGCGACAGCGGCAGACGGGATTTAGGCGGCTTACGCTTTCACAAACGGCTTGAACCCGCCATAGGACATCTTGCGGCAGTCGAAGGGCATGTTGTTCATGTCGATGCCTTCCATCAGGCGTTCGTCGGACATGATTTTCTTGTTCACGGCGTTGCGGTGCGCCTTGGATTTATAGATGATCCACGAGAACACGACCTTGTCGGTCTTCTTCGCCTTCGCCATTTTGGGGAAGGGAATGCCCATCGGCGATTTCATGTCGTCGCCGACACATTCGTAATATTCAAGCGCGCCATATTCCTTCCAGATCCTGGAAGCCTTTTTCGCAAGCTTGGTATATTCCTTCATCCGCTTGGCGGGAACGAGCAGGACAAAACCATCGACGTAGGACATATAATTTTTCCTTCAATAAAAATTTTAACCATCGCCATCGTAAATTGATTAAGGGCGAAGTTGAAGATATCACGTAAATTATTTGGATTTCTCGAAAAACGAGCACAATTCGATCATCGCAAGATTTTGCGATTTATTGCCATTGTCTTTCACGAATAAAGCATGGCATCCATCGGGTGATATTGAAAATTTGCTGCCGAATATTTGCATATCCTGTAATTTATAAATCTTTCCCTGCGGTGTCGTGAGCAGTATGCCGCCCGCGTTAAATCTTTTAATTTCTGGCTTGTCTAAGTCGGAAATCATAAAGTCTTTAACAATTAAAAAGCCATATTTTGTAGAGTGTTCTAAATTCGAATCAAAGCAATTGGGTTCCCATGAATAACTCCAATGAGATTGGTAGCAGCGGCTAGGGCTCCACCAGCCATTCGGGTAATTTGAAACAGATACCAAATTGAATTTTTCATCGTATTTCCAGACGGTTTGCCCTGTGCTTGCCCAGTATTGGCGTGAGAACTTATCGTAGTGGAATGTCGGTGGATATATTGGTTTATCGACAGCAAGAGTTTTTTCTTCTCCGGTGTCTCTTTTTATCACAATAATTTTGGGGTCAAACGTATCTGAGTTGTTATTGCTTTTAGCTTTTTGTCTGACGGATTCCGTTTCGTCCCATATTTTGTAACAAGCGCGCAAATCCCCCGGGAACATTTTTTGACACCAATCGCTGGCATCAGATAAAAATCGATACTCTGGATTGGATTCTTTAATTTCTTCAAGCAACTCTTTAGAAAGCATTTCTTTTGAAAGGCTTTTTAAATCAAGCGATATCGGAAATGTTGTTCCGGTATAAAATTGACCTTGTCCGAGCGGTGCTGGTGGTTTCTCATAGGTGTCGTAAACAATAGTTGCGTCGTTTAGCCAGTAAATATTTTTAATATGGGCGGGCACGGGGGCTTCGGCTACGTCAAAAATAGTGACCGGAAAATCTGTGTCGGAAGATAGTTGAATATTAAAATATTTATAAAAGCGTTTCAGGTATTCTGCGGGTGCAGTCTCAGATGTTGATGCCCGTAATGCAATTAAAGCGTCAATGTCCCCCTGACTGGCAGATAGACGGAGATGTTTTGCTTCGGCTTGGTATTCCTCTGCTGCCTGTCTTTCTGCGGCGGATAAATGCCTGACTTTCTCTATTGAATCTTTGTCGCCTTGTTCTGCACGTAAAAGTACCGTGCAGGCATAGGTGTGGTCTTTATTCTCGAAGGTTTGTGTAAAGCTTACCGTGTAGGGTACGCCTTTTTTGCGTGCGGCAAGTGCGATCGCAGCCCTGCAATCCTCTTTTGCAAGCAAAGTCTGCTTGACAGACACGTCAGGTTCTTTCGCGATGGCGAATGTAAATGAAAGCACGAGTACGGCTATGATGCCGCAGAAAGTATAAGGGGACTTACTTATACTTCACCTCCAGCAACTCATACGCCTTGCGACCCTTCGGCGTGGTCACTTCGACGCTGTCGCCTTGGGTCTTGCCGATCAGGGCGCGGGGGAGCGGGGCGGTGAGGGCCAGCAGGCCTTTTTCGATGTCGGCTTCGTATTCGCCGACGATCTGGAAACTTTGTTCCTGGTCGGTGTCTTCATCGACGACCTTCACATGCGCGCCGAATTTCACGACGTTGCCGGACATTTTGGATGTGTCGATGACATCGGCGCGGGAGATTTTGTCTTCGAGGTCGAGTAGGCGGCCTTCGATGAAGCTCTGCTTTTCGCGCGCTGCGTGGTATTCGGCGTTTTCCGACAGGTCGCCATGCGAGCGCGCTTCGGCGATCTGCTCGATGATGGCGGGGCGCTCGACCGATTTCAGGTGCTTGATTTCATCCTCCAGGCGCTGGTAGCCGGCGGCGGTCATGGGGACTTTCTGCATGTCTCGTTCCTCAGGTAAAACACGAATAAAAATGCCGTTATGCGCCTTGCGGTGCATCGGCATCCTATCGTGTGTGGTTTTTCGTCAAGCCGACTTCAAATATTCCTGAAGCGACTTTACATCGAACGGCCCCGACTGGCGCAGCGCGAAAATCGCATCAACTGCCGCCTTTGCACCGGGGATGGTCGTATAGTAAGGGATCTTATTCTGTAACGCCGCCCTGCGCAAGTTAAAGTCATCGACCACGGCCTGCGGCCCGTCGGTGGTGTTCAGCATCAGGGCCACTTCGCCGTTGATCATCGCGTCGAAGATATGTGGTTGACCTTCATGGACTTTATTGACCTTTTTGGCGCGGATGCCGGCCTCGACCAGATGGCGGGCGGTGCCGCCGGTCGCGATGATCTTGAAGCCCATATCGCCCAGACGCGCGGCCAGCGGGATGATGACGTTTTTGTCAGAATCCCGCACGGAGATAAACACCGTGCCGGAAACGGGCAGTTTTGATCCCGCACCGATGCGCCCCTTGGCGAAGGCGCGGCGGAAATCGCGGTCGATGCCCATCACTTCGCCCGTCGATTTCATTTCGGGCCCCAGCACCGCATCCACCTTGGGGAAGCGGGCGAAGGGGAACACCGGCACCTTGACCGCGACATGGTCGAATTTGCGGTGGTGGATGACACCTTCGGATTTCAGCGCCGGGATTTTCTCGCCGGTCATGATGCGCGTCGCGGCCTTGATGACCGGCACGCCGGTCGCCTTCGCGACGAAGGGTACGGTGCGGGACGCGCGCGGGTTAACCTCCAGCACATAAATCTCATAGTGGTCGAGGTTGGCGGGGTCGCGGCTTTGCTTGATCGCGAACTGCACGTTCATGAGGCCGACAACCTTCAGCGCCTTCGCCAGCGTAATCGCCTGATCCATCAGGTCGATCACGATCTCCTGACGCAGCGAATAGGGGGGCAGCGAACAGGTGCTGTCGCCGGAATGGATGCCGGCTTCCTCGATATGCTCCATCACGCCCGCGATGAAAACATCCTTGCCGTCGCACAGCGCGTCAACATCGACCTCGATGCAGTTTTGCAGGTATTTGTCGATCAGCACGGGGTCGTCGCCCGATACCTGCACAGCGGTCGTGATGTAACGGCGCAAACCGTCCATGTCATGCACGATTTCCATGCCGCGGCCTCCAAGGACGTAGGAGGGGCGCAAGACGACGGGGAAGCCGACTTCGGTTGCGACTTTTTCCGCTTCCTCCGCCGAACGGGCGAGGCCGTTGGCGGGCTGTTTCAACTTGATCTTGGTGATGAGCTTCGAGAAACGCTCGCGGTCTTCGGCCAAATCGATCGCATCGGGGCTGGTGCCGAGGATTTTCACGCCCGCATTTTCCAGCTGCGCGCAAAGCTTCAGCGGCGTCTGGCCGCCCAGCTGCACGATCACGCCCAGCAGCTCGCCCTTTTGCTGTTCGGTATGAATGATATCCAGTACCTTTTCGGCAGTGATGGGCTCAAAATACAAACGGTCCGAGGTGTCGTAATCTGTCGACACCGTTTCTGGGTTGCAGTTGACCATGATGCTTTCGATGCCCTTGTCGCGCAGCGCGAAGGAGGCATGGACGCAGCAATAATCGAATTCGATGCCCTGGCCGATGCGGTTGGGGCCGGAACCGATGATGATGACTTTCTTGCGGTCGCTGGGCTGCGCTTCGCAGGCACCCGTGGCAAAGCCGTTCGATTCATATGTCGAATACATATAAGAAGTGTTCGACGGGAATTCGGCGGAGCAGGTATCGACGCGTTTGTAAACGGGGCGCACATTCGCCTTGTGGCGCAGCTTGGTCACATCTTCGGTTTTCTTGCCGGTCAGTTCGGCGATGCGGGCATCGGAAAAGCCCAGCTGTTTCGTGTGCATCCAGTCGGAGAAGTTTTTGGGCAGGCCGTGGTCGCGCAGGTGTTGTTCATGGTCGACCAGTCCCTTGATGCGTTCCAGGAACCACGGGTCGTATTTGCAATGCTTGAAGATTTCCTCGACGCTGAAGCCGTGGCGGAAGGCCTGTGCGATGATCATCACACGGTCGGGGCGGGGCTGTGCAAGCGCCGCCACGATATGCTGTTCGCTGTAATCGACGCCGGCGGGCACCAGCGACATTTCCTGCAAGCCGTTCAGCCCGGTTTCGAGGGAGCAGAGCGCCTTTTGCAAGGACTCTTCAAACGTGCGGCCCATCGCCATCACTTCACCGACCGATTTCATGGCGGTGGTCAGGAAGGCTTCGGTGCCGCGGAATTTTTCAAAGTTGAAACGCGGGATTTTGGTGACGACATAGTCAATTGTGGGCTCAAACGACACAGGCGTCGATCCGGTGATGTCGTTCTGCAATTCATCGAGCGTGAAACCGACGGCGAGTTTCGCCGCCACCTTGGCGATGGGGAAGCCGGTCGCCTTGGATGCCAGCGCCGATGAGCGGCTGACGCGCGGGTTCATTTCGATGACGATCAGGCGGCCGTCTTTGGGGTTCACGGCGAACTGCACGTTCGACCCGCCCGTTTCGATGCCGATGCCGCGCAGCACCGCGATGGATGCGTTGCGCATCACTTGGTATTCTTTATCCGTCAGCGTCAGGGCAGGGGCGACGGTAATGCTGTCGCCGGTATGGATGCCCATCGGGTCGATGTTTTCGATGGAGCAGATGATGATGCAGTTGTCGGCCTTGTCGCGCACGACCTCCATCTCGTACTCTTTCCAGCCGAGGATGGATTCCTCGATCAGGATCTGCTTGATGGGCGATGCCTTCAACCCCTGCTGCACGATCTGTTCGTATTCGTTGCGGTTGTATGCCACGCCGCCGCCGGTGCCGCCAAGGGTGAAGGACGGGCGGATGATGGCGGGCAGGCCGACGTAATCCAGCATGTCCATCGCATCGGCGTAATTGGTGACCGTTTTGCCGCGCGCGCATTCAAGGTTCAGTTTTTCCATCGCCCGCTTGAACAGGTCGCGGTCTTCGGCGATTTCGATCGCTTCTTCCTTCGCGCCGATCAGCTCGATGCCGAGGCGCGCGAGCGTGCCGTTCTTGGCGAGTTCAAGCGCGGTGTTCAGCGCGGTCTGGCCGCCCATCGTGGGCAGCAGCGCTTCGGGCTTTTCCTTCTCGAGGATCTTGGCGACGATTTCGGGCGTGATCGGTTCGATATAGGTCGCGTCCGCCAAATCGGGGTCGGTCATGATCGTGGCGGGGTTGGAATTGATCAGGATAACCCTGTATCCTTCCTCCCGCAGCGCCTTGCAGGCTTGCGTGCCGGAATAGTCAAACTCGCAGGCCTGACCAATAACGATAGGGCCAGCGCCGATGATGGCGATGGTCTTGATATCCGTGCGCTTGGGCATGAGGATCGCTTCCCTGTGAATGGGGTGGATTTTGACGAAAATACGGCAGCATGATGCGCCGCGTCAAGTGTCATGATGCGCCCGTAATTGCTGGGCTTTTCAGCGCTTTTCCGCGAGCGGCTGGCGGGGGCCGGCGATTGCGGGGCGGAAGGTGAGCGAATTGAGCAGATTCGTGTGGTCGTCTGTCCATAATTTCTCCCCCTCTGGTGCTGCCAGCTCCACCCAGCCATAGTCGTCGAGCGGCGACAAACTCACGCCCTGCGGCGCCATCGCGAACCAGATGGAGGGCGATCCCTGTGGCGCGCTTTCCGGCGGGATGTCGAGCACGAAGCGGGTTTTCAGGTTCAACTCCGCCGCGACGCGCAGCAGCGGATTGGCGAGCGTGAAATAGCGGTTCGACAGGTTGAACATGATCATCCCGCCGGGGGCAAGGCGGCCGAGATATGTCTTCACGGCCTCCAGTGTCAGCAGGTGGGCGGGGATGGTATCCGCCGAAAAAGCGTCGAGTGCGATCAGGTTGTATTTTTCAGTCTGCTTGGCCAGTTCAAGGCGTCCGTCGCCGATGATGATTTTGGGCGGCCGCTTGCCTTGGCACACGTTCAGGAAGGTAAATTCCTCCCGCGCCACGCGTTCCACCGCATCGTCGATTTCAAAGAAGGTGAATTGATTGTCGGGGCGGCTGAAGCAATTCATCGTGCCGGTGCCAAGGCCGACGACGGCGATATTTTTCGGGTTGTACAGCGCGAATACGTCGCCGACCGGGCCGCCTGCCCAGAAATAGGCGGTCGGCATTTTCTCCAGTTCCGGGTCGCGGATCTGGATGCCGTGAGTTGTCGTGCCGTGATACATGAAACGCACGATGCGTTCCTTGCCCTGAATGACCTGCGGCCGGTCGAAAACCTTGATCACGCCGTAAAAATTGCGCGTGGTGGTGACGATATCGCGCGGAATCACGATTTCCGACACCAGCAGCAGGACAAGCGTGCCGTAAAACGCCAGCCGCAGGTTCATGCCGATCATGATGGCAAGCGTGAACAAGATGATATCCGCCGTCATCATGTTCTGGTTCAGCCGGCCGATGCTGTCGGTGACGGCGAAGCTGCCGTTGCTCATGACGAACAGGAAATACATGAAGCCGCAGAACGCGGAAAAACCGGCGAACATCTTGCCCTGCAAATTCATTGGCTGGACGAAGGCGGGCAGCATGGCGAGCGACAGCGCCATCAGCACCGGATATTCGATCAGCCGGTCGAGCAGCACAGGCAGGATAAAGGCGTTCAAAATGCCGCCCAGCGCGCCGCCGATTGACATCATCAAATAGTATTCCGTCAGCTGCCGCCCGCCGCCGCCCGGGCGTTTTTGCGCCAGCAGCGTGTGGCAGGCAAGGGCCACCACGCCAAACGCAAGCAGGTGGCAAATCATGGCATAGACGGAAACACGGATGTTCAGGTTATAGACGCAGGTCAGTGCGGCGGCCAGCGGCACGATAATCTGGTGAAACCGCGCGATATCGGCGAACTTGAGCCATTGGCGGCGGGCGAAGGCGATGACGAAGGTGAGCAGGTAGAGCGCCAGCGGCAGAATCCAGATCATCGGCGCGGAAAACACATCGGTTGTTATATGCGTCGTGACCGCCAGCAGCAGGGCGGAGGGAAAGAAGGACAGCAGCACCCATTCGATGCGCTGCCGGTTGGTCGCTTTCGTGCCGTCATGGGACGCATTGATCTTGTCGTCCCTGCCTTTCGCCAGCATCAGGCACAGCGCGCCGGCCGCCATCAACACGCCGAATGCGATAAACCAGTTCTGTGCCTGTGCCGCCAGTCCCCATTTTGATTCAATGACAAGGGGGTACAGGAACAACCCCGTAAAGCTGCCAAGGTTGCTGGCGGCATACAGGAAATAGGGGTCGCCGGATGACGGATGCCCCGTGGTGGTAAAGAGGCGTTGTAATGTCGATGATGTTGCCGACACCGCGATAAAAGGCACGGCGACCGCTACGGTCAACAGCCGGAATATATCGACTGCGCCGGGGGCTGCTGTATCCATCGCGATATGCACGGGCAGGAAAAAACAGCCCGCGCCCATCAATCCCAGATAGACCAGCCCGTGCATTCGCGGGCTGAAGCGCGACAGGGCATGGGCAAGGAAATACCCCGCTAGCAGCATGACCTGAAAAAACGCCATCGTGACGATCCAGCCGGCGGGCGTGCCGCCGACAATCGGCAGCAGCATTTTTCCCACCATCGGCTGCAGCGCGAACATGATGGCGGCCGACAGAAAGAGTGTTGCCGCATAAACGGCAAGACTAAGCCGTTGCGGCAGCGCGGTCATTGTGCCCCACCGCGCGCGGCGACATCGAATGACAGCGTGCCCAGCAGGCTGGTGTAATCATCCGTCCAGGGGCGGATATCGGGTTTGGGTTTCACGACATGCCAGCCGCGCCCCGCAAGCGTTATCTTGTCCTTGTCGCGGCTCAGCATCAGCCACAGGCTGGGCGACGCATAGGCGGGCAGCTTGCGCTTGGTGTCGGCCTTCATTTCGGTTTTCAGGCCGATTGTGGATGCCGTCGTCGCAATCGTGTCCCATAGCGCGAAATAGCGGTTGGAGACGTTGATCGCAATCACGCCGTTCGGTGTCAGGCTGTCCATGTAAAGCTGCAGCGCCTCGCGGGTCAGCAGATGCGCCGGGATGGAATCCGAAGTGAAAGCATCCATGAACAGCAGGTCGAATTTTTCATGTATTTTAGCGAGTTCAAGGCGTCCGTCGCCGACCTTGATCACGGGCGGCTTTTTCGATTTGCATGCGCTAAGGAAAGTGAAGTTATCCTCCGCCACCTGCACGACCGCCGGATCGATTTCAAAAAAGGTGAATTCGCGGTACGGCTCGTTATAGCAGTTCATCGTGCCGATCCCGAGGCCGAGGACAGCGACTTTTTTCGGCTTGAAAAATCCGAATACATCGCCGACCGGGCCCTTGCGCGTGAAATACGCGGTGGGTGTCATGCTCAGTTCTTGGTCGCTTTGAACCTGTATGCCGTGCGTTGTCGACCCGTGGCGCATGGAACGGACGGTTTCGGTTTTTCCCTCGATCATCTGCGGCTTATCATAGAGCCGGACCGTGCCGTAGAAATTGCGGATACTCAGGATTTCCGTGCGGTCGGCGATGACATACTGCGACACCATGAAAACGACAAGCGTTCCCAGCACCAGCACGGCGGGCGTCAGTTTTTTCAGGAAGAAGATAACGCCCACTGCAAGGACGAGGCACAGCGTCTGCAAGGCAATCCTGCGCCCGTCGACGATATCGACGCCGATATCGGGTGCCTGTACGTTGACCAGCAGGATGGAAAGCAGCAGCAGCCCTGCAATCAGCATGCCTGTTACGGATTTTGCCTTGTATTCCTTGTGGATCAGGAACGATGCCAGCAGGGTCAGCGGGAATTCGACCACGCGGTTGAAAACCGTCGGAATGACGAACGCGTTCAGGACACCGCCCAGCGCACCCCCGATCGACATCATCAAGTAAAAGGATGTCAGCTGCCGCCCGTCATTGAGCGGCCGCAGGCTGGCAAGTCGCGCATGGCAAGCAAGCGCGACCAGCGTAAAGACGGTAATATAAAAAGCAACGCCCGGCCAGCTGAACAGCCATTTCGCACCCAGCAGCGAGATAACGATGACGGCAAGGCAGATTGTGTAAGGCTGCACGGCCTCCATTACCCGCAGCGACACGATGGGCTTGCTGCTGAAGGCGATGACGAATGTGAGCAGGTACAATGCGAGCGGCAAAATCCAGACCAGCGGCGCGGAAATAACGTCTGAAGTAATGTATGTCGTCACGCCCATCAGCAGACAGGAAGGAATAAACGCGAGCGCGAGCCATTCCAGCTGGCGTTTGCCGGTTGCGGCACTGCCTTTTTCGGATGCGGCGGGCTTGGCGGCTTTTTTGTCTGGTCCGCGCGCGAACCATACGCATGTGCCTGCCAGCAGGATCAGCAGCGCATAGCCGCCCGTGAAATACTGCGCCTGTTGCGCCAGCGTCAATTGCGGCTCGACCAGCAGCGGGTAGAGCAGCAGCCCGGCAAAGCTGCCGAGGTTGCTGGCGGCGTAAAGGAAGTAGGGGTCGCCGGACGAGCCGTGGCGCGTATTCATGAAAAGGCGTTGCAAGGTGGATGATGTGGCCGACAGCGCGATGAACGGCACGGCCAGCGCCTGTGTCAGCAGCAGGAATATGCGGCCGGCTTCGGGGATGGCACCGGAACCAACGGCATGGTCAAGCGCGACGGGCAGGAACACGACACCGGCAAGCAGCGCCGCGACATAGGCAAGGCCGTGCTTCTGCGACGGAAATTTCGACAGCGCATGGGCGATCAGGTAACCCGCCAGCAGCATGACCTGAAAAAATGCCATGGCGACGATCCAGCCCGCAGGTGTGCCGCCCACCAGCGGCAGCAGCATTTTTCCGGCCATCGGCTGGACGGAGAACATAAGCGAGGCGGAGAGGAACAAGGTAAAGCTGAAAACTGCCAGCGTCACGATTGTCGAATTCGCGTCTTTTTGAGCCATTTAAAACCTCATGATCCCGATTATATTTGAATAGTTGTCCGTCCATGCGCGTTCGCCGTTTTGCAGCGGCGGTACCCATCCCTGTTCGCGGAATGCCGTCATATCGACACCTTCGCGCGCCATCAGCAGCCAGTTGCTGGGGAAAAACATGGGCGGGTCGATGAAATCGTAATATTTATACCGCGCCTGCAATCCTGCGGCCTTTGCGCCTGCCGCCAGCGTCGCTGCAAGGCTGACGTAATTGTTGGAAATGTTAAAGGCCAGCATGCCGTTTTCTGTCAGCAGTGTTTTATACATTTCAATCGCTTCCACCGAAATCAGGTGAACCGGCACCATGTCGGATGAAAACGCGTCGAGGATGATAAGGTCGAATTTCTCGCCCATCAGCTTGGCAAGCTCAAGTCGCCCGTCGCCCGTGAAAATGCGATGCGGGGTTTTGCCGGGGCAGGAGCTCAGGAAGGTGAAATTATCTTTCGCAATTTTGACGACGGCAGGATCGATTTCAAAAAAAGTAAATGACCGGTCCGGCGCGTGATGGCAGGCGAGCGTGCCCGCGCCAAGCCCCATAACGGCGACGTTTTTCGGGTTGAGCGTGCGGAAAATATCGCCGACCGGCCCGCTATGCGAGAAATAGGCGGTCGGCACTTCGGCAATATCGGGGTCGAGCGACTGCAGCCCGTGCAGCGTCGTGCCGTGACCGAAATAACGGATGGCGTATTTCTCGCCATCCATCGTGAAATGGCGTTCATACACATGCAGCAGCCCGAAGAAATTGCGCTGATACATGCCGTCCTGGCCGTCGCGCGGCACGGCATATGGCAGGGCCATGACCAGCAGGCAGCCGGCCAAGGCGAAGCGCGGATTGCGCAGCGCCGCCACAAACAGGATCACCAGAAAAACTTCCAGAAAGGCGGGCGCGCCGATACCGTGGCGGCGCATGAACGCCCAAACGATCAGGCCGAGGCCGCCGGTACAGACGGAAACAAGGTCATGCCGGACAAGCCTTGCGCGCAGGCCCGGATGAAGCAGCAGTGATGCCGCCAGCACCAGCGGAAATTCCAGCAGCCGGTCGAATATCACCGGCGCGATAAAGGCGTTCAGCATCCCGCCCAGCGCGCCGCCCAGCGCGATCATCAGGTAATAATCGGTCAGCCGCTGTCCGTCATCCAGCGGGCGCAGCGCGGCCAGTTTCATGTGGAACGCAAGCGCGACCACGCCGAAACATGCCAGCAACAACGCCATGATCAGCCACGGCGCATCCAGCGAAACGGTCGCGATAAAAATCAGGCCGAAGCCAAGGCAGACCGCCATCGGGTGTAGCTTTTCGACCAGCGCAAGGCGCAGGGGCGACACCTTGCCAAAGGCCAGCACGAAGGTCAGCAGGTAAATGCCGAGCGGCAATACCCAGAGCAGCGGCGCTGCGATAATCGCGGTTGTGATCTGCGTCGTGACGCCCATCATCAGGCTGGACGGAATGAAGGCGAATAAAATCCAGCGCCAGCGGATGCCCGCCGCCAGCGGCGCAGGCTTGACATAGGCGGTGGCAGGCATCGATTTCGCGCGCCCGATGCAGATCGCCGTCAGGGCGATCAGGGCGACATAGCCGCCAAGCCACAACTGCGCCTGTTCCGGTATCGTCAGCAGTTTTTCCGCCAGCAACGGGTAAAGCAACAGACCTGAGAAACTGCCAAGATTGCTGGCGGCATACAGGAAATACGGGTCGCCCGCCGCGCTGTGGCCCGATGCCGTGAAAAGACGCTGCAAGGTCGATGATGCCATCGCCAGCGCAACGAAGGGCACGCCGACGCTTGCCGCCAGAATCTTCATGACCATCCATGCGTCCGCCGCGCCTTCGGGCTGCGACAAATGGACCGGCAGGAAAAAACCGCCGAGCGCCAGTGCCGCGACAAAAGCGATGCCATGAATGCGCGGCGAAAAACGGGCGCAGATATTGGCGAGCGCGTAACCGGCCAGCAGCGCCAGCTGGAAAAACGCCATCGCGACGATCCAGCCGGACGGCGTGCCGCCAACCAGCGGCAGCAGCATCTTGCCCGTCATGGGCTGCAGCATGAACATGGCGGCGGCGGATACGAAAAGCGCCGCGCAGAACAGGGCGGAGATATGTGTTTGCTGCCAGGCGAATGGGGGCCGCAAGGCGGCGTTTGCCGTCATGCGGATTTCTTGATGCCCTTGTCGGACTGCAGCGGCTGGCTCTGTCCCTTGATCAGTGTCACGAAATTATCGAACAGGTAATCGCTGTCCTGCGGGCCGGGCGAGGCTTCGGGGTGGTACTGCACCGAAAACGCCGGCTTGTCCTTCACGCGCAGGCCCTCGTTCGAGCCGTCGAACAGGCTGATATGCGTCACGCTGACATTTTCGGGCAGCGTTGCGGGCATGACATGGAAACCGTGGTTCTGGCTGGTGATTTCCACCTTGCCGGTTTCGAGGTTTTTCACGGGATGGTTTGCGCCGCGATGGCCGAAGGCGAATTTCTCCGTCTTGCCGCCAAGCGCAATCGCGAGCATCTGGTGGCCAAGGCAGATGCCGAAGACCGGTTTTTCCGACTGCAGGATTTTCTGGATCACGGGAACCGCATAAACGCCGGTCGCCGCAGGGTCGCCGGGGCCGTTCGACAGGAACACGCCGTCGGGGCGCAGGGCGAGGATGTCTTCGGCGGAGGTATCGCAGGGCACGACGGTCAGGCGCATGCCGCGCTCGCACAGCCGGCGCAGGATGTTGCGCTTCACGCCGTAATCCACGACGACGACATGGTAATAGGTTTCCGCCGGTGTCTGGAATTTCGCCGCCTTCGCGTCCCAGCCGCCTTCGGTCCATGCGTAAATGTTTT
This sequence comes from Alphaproteobacteria bacterium, assembly GCA_016794125.1. Lineage (GTDB taxonomy): Bacteria > Pseudomonadota > Alphaproteobacteria > Micavibrionales > UBA2020 > JAPWJZ01. Next base: position 116,126 of record JAEUKT010000001.1, on the reverse strand, counting down.
TCGTGCTGACGGTTTTTGCGATATCAAGCCCGTTCATGTCGGGCAGGGCGCGCGCCTGCTGCTTCAGGTCGTCGAGGTTGATTTTTTCAGAGCCGAAGAAATGGATGATGCCGTTCTGCGACCCGTGTTCGCGCAGATGGTGGGTGAGCGCGCGGGTATCGACGCCGCAAATGCCGGTCAGGTTATTTTCGATCAGCCATTCGTTGAAATGCGTTTCGGAACGATAGCTGGAAGGTCCGGTGATGTCGGCGCGCAGGATGACACCCTTGGCAAACGGCGCTGCCGCTTCCTGATCGTCGTCATTCGTGCCGACGTTGCCGATATGGGGGAAGGTGAAGGTGATGATCTGGCCGGCATAGGACGGGTCGGTCATGATTTCCTGATAGCCGGTCATCGAGGTGTTGAAGCAGACCTCCCCGCCCGTCGTACCCGGCGCGCCAATCCCCTTGCCCCAATGGACGCTGCCATCGGCCAGCACAAGAACCGCGGTTGCGTGAGGGGGCACCTGGGGTGAAAACATGATTTTCCCTGACTTTTTGGCGTGTTGTAATATTGTAGTGCTTGGAATAGCATACATGCCAGATCGATGCCATTAAAAAGCAGGTAAAAACAATGCTCAGGAACGAGTTTTCGGAACGGCTCAAGCAGGCGCAGTTCGCCAAGGATGAGGCAACCGTCGGTACATTACGTCTAATCATCGCTGCGATGAAAGACCGCGACATCGCCGCGCGCGCCAAGGGCAACTGGGACGGCATCAAGGACGATGAAATCCTCGCCATGATGGCATCGATGATCAAGCAGCGTCAGGAGTCGATCAAGATGTACGAGCTTGGCAAACGCCAGGACCTCGCCGACAAAGAAGCGACCGAAATCCGCATCATCGAAGGCTTCATGCCCAAGCAGCTGACCGAAGATGAGGTCAAGAAAGTGATCGACGGGCTTCTGAAGGATATGAATGCATCCGGCCTGAAAGACATGGGACGCGTTATGGCGGAAATGAAAACAAAATATGCCGGCCAACTGGACTTCTCCAAGGCCAGCGGCTGGGTGAAAGAGAAGCTGACCGGATGAGCGCCGAACCACAGCAACAGCACAGTCATATCGGCAGCGTTAACGGGCGCTATGGCAAGGTTTCGTTTTTCAATACCGACCGCTATATCGGCCAGTCGTTCCTGCATTACGGAGAATACAACCCCGAGGAAACCGAATATGTCGTGAGCCTGGCGCAGAAAGCGGGCAAGGACAAGCTGGTGCTGGATATCGGCGCAAATATCGGCGCGATTTCACAGGCTTTGGAACATTCCGGTTTTGCTGTCGAAGCCTTCGAGCCGCAGCCGGAAGTTTTCAGCCTGCTGCAGCAGAACATCAAAGGTAAATGCCACAATATCGCGCTTGCCAGCCGCGCGGGCATGACAGTCATGCCGAAAATCCGTTATGACGAAGTGAACAATTTCGGGGGCTTTTCCATCGGCACGACCAGCAAATCGAACGGGTCGATCGATGTGAAGGTGCAGACTCTCGACAGCTTTAATTATCAAAATGTCGGCTTGATCAAGATCGATGTCGAGGGCTTCGAGGAAGAGGTGCTGCGCGGCGCGGTGGATACCATCAAACGCTGCAGCCCCATTCTTTATCTCGAGGACGACCGCGCCGACAAGAGCGAGAGCCTGCATAAATTCCTGACCCAGATCGGCTATATGTGGCATTTGCACTATCCGCCGCTCTACACCCCGAAAAACTTCTTTGCCAAGCAAGAGAACATCTGGGGTCAGAATTTTGTCAGCAAGAACATTGTCTGCGTAAAAAGCCCATTGTAATCAATTGGTTAATATTTGACATAAGAATTGACATTCCTGCCTTACCGCCGTAAATTGTTACATTATTTACAGCAGGGATCGCCATGCCACTTCCCGATGCCTTTAATACCGACACGCCAGCAGGCCAGTTGCGCCTCGCCGTGCGCGTGGCAGGCACGGAACGTCTCGAAGCATTACTTGCCCTGAAACCCGACCGCACGACGATGACCAAGCCGATGCAGGATGCCGTGTCATCCGGACGCGCCGATATGGTCGAACTGCTCCTGAAGGCGGGGGCGAACCCCGATGCAACGCGCAATGCAAAAGGCAGCTTGCTGCTGCAGGCGGTCGTCGCGCGCGATGAAAAGATGGCCGCGGTGCTGCTGGCGGGCGGCGCAAACCCGAACAAGCGCGACGCAACGCAAATCACCCCCTTGCGCGCCGCAATGTCGGCGCAATGCCTGACGCTCGTGAAAATGCTGCTGGCGGCCGGCGCCGACCCCTATGCCTTGAGCCTGACCCGCGACGGCAAGCGCAGCGATATGGACCGCGATTTCGCGCAGATGCAGACACAGGAAATCGCAAGTGCGGTGGAAACCGCAGCCGGACGTTTTGCCGTCAACAAGGCGGCGCTTGCCGGAGATTTCAATCTTGCCGAAGCCCTGCTGAAACGTGGGCTGCCGCCCGACAGCCATGACCATAACGGTTCGACCGCGCTGATCAACGCGGTGAAATCCGCCAGCCCGAAAATCGTCAAGCTGCTGTTGTCTTTTAAGGCCAATCCCAATCTTGGCAGCTATGACGGTACTGAATTCCCGTTGCACGAGGCATTGAAAAAACGCGACCTGCGCAGCGTGATTGCGTTATCGCAGGCCGGTGCGCGCACCGATGTGCCTGACGCATCCGGCAAGACCGCGCTGCAGTTGGCCGAAGAAACCAAAAACTATGACCTGCTGGAACCCGTGCGCAGGCAGAAAGCGCGCGAGGTGAATGAATACGTTGCCGGCATGTCGCGCCTCGACCATAATGTCTCCGCGCCTGCGGTCGCCAGCTTCAAGCGGAGGCCGCCCGCGCCATGACGTCAAACAGGAGTTTATTCAATACAATTGCCTCCATCGACATGCTCCATTTTGCGGCATCGGAAAACGATATTGCGGCGATAGACGTTTTTATGGCGACCGCGAACGCAGATATCGATGCCCGCGACAAAAATGGCCTGACCCCGCTGATGACCGCCGCCAGAAACGGCAATATCGAGTTCGCGCGCGCCCTGCTGGCGAAGGGGGCGGATATTCATGCGACTGATAATACGGGCGCCGGCATCCTGCAGCATGTATTCCCGCAAGAAAAAATCGCGCAGAAATTAACCTCCGAGCCCGCCTTGGTCGAGCTGCTGCTCGACAATCACGCCGCTTTTTCCACAGCGGCAGGCTTTCGTCCGGAAAATCTGGCGGTCGTTGCAGGAGTCGTGATCCGCAAAGGTATGACAGAAGTGCTGGAAGCGATGATTGACGGCGGGCTTGATATCGATAGCAAGACATATGAAGAAATGCCACTGCTGCTCGCGGCGGCCGATGCAGGCAGTAAGGATATGGTCGCCCTGCTGCTGGCGCGCGGCGCGAATGTGAACGCCACGCATCCGAACGGGCGCAGCCCCCTGCGAGCGGCGATGGCGGGCGGCAGGCTTGATCTTGTGGAAATGCTGCTGGCCGGTAATGCAGACCCTGGAATTATTATGCCGGGCAGCAATAACGGGCTGAATATGTCCGACCGCAGTTTTTCAGTCATGTGCGATTTCGAGATTGCGGTGGCCGTCGCCGAGGCTGCACGCAAGTTCGAGGTTAACGAAGCAGCAATACGCGGCGATGCCGCCACGGTCGAAAAGCTGCTCAAGGAAGGTGTCACGCCTGACGCCATCGACCGCACAGGAAACTCGCCTCTGCTTCATGCGATTGACAATGACAAGCCCGATGTCCTGAAAGTGCTGGTTACGGGCCGGGCGAACCTGCATCTGCAGCCTGCAGGCAAAAAACTTCCGTTGCACGCCGCCATAAAGAAAGGCGCGCTTGATGCGACACAAATACTGCTGGATGCAGGTGTCAGTACTTTGCTGAAATCAAGAAATAATCACGACGCGCTGGATGTCGCGCGCCGCAGCGGAAAAAAAGGCATGCTGTCGCTTGTCGAACCCTATTACGCCCTTGAAAAAGGCATCGCAGTCAAACAGGCCATCGGTTTAAGCGGCAGCGTCGCCGCGCCGCAGACCGCGCGATTCCGCAAAGGGCCGACGCCATGACACAGCCGATCAACATATCGCCGCAGGCGGCGGCGACCTTCATGAAGAATTCCATTCGCAACGGCAACCTCGAGGCGCTGCATACGCTGCTGTTTATCGACAAGGCCGACCCGAATGCGGAGCTCAACGGCAGCCGCATGCTGCACGAAGCCGCCAAGGCGGAAAACGACCGTGCGATTTCCATGCTGCTGCAGGCGGGTGCGGACGTAAATATGGCGGATGCGCAGGGCCATTCCCCCCTGCGTGTCGCGATCAAATCCGGCAATGCCGTGTCGGTTAAGAAGCTGCTGGCAGCGGGTGCTGATCCGATGGCGCCTGCGCGTGAGGATGACGGGTCCGAGCCGACGGACGAGGCGATTGCCTACAGGTATGGCAGCGATGTTGCTCATGCCGTTGCCATGGCGGTTGATCGTTACCGCATCAATGATTTTGTCCTAAAACGTAAATCGGCCGAATTGGAAAGCTACCTGAAAAAGGGCGTCGAGCCCGATACCTTCGACCGCTTCGGTAAAACCGCGCTGATGGAAGCGGTGGAGAAGGGGGCAGGGCGCGATGCCGAGGTTTTGCTGAAACACAAAGCCGATGTCAGTCTTGCGACAAAGGCAGGCGAAACCGTCATGCATATCGCGGCGGCAGGGCGCAATGAGGCGATTGTCGAAAAACTGTACAAGGCCGGCGCGAAAATGAATTGCAAGACGGCCGCAGGTCTCACCCCGCTCGATATCGCCGAACGTCACGGCAACCGCCCCGTCATCAACGCCATCCGCAAGCACCTGCTGCAGGAAGAATTGACCCTGGCGACCGCCGCCACGCGCACCAGCAAGCCCGTTTCGGCTCCGAAAACCGCGAAATTCGGGCGGAAACCCTAGTTTTGTAAACCCCGAATCTTGTTGCGGCTCCGGCCAATCCTATCTAAAACTTTCGTTATGTCGCTCCCGAAGGCCTTTGTTGAAGAATTGCGCGCCCGCGTCCAGCTGTCCGATATTGTCGGAAAGCGGACGAAGCTGACGCGCGCGGGGCGTGAATTTAAAGGTTGCTGCCCTTTTCATAAGGAGAAGACGCCATCCTTTACCGTGAATAATGCCAAAGGGTTTTACCATTGCTTCGGCTGCGGTGCGCATGGGGACTCAATCGGCTTTCTGATGAACCACGACAATCTGCAGTTCATGGAGGCAGTAGAGCAGCTGGCTGCGCTCGCGGGCATGCCCGTCCCGAAGCCGACGAAAGAGGAAGAGCAGAAGTTTAAAAAGCAGATGTCGCTGTATGATCTGATGGACAGCGCATCGAAATTCTACGAAGCGCAATTGCACGATCCGAAGAACAAGAAAATCCTGCAATATCTGGTACAACGCGGGCTTACTATAGATACGATCAGAAGTTTCCGCCTTGGTTTCTCGACGGACGATGCCGGCTTAAAGCAGCACCTTGAAAAAGCCGGATACAAGATTGAAGAAATGATGGAAGCCGGGCTGTTTCGTGAGTCCGAACGCAAGAAAGGCGATATCTATCCGTTCTTCCGTGCGCGCGTCATGTTTCCGGTGCTGGATCTGCAGGGCAGAGTGGTGGCCTTCGGTGGGCGCATCATGCCTGAAAGCCACGGTGGCCCGCCCGACAAGTCGGCGCCCAAATACGTCAACTCTCCCGAGACGGCGATATTCCACAAAGGCCGCAACCTGTATGGCCTGTCCCGCGCGCGCAAGGTGATCGGCGACGGAGAAACAGTGATTGTGGTTGAAGGTTACATGGATGTCATTGCGCTGGTGCAGGCGGGCTTTCGTGCTGCCGTCGCACCGCTTGGCACCGCTCTTACGGAAAGTCAGATCGAGGAATTGTGGAAGGTCATGCCAGAAGGCAAGCGCAATCCTGTACTTTGCTTTGATGGCGACAATGCCGGCCAGCGTGCAGCGGGCAGGTCGCTGGAGCGTGTGCTGCCGATCCTGAAGCCGGATTATTCTGTTAAATTTGCCTTCCTGCCGCCCGAACATGACCCCGACAGCCTGATCAAAGACGAGGGCGTGGCCGCGATGCAGAAGGTGCTCGACCAGTCGATCGGCCTGTTCGACATGATGTGGCTGGAGGAGTCAAAAGACCGCAATTTCTCGCAACCGGAAGGCAAGGCCGGTTTCCGCGCCGCGCTTGAAAAACGTGCGCGCCAGATATCGGATATGTCGGTTCAGGAATTCTTTATTCATGAAATAGGTCAAAAGGTTAGCGAAGTATTTTTTAGTAAAAGTTCACGAGCTGAACAGGCGCGCCCGCAGATGCAGACGGGCTTTTTTAAAGGTAAAAAACTGGCTCCGGGTGCGCATACGCCCTACCGGCCATTGAACGTCAAGGCGAAGCCTGTCCGCACATCCAAGCTGCTGCGGGAGAAGGCGCTGCTGGCCTGTATCATCAATTACCCCGAGCTATTCGAAGAGTTCGGAGAGCAGTTCGGCATGGTCAATATTCCCCATGAAGGTTATGACCAGTTGCGGCAGGCGCTCACCGCGTTTTTAGCCGGATGGCACGACAGCGAAGAAAATACGGGGATATACCTTGACTATCAGGCAGTTAAGAAACATCTTAATGAACTGGGTCATGGCGAGATTCTCGATGCGTTATTCGATAATTCTCTGTATGTATATGCAGGTTTTGCCAAACCCGGACAGTCGCTTGATGTAGTCCGTCAGGGGTGGCTGGAGGCGTACACGCGCGGTCAGGACAAGGACCGCTGGAAAGAGGCGTAATACCGAATGGTTGCAAAAGCAAACGAAGATCAGGAAATCGAAGGCGCGGAAGAAGCGGACGACAGTCTGGCCCAGGGCGCGCTTGCGAAAGCCGTCAAGAAGATCGTCGCCAAGGGCAAAGAGCGCGGCTATGTCACTTATGATGAAGTGAACAAGCTGCTGCCGCCGGGCGAATATACTTCCGACCAAATCGATGAAACAATGTCGATGCTGTCCGATATCGGCATCAACATGGTCGAGGAAGAACCCGACGGCGAAGAAGCCGAAGCGAAACCCGCATCCGAAGACGGCGAAGAAGCCGCAGGGAATTTGGCTGAAACCGACCTTGGCCGCACCGACGACCCCGTGCGCATGTACCTGCGCGAAATGGGCTCGGTCGAGCTGCTGTCGCGCGAAGGCGAGATTGCGATTGCAAAACGCATCGAGGCCGGCCGTGACATGATGATCGGCGGCATCTGTGAAAGCCCGCTGACCATTCAGGCGATCATGACGTGGCACAAGGCGCTGGAAAACGGCGAGATGCTGCTGCGCGACATCATCGACCTTGAAGCGACCTATACCGAAGGCGAGCCACCCGCTGAATCTGCTGCGCCCGCATCGGGCGACGATGCCGGCATCAGCGCGAAGGCAAAGGCCATTCAGGCCGCTGTCGCCGAAAAGCTCGAGAAGAAAGAAAAGGAACGCCTGAAGGAAGAAGAAGCGCGCAAAAAGGCGAAAGCCAAGAAAGCCGCAGCCGCAGGCGAAGACGACATCATCATCGACGATGAAGAACCGAAACCGGTTTACGACGAGGCAGAGGACGAAAGCAGCCTGTCGCTCGCCGCGATGGAAGAAGAATTGAAGCCCCAGATCATCGAAAAATTCAAGATGATCACCAAGGCGCACAAGAAACTCGCCAAGGTGCTGGAAGATCGCCGCGAAGCGCTCGAAAAGACCAAGGAAATTCCGAAACGCCTGAACGAAAGCTATCGCCGCTGCAAGGCGGAGCTGGTCGAGCTGATGCAGTCCGTTCGCCTGAACGTCTATCGCTCCGAACAGCTGATCGAACAGCTTTACAACATGAACCGCAAGACGCTGGGTCTCGAAGGCCAGATCATGCGCCATGCCGTCGCTTGCGGCGTGGGACGTGAAGACTTCCTTGAAAAATGGGCGGGCAACGAAAACAATCCGCGCTGGTTCACGAACGTTGCGAAACTGCCCGGCAAAGGCTGGAAAAAATTCGGCGAGAAGCACAAGGACGACGTGAAGACCCTGCGCGACGATATCGAGAAAATCGCGCTGTCCTCCGGCCTGCCGTTGCTCGAATTCAAACGCATCGTCCATACGATCCAGAAGGGCGAACGCGAAGCCGGCAAGGCGAAGAAGGAAATGGTCGAGGCCAACCTGCGCCTCGTGATTTCGATCGCCAAAAAATACACCAACCGCGGCCTGCAATTCCTTGACCTCATTCAGGAAGGCAACATCGGGTTGATGAAGGCGGTTGATAAATTCGAATATCGCCGCGGCTATAAATTCTCGACCTATGCGACTTGGTGGATCCGCCAGGCGATCACGCGCTCGATCGCCGACCAGGCCCGCACCATCCGTATTCCCGTGCACATGATTGAGACGATTAATAAACTGGTGCGCACCAGCCGCCAGATGATGCACGAAATCGGCCGCGAACCGACGCCCGAGGAACTTGCTGAACGCCTCGGCATGCCTTTGGACAAAGTCCGCAAGGTGATGAAAATCTCGAAAGAGCCCGTCTCGCTCGAAACCCCCGTGGGCGACGAGGAAGACAGCCAGCTCGGCGATTTCATCGAGGACAAGAACGTGATCCTGCCGGTGGAAGCCGCCATTCACGCCAACCTGCGCGAAACGACCACGCGCGTGCTGGCGACGCTGACCCCGCGCGAGGAGCGCGTCCTGCGCATGCGTTTCGGCATCGGCATGAACACGGACCACACGCTGGAAGAAGTCGGCCAGCAGTTCTCCGTCACGCGCGAGCGTATCCGCCAGATCGAGGCGAAGGCGCTCCGCAAGCTGAAACACCCCAGCCGCTCACGCCAGCTCAGAAGCTTCCTCGACACCTAAGTCGGGGTTCTGCCCATGAAGCAATCGTTTGCAGAAGCATGGCGCGATTACCGGGCCCTGCTGCTGTTCGGTTTTGCTTACGTCATCCTCTGCTGCGCGCAAATCCTGCATTTCGGGCTGTCGCCATCCGGTTTGTTCGGCTGGATATGGCTGGCCATCCGCCATGTGCTGGGTCTGTCTGCGCTGTTCCTCGCGCTGGTCATGATTGGCGGGTTTTTCCGCGAGGTGTGGCGGTCGCCCGCGAATGAAATTCCGGCGTATAAAGCTTGGGTAAAGCAGTATTTCAACGGGCCGATGTTTGCCGGCGCCTGCCTTGGCTTCCTTGCCTGTTTTGAATCGCTGTTTTTTATCATGCAAAAGGCGACGATCCGCTTCGCCAATCCGTATAGCTGGGATACGTTCTTCGCCGGCCTCGACAAATCGCTGCATTTTGGCCGATATCCGCATGAATGGCTGTTGGCGGTTTTTGGCGATCGTGGGCTGGATACGGTTTTACAGCTGTTTTATGTCGGCTGGTTTTTCTTTATGTATGTCGCGCTCGGTTACGCGCTGTTTTGCGAACGTGACCGCGCGCGCCGCCTACGTTTCGTGTCTTGCTACGTGCTGGGGTGGTGTTTGCTGGGCGGCTTTGTCGCGACGTATTTTTCATCGGCGGGGCCGATTTTTTATCACGACCTCTATCCGCAGTTGCCGGATATTTATAAGCCGCTATCCGATTATTTCGCGCGCCACCGCGATGAAGTCGGCGGTTTTTACTTCCTCTACGATAACCTGCTGCTCTGGTACCGGCACAAGGCGCAACTAGTGCCGAACGCGCCGTCGGCCATGCCCAGTCTCCATGCCGCGACCTCGACGCTGATCGTATTGTATGCCTGGGGCATCAATCGCGCGGTGTTCGGCATCGCACTGTTCTGCGCCGTCGGGATTGTCATCAGCTCCATCTATTTCGGTTTTCATTATGCGGTCGATAGTTATTTCTCCATCGCCGCCATGTCGCTGATGTGGTGGCTGGCCGGAAAATATGCACGGAAAAAGGTGCAGGCATGAACGCCGCATGGAAAAACACGCTGCGTTGCCATTGGCCGCTGCTTGCCGCTGTCGTGGTTTATGCTGCCGCTGTATTTATCGAAGCATTGTATGCAGGTGCGGGCGCGCAGGATCTGGCGGTCGTGGCACGTTATTTTGTCCTGTCTGCGTCGGCGATGGTCATCTTCGTCGTCGGCATGTATGCGGGGGCGGGGGCGGCGTTCCTGCTGACATCCCCGAAAGGGCAGGCGTTAGCGCGGCTGGATGATGCCGCCAGGAAATATGTCGCGGGAGAGCAATTTGCGGGGGCGTGCCTTGGTTTTGTTATTCTTGCCTCCGGCAATATCTTTCTGGTTTCCAAATCGCTGATTGCAACAATCAATCCGTTTTCAAACCTGTCATGGGATATTGATTTTTCCGGCTGGGACAGGCTGCTGCATTTGGGGGCATTCCCGCATCAATATATCATCCCTGCCGTTAACCGGTTTGATCTGGGGCTGCTGCTTGACCGTGCCTATTACGGCTGGCTGATCGTGATGACGGTCGTGGCATGGTTCTGCATTTTTGCCGACCGTCAGTTGCATCGTCGTCTGCGGTTTTTATGGGTTTATTTCCTGTCTTGGGCCTTGCTGGGCACGGTTGCGGCGACGGTTTTCAGCTCGGTCGGGCCTGTGTTCTTCGCTACGTTCTTTAAGTCGGCCGCCAATCCGTACGAATTTATCACGGTCAACATGCAGGCCCTGCACAACCAGTCGCCGCTGCTGGCCGATACCGCGCGCCGTTTGCTGCTGCGCTGGCATGACAACAATACGCTGATCGACCCGAACGCCATTTCCGCGATGCCCAGCATGCATATTGCGATGTGCTGGCTGTTCGTCCTTTATGCCCGCAGTTTCGGGAAAGTGCCGTTCGTGGCGGCGCTTGCCTTCTGTGCGGTTATTTTTGCCGGCGCGATTTATTTCGGTTTCCATTACGCCATCGACGGCTATGTTTCCATCGCAGCGGTCAGCCTGCTATGGTGGGGCATGGGAAAATACCTTGACCGCCATCACCGAAAGCCGGAGGCCGCGGCATGACGGCGACACCGTGGAAAGATGCGCTCCGCGACCATCGTTTCGCCCTGGCAGTATCCGCTATTTATGCGGCGGCTGTGCTGGCCGAGGCGTTTTATTGCCGCGTGCCGCCATCGAACCTGATGCACATTTTCGGATACATATTCATGTCGGTGATGATCTTCATCACTTTCGCGGCCGGCATGTATATTTTCGCGTTTTTGCAATTCTTTATGGCCGGAGAAAAAACAGGCGGATTTTTGCGCCGCTGGAAAACCGCGTCGGGACAGCTGGATATCGTGACGCGGTCGTATCTGGAGGGCAGACGCTGGGCCTATGCCTGCATGGCCTTCCTTGCGATGTCGGCGGATAATTTTTTCTTCGTCAGCAAATCGCTGATCAATACCGTCAATCCTTATGTGCAGGCGGGCTGGGATCCTGTCTTCGCGGCGTGGGACAAGGCGCTGCATTTCGGGTTTTTCCCGCATGAATGGATTATCCCCGCAACCAACATGATCGGCGCAGGCCGCGTGTTGGATGCCGCCTATGCGTTATGGCTGCTGGTCATGTTCTTTGTTACCGGATACACGATGTTCGTGGAAACCAGTTTATACCGCCGCCTGCGTTTCCTGTGGACGTATCTGCTGTCATGGATTGTGTTGGGTACAATCGGCGCGACGGTTTTCAGCTCGGTCGGGCCGCTGTTTTTTCATGATTTCTATCCTGCGCTGCCCGATATTTACACGCCCATCGTGCAGAACATGGACGCTTTGAGCAATACGGGTTTCCTGTTCGCCGCCAAAACGCGGCAACTGCTGCTGGGCTGGGCGCATAACGACCGCATTTTCGATCCCAACGCGCTGTCGGCCATGCCCAGCATGCATCTGGCTGTGTCGTGGATCATGGTGATGTATGCGCGCAGCCTTGGCCGCGGGCCGTTCATGCTGGCGCTGCCGTTTTTTGTGCTGATGTATTTGGGTTCCATTTACCTTGGTTTCCATTATGCGGTCGATGCCTATGTGTCTGTCGCCGTCACCAGCCTGATCTGGTGGGTTGCCGGAAAAATGCTGGTACGCCATAAAGGCCGCTCGCTGGAGGATGCCGCATGACACAGGACCGCTTCGGCGACGCATGGCGCGCATACAAGCCGCTTTATATCGTTGCGATGATATATGTGCTGGCTATTCTGGCCGAAACGGTCATTTTCGCCGTGCCTTTCAATCAGTTCATGCGTGTGGGCTGGGCGATGCTGCTGGTGACCTTTAAATGCCTGCTGTTGCTGGCGGCGATGTCGATATGGGTTTTCGTACACCGCTTTGCGACGGTGAAGGGCAGTTTCGAGGAGCGCGGCGACAATGCGAAGGCGTATTTTATGGCGACCGCGCGCGCCTATGCCAAGGGCGAGCTGTTCGCCTATGCCTGCGTCGGCATGCCTGTGCTGTACGCGATCAATTTTTTCTTCATCCAGAAATCGCTGATCGCCTTTGTTAATCCCTACAGCTGGGATCCGGTGCTGGCAGCGTGGGACAAGCTGCTGCATTTCGGGCGTTATCCGCATGAATTCGTCATACCGGCGGCCGACAGCCTCAACCTCGGCCTCTCGACCTATTTCGACCTCGTTTATTATGTCTGGTTCGTGGTGCTGTATATCGGGCTTTCATATAACCTGTTCCTCGATACGCAGCGGCACAGGCGTCTGCGTTTCTATTGGTGCTTCTTCCTCAGCTGGGCCGTGATCGGCTCCGCCATGGCGCTCGCGTTTTCATCGGTTGGGCCGCTGTTCTTTCACGATTTCTATCCGGCGCTTGCGGATCCCTATGCCGGTCTTGTGTCGCATTTCATGGCGCATGGCGAAACGGAATTCCCGATCGCAAATTACTCCCGCACGCTGCTGCTGAAATGGGCGACGAATGGCAACATGGTAAATGTGAACGCGCTCTCCGCCATGCCCAGCCTGCATGTGGCGATTTCATGGCTGATGGTTTTGTATGCATGGCAGATCGGCTGGCGCTCGACGGTTGCGGCATCTGTCTTTTGCGCTTCGATCTTTTTCGCATCGGTCTATTTCGGGTTTCATTACGCGGTCGATGGTTATGTGTCGATTGCAGCTGTCAGCCTGCTGTGGTGGCTGGTCGGCAAACTTCTGGACCGCCGGTATAAGGGCGATGCCAAGCCCTTGATCCGCCTGTAACAATCCCGCTTTTATCCGGCGGCGGCTTTATGATATAGTCGGTTCACGCGCACGGGCCTGTAGCTCAGTTGGTTAGAGCGGGCCGCTCATAACGGCTTGGTCGGGGGTTCAAGTCCCTCCGGGCCCACCATTTTCTAAAAGCATCTGTATGCAGAAAAATTTTATCAAATTGTTAAATTATATATACTACCTTAGGTGGTAATTAATCTTTTTAATGCATGATATAAGTTGTTCTCTGAATTGAGCGGGTTATTCAAATATCCAACATAGCGGGGAGCAGGCGATGGACCATGAAGCGGCCAATATATTGATCGTCGATGACCGGTATGAAAACCTGTTTGCCACTGAAGCCGTGCTGAAAAGCCTGCCGGCAAAGATTTTCACTGCTGCCTCGGGTAGCGCGGCACTTGCATTGATGCAGGAACACAGCTTTGCGGTGGTGATCCTTGACGTGCAGATGCCTGTCATGGACGGTTTTGAAACAGCGTCGCGGATGCAGGAAAATGAATCCATGCGCGGCACACCGATCATTTTCGCAACCGCGATCAGCAAGGATGAAAAATATGCGTCGCGCGCGGGCGAAATCGGCGCGGTCGATTACATCTTCAAACCGATCAACCCCGACATTTTGCGCAGCAAGGTAAAGGTCTATCTGGATGTATATGTGCAGCGCATGGAGATATTGAAACTAAACGAAGTCTTGCGGCAGTCGAACGATGAACTGGAAAAATTCGCTTATATTTGCTCCCATGACCTTAAAACGCCGCTGCGCGGCATCCATAACCTGTCCGGCTGGATTGCGGAAGAGCTGGGCAGTGCGCTGCAGGGAAAAAGCCTTGAATATATGGACGAGCTGCGCAAGCGCGTCCGTCGCATGGAAAAGCTGCTGGATGATACGCTGGAATACTCGAAAATCAGCACGAAGATACAGTCGTCTCCCGGCGATGTGATGGAAGGGCGGGCGCTGGCGGAGGATGTTGTGGCGCTTGCTATGCCGCCAGAAGGTTTTTCGGTCAAGATCGGGCCCGGTTTTGCAGGGTTGTCGCTCCGCGCGCTGCCGCTGCAGCAGGTGCTTTATAACCTGTTGAACAACGCCATCAAGCATCATGAACGCGCGGACGGCGCTGTTGAAATGGACGTGGTCGCCGAAGGAAAAAATTACGTTTTTACGGTCAGGGATGACGGCCCCGGTATCGCGCCGGAATTCCATGCGCGTATTTTCGAGATGTTCCAGACGCTGAAGCCGCGGGACCAAAAGGAGGGCAGCGGCATGGGGCTGGCTGTCGTCAAAAAAATCCTGACAAGCTGTGGCGGCGATATTACCGTGGAATCCAAAGAGGGCGAGGGAGCAGTATTTCGCTTCACATGGCCGAAAGCATGGGGCATGCCATGATAGCAAGTACCCCGACGCACCCTGTAAATGTGCTGGTCATCGAAGATGACGAGATTGATGTTGAAATGGTGCGCCGCGCATTCAGGAAAAACAACGTGCCTAACCGCATTTTTCATGCCCGCTGCGGTGCAGACGCGTTGGCTATGTTATGTGGTGCTGAATGTCAGGGGCAAGAAAAAATCACGCTGCCTTGCGTCATGCTTGTCGATATGAATATGCCGCAGATGAATGGCATTGAGTTCCTCGAGAAAATACGTCGCGAGCCCATGCTGCAAGATTCTCCTGCCTTCATACTATCGACATCAAAACGCAGCGCCGATGTTTCAGCCGCATATGCACACGGCATTTCGGGGTATTTTTTGAAAGAGAACGTGGCCGATGTGGTGCCCTTGCTGGCCATTTATCTTAGCATCAACCATTTCCCGTTATAGCGCAGTAGTCGTTCATATTTGCTCCGGGCTGTCCGGCAACTATGGGAATTCAGGAACTTAGAACACTTACATTCCTGTCTATATGGCAGTCGGCCGGCATTTTGTGGTACATATTTCAGATACATCCGCAAAGGTGGCCATAATGCGTTTCATCCTTAGTTTTCTGTTCGTTCTCCTTCTGGCATCGCCCGCGCGGGCGGAGGCCGACAGGGTCATGGTCGGCACATATATAAATGACATTCAGGCGATCAACCTGCAGACGGACAGTTACAGGCTGGATTTGTATGTATGGTTCCGCTGGAAAGATCCTGCCATCGATCCGTCCAAAACCTATGAATTCATGAACGCCTTCAACCCGTCTGAACATGTGCGCACGCCTGCTTATGACGCGCCGCAAAAAATGCCGGACGGATCCTTGTATATGGTCGTGCGGCAGCAGGGTGAATTCAGCGCCAAGTTTCCGCTGCAGCAATACCCCTTCGACCGGCAGCAGCTGGTGATGGCGATGGAGGACACCGTCCATTCAACAAAAGAACTGGTGTATGTGCCGGATAACAAGGCCATTACGCCCGTGACGCTGAACAAGCATATCCGTTTGTCCGGCTTCATCGTCGGCACGCCCCGGCTGGAGGTGGAGGGATATTTGTATCCCACCAATTTCGGGGATATCAGCCAGCCGGAAGCCGCTGTTTATTCGCGCGCGGTCATTTCCGTGCCCATCCACCGCCCGCCGCTGGCGACGGGGATTAAGGTTTTCATGCCGGTGCTGCTGGTGCTGCTTTGCACAGGCGTCGTATTTTTCGTGCATCCGGCCTATATCGAGGGCCGATTGGGCGTTGCGATCACTGCGCTGCTGACGCTGGTCGCGCTGCAGCTGACATCCGCAAGCTCGCTGCCGGAGGTGGATTACCTGCTGATGACAGACAAGGTATACCTGCTGTCCTATGCCTTTATCATCGCCACCATGATGCAGGTCGCGCGCGTGTCGCAGCTGGTGCATGACCGCAAATACGACGAGGTGCATCGCAGCGACAGCCGCGCGATGGGTATTTTTGTGGCAACCCTGCTGGCGGGTTGCGTGCTGGTCTATGGGACGACGTTCTGATGCGGGTTGTTTTCGCGCTGCTTTTTGTGCTGCTGGCCGTAACGCCCGTACGGGCGGAAACGCTGAATGTTCTGTTTGTCGGCAACAGCTATACCCTGCGTAACGACTTGCCGGGCATGCTGGAAAAAATAGCGGCATCAGGAAAGGGGGCGCAGATCAAGGCGCAGGCGGCTGCCAAAAATGGCGCAACTCTCAAGCAATTATGGGCCGACGAAAAACTGCGCGGCGAGCTTTATATCGGCCGCCGCGATTTTGTCGTGTTACAGGAACAAAGCCTCTGGGCGCAGCTGCCCGAAACCGTCGAGGATACGGCGACATCTGCGCGTCTGTGGGGCGAGGCCATCGACAAGGCCGGCGCGAAGCCCGTCATCTTCGAAACATGGGAACGTCAGCCCGGCAGTTTCTGGTACACCGATAAACGCTACGGCTACCTGAAATCGCCGAAAAACATGCGTGACAAAAATTTTGCCGCAGCATCCGCGCTGGCTGTGCAGTTGAAGGCGCAGGTTGCACCTGTCGGCCATGCCTATGCCGCCTTGCTGAAACAGAATTCGAAATGGCCGCTGTATGAAGCGGACAGCCATCATCCGTCCATCCCTGGCACGTATCTTGCCGCGCTTGTATTCTACAAGACGCTCACCGGCCGTTCGCCGAAAGAAACGACATTTGTACCGCAGGGCGTGCGTGCTGAATCTGCGGCTGTGCTGCGCCAGATTGCGGCGGCGGAGTAATGGCGCGCCAGCATATTCCCGCCGCGGGCATTTCGCTGACGCTTGCCGCCTATTTTATTCTTTCGCTGTTTTCCGCGCTGAATAAATATGTGCAGGAACTGGGATATGGCGCGCCGCAAGTCATGTTCTTCGACGGTTTGGTGGGCATGATCTGCATGTTCTTTGTCGCCGCGCAGCAGAAAGACTTAAAGGGCCTGCGCCCTCGCAAATTCATGCAGCTGGTGCTGATGATCCTGAATGTGGCGGCGGCCTTCATGATTTTTCCGGCCTATCCGCATCTGCCGCTGGTGACGGCGTACCTGATCGCCTTTACAGGACCGCTGATGATTACACTGTTGTCGGCCGTATTCCTGAAAGAAAAAATAGGGTTTCCGCAGGCGGCTGCCGTGCTGGCCGGTTTCGGCGCGGTCACCTATGCCATGGTTGCGGAGCAGCCGAATGGCCTTGCGGCCGCCTTTGACCCGTCGCAAATGCCTTACATCCTGCGGATGATTGCGGGCACATTCCTGTTCGCGACAACGCAGGTGATCGTGCGGAGGCTCTCTGATACTGAAAGCACATGGTCGTTTCCGTTTTTATTTTATATCGGCATGTTCGCGCTATCCGGCCTGTTTTTTCATGACAGCATCGTGTTACCTGCGGCGCCACGCGAATGGGCGCTGCTGATGGGGCTGGGCGTTCTGGATGCGGCATCGCTTGCCATGATTTATCTGGGGTTGAAATACGCCAAGGCATCGACCGTCGTGCCGTTCCAGTATTCGGGCATGATCTGGGTCATGCTGTTGGATCTTGTGCTGTGGGATAAAATCCCCGGATCGCCGCAGGTGACTGGGGCGGTGGTGCTGGTGCTCGCTGGAATCTATCTTGCCACCCATGAGCGTAAGTTGCACAAGGCTGCTGTTAAATAACTGACAAATATCGGGTTTATACCCCTCTTGATTAACCCCGAAATAGGGGTTACCAAGGTATCAATCAATTTTAATTCCGGAGGATTTTATGGTCCACGATCCCGCACGTCCGCGCGGCCCCGCGACTGTACCAAACAGCTATGTCATTACCGCCGCGCAGGACGCGAATTTTTTCGACATGGTCGCCGAAGTCGATAAGCTGATCAAAGCCGAAGGTCGCGAAGCCGACGTGAAATGGGGCAACAAATTCACCATGATCGGCGTCGCGATGCTGACCTGCGATGATGCCTTTGCCGCCAAAATCAAGACGCTGCCCTATGTCGGTGGTGTTGAAAAAGAAAACCACGTCTATCCGGCCAAGAAAAAATCGCCGGGCGGGCCGCGTATCTGATCATGGCAAAACCGTCTCAGTCATCGGTATTGCCGGACAGCTATGTAGTGATGGCAAAACTGCCGCGCCGCAAGCCGGGCGGGCTTGCCGCCGAATTCGGGAGCGTGGCGGAGGCAAAATCGCAGGCAACCGATAAAATGGTGCGCGCGATCCGCCGCCTTGCACAAAAACACGGCGCGGAAGTGCAGATCGAAACGCGCGGCATCCTTGCCAGCGGTTTTGCGAAAGTGAAATGCGACCGTTACTTCGCCAAACTGATGAAGGAATTGCCGAGCGTTTATCAGGTAGAGCAGGAACGCGTCGCGCTGCCCGCAAACAAAGGCCCGCGTTTCAACCGCAACCCGAAGGCAAACCCGTGACCGACCGCATCAAATCGTTCAAGGAATTCTGGCCGTATTACCTGAACGAACATGCGAAGCCATTGACGCGCGCCATACACATTGCTGGCACGGGCGCAAGCATTGCCCTGCTGGGCGCGGCGGTCGTGACCGGCCAATGGTGGCTGCCCGTCGCCGCTGTCGCCGCCGGTTACGGTTTGGCATGGACGGCGCATGCCTTTGTGGAGCGCAACAAGCCCGCGACATTCACTTATCCGCTCTGGTCGCTGAAAAGCGATTTCAAAATGTTCGGGCATTTCATCGCCGGCACGCTGAAATCCGAAGTCGAGCAGCATGTGACGAAAACGTCCGAAGCCAAACCTGCGCCGCAATCCTTCGGCAAATCGGTGATCGAACGCGTCAAAGGGTTGAAACAGCGTTTCACCCGCGCGACGCAACCCAAAGGCCAGCGCATCTGCGCAAAACCGCCGCAACCGCCGGCACCGGCGCCTTGACCGACGACCGCAAAATCTGGCGCACCGCCGCGTACAAGGCGCAGCGCGACAACCAGAAAAGCAACCTGTTCTGGTCGATGGATCCCGCCTTCAACCAGCCGGGATACTGGATACGCGAACATCACCTCTACGACAAAGGCTCTTACTCCGCGTTGATTTCCGAGGCTCTGCCGGAGGCAGAGGCATTGGCAAAGATCGAACAGCTGGAACATGACGCGCAGCTGAAATACCCGCCGGCGGATATGAGCTATCTCGACCATCAATGGATCGGCAGCGCCTATCGCGATGCCACGCCGATCGATCAGCACCCGCGCCATATGAAGGACCGGACGGAGCAGGCGATGAAGATTCTGAAGTCACGAAAGCCGCCTAAATTGGGCCGTTAGTCCGTATTTTCTTGTTACTGGCTTACAAGGTGTTGAATTTACTGGCCATTTATTACTTTTATTCATAATTATCAGATTGACAATCCCGCAGAAACCCTTATATTCGCTCACATTCCCGGGAATGAGGGGAGGGGCTGCTTTGCCCTGACCACGTCGCCTCCGTCGGAGGGCCGAACTACCGGGACAATTGTAAGAACGATGTAAAACATCTTTAGAAGGAAACGATAAATGGCTAAACGTCCGCAGGCTAAACACAAAATCGACCGCCGCCTTGGTGTAAACCTCTGGGGCCGCGCAAAATCCCCCTACAACAAACGCGAATACGGCCCCGGCCAGCACGGCCAGAACCGCAAGAAGCCGACCGACTACGCGATCCAGCTGCTCGCAAAACAAAAACTTCGCGGCTACTACGCGAACATCGGCGAAGGCCAGTTCTATCGCCTGTACGAAGAAGCGCGCCGCCGCAAGGGTGACTCGGGTCACAACCTGGTCGAACTGCTGGAACGCCGCATCGACACCGTTATGTACCGCATGAAATTCGTCCCCACCATGTTCGCCGCACGCCAGTTCGTGAACCACGGCCACGTGAAAGTGAACGGCAAACGCGTCACCATCCCCTCGCTGCAGCTGAAAGACGGCGACGTGATCGAAGTGAAGGAAAAATCCCTGCAGCTCGCGCTCGTCGTGCTGGCAGTCGATGCTCCCGACCGCGAAGTGCCGGGCTACCTCGAAGTGAACCACAAAGAAGGCACCGGCAAATTCGTCCGCGGCCCGAAATTCGAAGAAGTCCCGTACCCTGTCCGTATGGAACCGAACCTGATCATCGAATTCTACTCCCGCTAATCCGGATAGAATTCCAGCAAAAGGCCGCTCCGCAAGGGGCGGCTTTTTTGTTGTCTTGACACGGCGGGCACGGGCTTTATTATCCGTAACAACAGCCGGAGACAGTATGAAACTGTGGAAATCAAAAGAGGAAAAGCGCGCCGAAGCCGCATCCGCCCGCTTGCAGGTGTTGGATAACCTGCGTGCCGCATTTGATGAAGCGGTGAATACGCCCGATGTGGCAGACAGGCTCGTCAAGCTCGACCAGTTGCGCGAGGTTGTCGATAACGTCGAAACCATCGCGAAGACGGCAATCCATAGCAAAAGCTCGGCCAAGCTGGTGCTCCCTTATCTGACAGTCACTTTCGGGTCGTTAGGTGCGGCGGCCGTCACTATCGGCGTGCTTGCGGCAGCACCTGCGCTGATGGTGTTGCCGATGATACCGGCGATTATGGGCGGTATGTATCTGGGCGAAAAACGCGGCGCCGCCCATGCGGCGCGCATGGAAAAAGAATTGCAGCCGTTTTTCGATGCGCTGACACAGCAGCAGGCAGATATTACAGTGGCGACAGGCGAAACCGTAGGCCTGAATATCAGGGAGCTCGCCGCGTCACCGAAATTCGATACGTTGCAGGCGATACCGGGCCTGCGTGAACATTTCATGGCGGCGTTGAAAAAGACGCTTACAGATGTCGGCGAACCTGGCATCACGCCGCCGCCGAAAAACGACGGCACGGGTTTCAGGCTTTAACAGGGAAGGGTCTGCACATGTTCTTCAAAAAACGGCGCGAAGCGGCGGAAGCCAAGGCAGCGGAAGCGAAACAGGAAATCCTGCGTACGCTGGATGCGCGTTACGAGGAAGCTTTGCAAAGCCGCGACCCCGCCTACAAGATTTTGAAGCTGGAAGACCAGAAGCAGGCGATTGATACTTTTATCGATACCGCCACTGGCGATATCAAGTCGCAAGCCAAAAGCAAATGGCTGGGCGGCTATTTCGGCGCAGTAATCGGCACAAATCTTGCGCTCGATATCGTTTCTGTGGCGCTGTTCGGCGTTCCTGCATCATGGGTGTTTCTCGCGCCGAGCATTGTCGTGGGCTGGATTACAGGCGACAAGCGCGTAGAAAACACCAAGGAAAAACTGGAAAAAGAAAACGCCGAGTTTTTCGCAGCTCTGGGTGCCAAGCGCGAGCGTGCGGAAGAAGCCGTGCAGGCTGCCATGAACGTCGATATGCGCGATTTCGCGGAATCTCCGAAATTTTCACAGCTACTGGAGCGCGTGCCGAGTCTGCGCCAGAAATTCGCGGAATCCTATCGCAGGCATGTGGATGGCAACATCAGCGATGTGCCGCCGGCACCGAAGAAAAAAGATCCCGGACTGCACCTCTAAAATACTTCGGTTACTTTCTCATCCGCTTTCCCGTCAGGCAGGAAAAAATGCCGTGCATCGTGCGCACATCCTGCTGCGTCATGCCGGAGCGGTGAAAAAAATTGCCGATGTTCCGCAAGATGGTGGGGCGCTGTTCGGGGCTGCGGAAGAAACCGCCGGTGTCCAGATCGTCTTCCAGATGCTTCATCAAATTTTCGACATCGCCCTTGGTCGCGGGCGCGGTATCGCCAAGGTCGGGCACGACCTGTTCTTCGCGGAACGGGTTATCGGCGTTCAGCCAAGCGTAACAGGTCAGCAGCACAGCCTGCGCCAAGTTAAGCGATGAAAAGCCGGGGTTGAGCGGGATGTTAACGATGGCGGATGCCAGCGCCACATCGTCGGATTCCAGCCCGGTGCGTTCCGGGCCGAACATGATGCCGCATTTCTGGTTGTTCACGTTACGTGCGCGGATTTCCTTCGCCGCCGCCTCCGCCGTGTAAATATCCTTCACGATGCCACGTTCGCGAGCCGTTGTTGCCACCACGAATTCAAGGTCGGCTACGGCCTCCGCCGTCGTCTCGTAAATTTTCGCTTTTTCCAGCAGCTCGATCGCGCCCGATGCCGCCGCCGTCGCGTCATGGTTCGGCCAGCCGTCGCGCGGCTTCACGATCCGCAATTCCGTCACCGCACAATTCAGCATCGCCCGAGCGCACATGCCGATATTCTGCCCCAGCTGCGGCCGCACGAGGATCACGGCGGGTGCGAGGGGGATGGCTTTGGTATTTTCTTTTGCGGTGTTGGTGCCGGCCATTTATCAAGCCGCCTTCAGCCTCTCCAAAACCCGCTCGCGCCCGATCAGGGGCAGCAGGTCTTTCAGGTCGGGGCCGTGTTCCTGGCCTGTGATGGCGCAGCGGAGCGGCATGAACAGTTCCTTGCCGCGGCGGTTGGTCTTTTGCTTGATTTCCTCGACCCATTTTTGCCATGTCGTGTTATCCCACGGCGCAGGGGGGAGGAGTTCGGCTGCGGTCTTGGCAAAGTCCGCGTCCTGAATGACGGGCGTGACATTGCCCTTGGCCACATGCCACCAATCCTTGATGTCGCCGAGAACCTCGAGGTTCGGTCGTACGGCGTTCCAGAAGGCTTCGTCAATTTCACCCAAGCCTTGCGCTGCAAGGCGTTCCTTCACAGCGCTGAACGGCGTCTGGTGCAAAATCTTGGCATTCAGGCGGTACAGTTCGTCTTCATCAAACTTCGGCAGGTTGCGCGAGAATTTGGCGAAGTCGAAGCTGTCGATCACTTCCTGCATCGTAAACAGCGGCTCGATGGGGTCCGACGTGCCGATGCGGGAGACGAGGGAGATCAGCGCCATCGGCTCGATGCCGACTTCATGCTGGAGCGATTTGATGCCGAAGCCGCCCTTGCGTTTCGACAGCTTGCCGCCCTCCATGTCGCCCAGCAGGGTGACGTGCGCGAATTGCGGCGGCTTGGCGCCCAGTGCTTCGAACATCTGCACATGCGTTGCGGTGTTGGTCACATGGTCTTCGCCGCGCACAATGTGCGTCACGCCGAAATCGATATCGTCGATGACGGAGCAGATGTGATAGAGCGGGCGGCCGTCGGCGCGCACCAGCACGGGGTCGGACATATCCTTGCCGTCGAATTCCACATGCCCGCGCACGAGGTCTTCCCAGATGATCGGGGTGTGGTTCAGCTTGAAACGCCAATGCGGCTTGATGCCGTCGGCTTCGAATTTCGCTTTTTGCTCGTCCGTCAGTTTCAGCGCGGCGCGGTCATAGATCGGCGGCTGTTTCATGTTCAGCTGGACCTTGCGCTTCAGCTCCAGCTCTTCTTCCGTTTCATAGCAAGGGTAGAGGCGGCCGTTGTCTTTCAGTTTCTGGATCGTGCGTGCGTAATCTTCGCCGCGGTCGCGCTGGCGGGCGAAGCTGTCCCAGTTGAGGCCCAGCCATTTCATGCCGGACATGATGTCTTCGACGTTTTCCTCGGTCGAGCGCACAAGGTCGGTATCGTCGATGCGCAGCATGAACGTGCCCTTGTTCTTGCGCGCCCACAGCCAGACGATCAGCGCGGTTCGCGCAGAGCCGACATGCAGCTTTCCGGTGGGGCTGGGGGCAAATCTTACGGCGACGGTCATGGTCTTTAAATCCCTTCAAATTCAGAACAGCCAATATACTACATAGGCTTTAAAATCCAAGTGGATTATATGGCAAATTATCAAGGAAATTCAGGAATTTATGACTGTTCACAGGGGCTTGGGCATTCTGGCAGTATTATATCCAACAGGCAGGTATCACATGGTTCGCATTCTTATTATCTTCTCCATCCTTTTTTCCGCTGCGGTTTTCGTGCCGCAGGCAGATGCCGAGGGCGGGCGCTTGCGTGAAATGCTCATGAAGCGCCGCGAGGCAAAGGGCGCGGACGAACAGAAGGGGGGTCTGACCGAGAAGCTGCTGGAGGGGCTGGGCGGCGGCACCTGCGCCGACCGCAAGGCGCAGGTCGATAAGCTGATGAGCCGCGGCGGCAAAGGTGTCAACGCCAAAAGCACGCCCGGTGATATCGTGGATGTTGCCTATGGCGATGCGCCGCTGCAAAAACTCGATGTGTTTTATCCGAAACGCAAGATCGAAAAACTGGCGCCGATCATCATCATGGTGCATGGCGGCGGCTGGTGCGTGGGCGACAAAACCGCGCGCGGCATGACCGGCAATAAAATGCAGCATTACACCGCCAAGGGATTTTTATACGTCAGCGTCAATTACCCGATGGTGTCGGAGGGCAGTATGGCGCTGCAGCAGGGCAAGGATGTGGCGCGCGCCGTCGCCTATGTGCAAAAACATGCCGAAGAATGGGGCGGCGATGCGTCGCGCGTGATCCTGATGGGACATTCGGCGGGCGCACATCTGGTGTCGCTGGTCAATGCCGATGCAAAAATGCGGCAGGAAGCGGGCGTGACAAAACTGATCGGCACCATCTCGCTCGACAGCGGCACGACCAATGTGGTGACGCAGATGAACCACCCGATCGAATTCATGAAGGAGCGCTATGCGGAGGCGTTTGGCGACGAGGAGTCGTACTGGATCGCATCATCCCCGTTCCATCAGCTGGATAAAACAGCATCGCCGTGGCTCAGCATCTGTTCGGACGGCCGCACCGGCGACCCCTGCGGCCAGTCGGATGAATATGCGGAAAAAAGCAACGCGCTTGGCATCCCGGCGCAGGTTATCCCCGTGAAAAAAGGCCACGGCGCGATCAACAACGATCTTGGTAAAGAAGGCGAATACACCGATAACGTCGATAAATTCATCGCCACACTTGACCCTGTTGTGGCGCGGTATATAAACGAATAATGATGAAAAATTTCTGTTTCGCGCCCGTTTTACTGTCGGGCATCGCCGTTGCGCTGGCGCATGGCGGCAATGACAAGGCGCCGTATTTCGTGCTGGTTGCGGCGCTGTTTTCGCTGGGGCTGACGCTGTTTTACGTCGCGCGGTCGTTTTCGGCCTCGCGGCGGATCAATATGCGCAGGGCGTTTATCGCGGTCATTCCGTTTGTGGTGATCGGGGCGCTGCTGTTGGGGGCGAAAACCGGGCTGGTCGATCCGCGCCCGATACTGGGTTTCCGCTAAGCGTAAATGCCGATCATGCGGCGGAAATAGCGGGGGATGCTGAAGGCCTTGGGCACTACCGCAGGGTTCAGGTATTTCTTCATCTCGATCGCGCTTTCGCCGTCGCGGTAATATTTCTTTTCTTCGCCCATTTCACGGAAGCCCATGCTGTCGTACAGGCCGCGTGCTCTGGTGTTTCCTTTGCGCACCTGCAGGGTGACGGTGTCGAATTCGTTTTTCAGCGCGGTTTCCTCGACCTGTTCCAGCAGCGCACGGCCGACACCTTGCCCCTGGAATTCCGGCGACACCGCCAGCTGCGCCACGTTTACAGCGTTACGCATCGTCGATGAATTGAATTCCGTCATCACGAAGCCCGCGATTTTGCTGTCTGCGGTTTCGGCGATGATGACGCGGTAGTCGCGGTCGGCGACGCTCCAGCGGATATAGCCGTCCAGGTCGGTCGCTTCGTTTTTGTCGGCGAATGAATCCGCATAGACCTTCACCAGCGCGTCAACGTCGCGCGATGCGGCTTTGCGGAAGGCGAGTGACAGCTTTGACGACATAGGGCTCCTGAAAAACAGAAGCCTATTATTTACATAACAATAGCAACCAAGTCAAGAAAAACGAAATTATGCAGCGTTTTCAGCGGCTTTCTTGCGGCGTGCTTCGATGAAATCGATGACTTTCATCGCATCACCCTCCGACGGATGGTTGGCAACCACGCCGTGTTCGATGGCGTAACCGAAGGCGCGGAACATGCCCTCCACCTCGCCAAGATCGCGCTCCATGATGTCGGCGGTGCTTTGTGTCGATGATTGCAGGAAGTGATGCGGATGCAGGCCGAAGGAATTATAAAGGTAATCGCCGAACACGAAACCTTCGGTGCCGCGCAGTTCATGCGCCGCCAGCAGCGCGGCTGCGATTTGCGCGCGCACCACAACGGGATAAAAATCGGTGAGGGAAGACGCATATATCGCTTCCGAAAACACCTTCTTGAAGGCGGCGGGACTGTCGCAGGCGACCATCTTTTTGTAGATGCCCTGCGCCTTGATGATCTCGTCGAACGTCTCTTCCATACTTTTGAAACTCCCCTGTTTCAACTGTAGTGCCCAATTCGAAGTACCGTTTAGTTTTTAGCCATTCTCGACAATCAGGTCGGTGAATTTGTTGGTGATCGGATAGCGCCTGTCGCGGCCGAATGCCTTGCGGCTGATCTTGACGCCCGGGCAGGCCTGTCTGCGCTTGTATTCGGCGTGGTCGAGCAGTTTCCAGACCTTATTTACGGTTTCCACCGCATGGCCGCGTTCCACGATCGCGTCGATATTCATTTCTTCCTCGACCAGGCAATGCAGGATGTCGTCGAGCGCCGCATAGGGCGGCAGGCTGTCTTCATCTTTTTGCCCGGGGCTGAGTTCCGCCGATGGCGGTTTGGTGATGATGCGCTCCGGTATCACGCGGCCGGCGGGGCCTTTGGCGTTTGCCGGATGGTTTTCGTTCCGCCATTTCGACAGTTCGAACACCATCATCTTGTAAACGTCTTTCAGCACGTTATACCCGCCGCACATATCGCCATACAGCGTGGCATAGCCGACCGACATTTCCGATTTGTTGCCGGTGGACAGCACCATGTATCCCGTCGCGTTCGACAGCGCCATCAGCAGCATGCCGCGCGTGCGTGCCTGTATGTTTTCGGCTGTCGTGCCGCTCAGGCTCTGGTTCGCCGATGTTTTCAGCATCTCGGCATAGGTTTTCATCGCGTGGTCGATGGGCATATTGCCATGCTTGATGCCCAGCAGCTTTGCACATTCCGCCGCGTCATCGACGCTTTCCTGCGAGGTATGGGGCGACGGCATCATGTAGCATTGCACGCGGTCGGGGCCGAGCGCATCGACGGCAATCGCCGCCGACAACGCGCTGTCGATACCGCCCGACATGCCCAGCAGCACGCCGGGGAAATTATTCTTGTTCACGTAGTCGCGCAAGCCGAGGACGAGCGTCTGGTAAACCGCTTCCGATCCTGCATACAGATTATGCGACGCTTCCGCCGATTTGCAGACGAAAACGCGATCGACGCCCTGTTCCCAAATAGTCGTGACGACATATTCCTGATGGCTTGGGAATTGTGTCAGTACTTTGCCTTGGTGATCCATGATGAACGAAGCGCCATCAAACACAAGTTCATCCTGCCCGCCGACCTGATTGATATAGAACAGGGCAAGGCCGGTTTCCGACACACGTTTGCGCGCATGGTCGAGGCGCACATGGGTTTTGCCCATTTCGAACGGGCTGCCGTTCGGTGAAATCAAAATCTCCGCTTCGTGTTTTCGCAGATGAGATGCCACATCGGGGAACCACATGTCTTCGCAGGTCAGGATGCCCAGCTTCGCGCCCTTGAATTCTACGGGGAAGGGCAGGTGACCGGCGGAGAACAAACGCACTTCATCGAACACGCCGTAATTGGGCAGGTGGCATTTGAAGCGCTTCGCCACGATCTGGCCGTCATGGATCAGAAGGGCGGTGTTGAACACCTTGCCCTGATCGCGCCACGGCGCGGAAATGACGATGCCAGCGCCTGTACCGTCGATCTGCTGCGCCAGTTTCGCAACGCCCTTCATCACGCGGTCGATGAAGAACGGCTTCAGCGTCAGGTCATCAGTCGGATAGGCGGTGACGATCATCTCCGAAAACACGATCAGGTCGGCCTGATTTTTGTGCTTCTGGTAGATATCGAGGATTTTTTTGATATTGCCCGAGATATCCCCGACCGTGGGGTTCAGCTGCGCCGCGGTGATGGTGAAATGTTTTCCCACTTACACCTTCACTCCTTCGTCATCGGCCGCATCGCGCTTGCGCACGTAATGGCCGCGGAGTTCGTCGGCGATCAGGAAGGCGAGTTCCAAAGCCTGCGACGCGTTCAGGCGCGGGTCGCAATGCGTGTGGTAACGCTCGCTCAGGTTTTCATCGGTGATCTTGTACGCGCCGCCGACGCATTCCGTCACATCCTGCCCGGTCAGCTCGAAATGTACGCCGCCGGGATAGCTGCCCTCGGCATAGTGAATGTCAAAGAACTGTTTTACTTCGGACATGATATTGCCGAATTCGCGGGTTTTGTATCCGCTGCTGGCCGTGCGCGTGTTGCCGTGCATCGGGTCGCAGGACCATGTGACGTTATGGCCGGATTTTTTTACCGCGCGGATCAGTTCGGGCAGGTGCTTTTCAACCTTGTCATGACCCATGCGGGAGATGAGGGTGAGGCGGCCCGGCTCATTATCAGGATTCAAAATGTCCATCAGCTTCAGCATGTCGTCGACCGGCAGGCTGGGGCCGCATTTGAAGGCGATCGGGTTTTTTACGCCGCGCAGGAATTCCACATGTGCGCCGTCGGGCTGGCGCGTGCGGTCGCCGATCCACAGCATATGCGCGGAAACGTCGTAATATTCGCCGGTCGTTGAATCCACGCGCGTCAGCGCTTCTTCATAGGGCAGCAGCAGCGCCTCGTGCGAGGTGTAGAATTCAACCTCGCGGATCTGCTGGGAGCTTTCGCCCGTGATGCCGGCAGCTGCCATAAATGCCAAAGCCTGGTCGATACGCTCCGACAGATCGCGATACCGCTCCGACATCGGGTGGCCCTTCACGAAATCGAGCATCCATTTGTTGACGCGGTGCAGGTCGGCATAACCGCCATGCGCGAAGGCGCGCACAAGGTTCAGCGTCGCGGCCGACTGGTTGTAAGCCTGAATAATGCGTTGCGGGTTCGGGCGGCGGGATTCCGGCGTGAATTCGGAACCATTGATGATGTCGCCCTTATAGCTCGGCAGCGTCACGCCGTTTTTCGTTTCGTTTCCGTCGGAACGCGGCTTGGCGAACTGCCCGGCCAGACGCCCGACCTTTACGACGGGAACAGAGGCGGAGAAGGACATGATGATCGCCATCTGCAAGATCACGCGGAAGGTGTCGCGGATATTGCGCGGATGGAATTCCGCAAAACTTTCGGCGCAGTCGCCGCCTTGCAGCAAGATCGCTTCGCCCGCGCCGACTTTCGCCAGCGCCTTTTTCAAACGGCGTGCTTCACCGGCGAAAACCAGCGGCGGATAATTCTTGAGCGTGTTTTCAACAATCTTCAATTCGTCTTCGTTGTCGTAGACGGGCAATTGCTTCGCAGGTTTTGCGCGCCAGCTGTCGGGTGTCCACAAAGGCGCGGACGCAGAATTTTTTTCGACGGCTTTGATCGCCAAGACGTAACTCCAACCATTTGATTTTTAACCAGTAAAATTATATGCGGTGTTACTGATTCTTGACAAGCGCAGCCATCAGGCTTTTTTCGACGGCGGTCAGCTTGGCGCGGTGGATGACCTTCAATCCGAAATTGTCTTTCACATAAAATACGTCTACGGCACGGCTGCCGAAGGTCGTGATCTTGGCGGCGGAAATCTGCAAACCGTCATTCGTCAGGGCAGAGGTAATGTCGTAAAGGAAGCCCGCGCGATCCTTGCCATTCACTTCGATCACCGTGTTGCTGGCGCTGGCGTTATTGTCAATGATGACACGGGGTTGCACGGAAATATGGCGGCCTTTTTGCGGGGCGGTGCGGCGGCGTTCCGCGATTTCGTGCTCGAGGTTCAGCGTGCCCGCCAGCGCGGCTTTCAGCGTTTTTTGCAGGAAGGCGTTATTGTCATACACATGGCCGCGCAGGTCCTGAATCTGGAATACGTCGAGCGCCATGCCGTTCGTCAGGGTAAAGATGCGCGCATCCACAATCGATGCGCCTGCCGCCGCCATCGCGCCCGACAGCGTGGCGAACAGGCCCTTGCGGTCAGGGGTGAAAACAAATACTTCCGTAAAGTCCTGCGACGCGTTTGGCGAGACGCGGATGACGGTCGCTTCCTTGCTCGTATTCTTTTCAATCGCCTGCACGAAACCCGCAATCGCTTCGGGCGAGAAGCTCAGCCAGAAATATTTCGGCGCGTAGTCGGTGAGGTATTGCAGCGTCGGCGCATTCGCGCCCACAAGCCGGCGCGCCTTTTTTTGCAGGATGATAAATTGATCATTGTCGTCGCGGTCCTTCGGCGTGCCGGACATATGCTCGTACGCTTTGTCGTAGAGCTCCGCCAGCAGGCCTGATTTCCAGTTGTTCCATTTGTCGGGGCCGACCGCCATGATGTCGGCGGTGGTCAGGATGGTCAGCAGTTTCAGCCGTTCGGGCGATTGCACATAGCCGACGAAATCCTCGATCGCCTTCGGATCGTTCAGGTCGCGCTTGAACGCGGTCATGGTCATCACAAGATGATATTCCACCAGCCAGATGACCGTTTCGGTTTCTTCCGGCGTGATGCCCAACAGGGGGCAGATTTTGCGCGCCACCTCGGCGCCGGCCTCCGAGTGTTTGCCGCCCGTGCCCTTGGCGATGTCATGCAGGAACATCGCGGCATACAATGCGCGGCGCGACTGGATTTTCTTGAAAAGCTCGCTGGCCAATGGCGCATCCGCCGCCAGCTCGCCGTTTTCAATTTTATGCATCATGCCGACAGCGCGAATGGTATGCTCGTCCGCTGTGAATACATGATACATGTCGTATTGCATGTGCGCGAAGATATTGCCGAAATCGGGCAGCAGCGCCGATAACACGCCCGCTTCGTTCAGCCGCCGCAGCGTCTGTTCCGATTTTTTTTCGTCCAGCAGGATCAGCAGGAACAAACGAAACGCCTCGCCGTCCTGCGTGAAGTCGGCGTTCTTCACCGCGTTGCGTATCGCGCGCAGCGCATCGGGGTGGATGTCGTATCCGCTGTTCTGGCTGACGCGGAAAATACGCACGATGTCGGACGGCGTTTTTCTGAACTGCGTTTTCTCGGCGATGTTCAGGCGGTTGTTTGTCAGGGGAAATCCTTCGATCACATCGGCGATCGAAATTTTTTTCGTGCCGGCCGTCGCGCCCGCGCTCAAGCTCCGCGCTTCAAGGTCGGCGCAGATGATACGGGTCAGGTGGCCGACCTCGCTTGCGGTCATGAAGTAGTCCTTCATGAAATGCTCGGCGCGTTTGTTCAGTTCTGTTTCCTTGTAACCCATCCGTGCCGCAATTTCGGGCTGTATGTCGAAGGCAAGGCGGTCGTCAAAACGGCCATTCGCCAGGTGCAGGTGCCAGCGCACCGCCCATAAAAATTCCTGCGCGTCCTGCAGCGTCTCCGCCTCCTGCGCCGTCAACACGCCTTTTTCGACGAGCCCTGCGGGTGTTGTAATGTCATACAGGAAATTCGCGATCCACAGCAGCGTCTGGATATCGCGCAGGCCGCCCTTGCTTTCCTTGATGTTCGGCTGCAGCTGGTAACGGCTGTCGCCCAGTTTCTTGTGCCGCGCTTCCTGCTCGGCCAGTTTGGCGGCGATAAAGGTGGCGGGGGAGGCGGCATCGTGGTGTTCCTTCACGGCGGCGGCCAGCGCGGCGAAAACCTTCTTCGGACCCCAGACCAGCCGCTTTTCCAAAAGACTGGTGACGAAATGCAGGTCGGTCTTCATTGCCTCTTCGCAATCCGCCACCGTCCGGACGGAATAGGCGAGCTTCAGTCCCGCGCTCCAGAACGCCGTGTGCAGGGCCTCGACCAGTTTTTTGCCTGCCGCTGTCAGTTCGGCATCGGATACGAATAATATGTCGAGGTCGGAATAGGGGGCGAGTTCCTGCCGCCCATAGCCGCCGACCGCGACGATACAGGGCAGCGTCTGCCTGCCATCCGCTTCCTGTGTGATGTGATCGGCCAGTGCGGCGAGGGTGGAATCACAAAGGCGAGATAGCAGATTATGAAAATAACCGTCTTTGTGAAGTAATTGACGCTTCACCAATCCGCCCAGCAACGCTTCACGTTTCTGTTTGAAATCCGACATCAATTTGTTGATAGCGCTGTCTTTATCTACTGCGCTTAAAGTAATTGATGAAGATTTATTGCTGTGCGTCATATTTCAAGAATTCTGCCAAAACCGCAAGTTTATTTCCCTAAGATATTGTGCTTTCCTTCGCGGAATGCTACCAGTATATCAACACCACGACAGAACTATACCGCGAATTTCGGGCCCACAGCGACGCGAAGGAAGCATAGCGTATGTATATTTTCTACGACCTGGAAACGACCGGCCTCGAGCGCGATTTCGCGCAGATTTTACAGATCGGCCTGATCTTTGCCGATGACGACATGAACATCCTGTCGATGAAAAAGCTGGAGGCGCGCGTATCGCCCTGGACCGTGCCGGGACCCGGTGCCTTGCTGACAACCGGCTTCACCGCCGCCGATCTGAAAAACGCCAAGAATTCTGCCTTTGAATTGATGCAGGAAGTCGATCAATGGGCGCGCAGCCAGTACTGGCCGGTCATATTCTCCGGTTACAATAATATCGGCTATGACGACGATATCCTGGCGCAGAACCTTCACCAGAACCTGCTGGACAGCGACATGCTGTCAGCAAAGAACCCGTCCAACGGGTTAAGCAACAGCCGCTTCGATGTGATGATCGCGGTGCAGGCGGCATCGGCCTATATGCCCGAACTGCTGACGCTGACCCAGAAAAACGCCAACGGCGCGCCCAGCATGAAGCTTGGCGTGGTCGCCCGCCAGAACAATGTCGGCCTGTCCGAAGAAGACGCGCATGACGCTATGAATGACATCAAGGCGACGCTGGGCGTTGCCAAACTGGTCAAAAAATCCGCGCCCCAGCTGTGGGAACAGCTGACGAAAACGTCCTCCGTCGAGGGTGTCGATGCCTTTGTAAAAGAAAACGCCGTGTTCACGCATACCGCGTTCTCCTTCGGCAATAAAAATGCGGCGGTCGTGACCTCGCTCGGCGCGCGCAATGGCAGCGGCGTGACCGAAATCCTGTTTGACCTCAGCCTCGACCCGAAGCCTTACCTGTCGATGTCTGTCGATGAGCTGAAACAGGTCATCCTTGACCAGTCCAAAAAAGCCCCGCGCGGCCAGCCCGAGCCCGTCTCGGCATTCCGCCTTGTGCGCAAGACGCAGCAGCCGATCCTGATGCCGATGGATATGTCGGAAGCCGTGCTGCCCGCAGGCTTTGACGAAAAACTGGCGAATGACCGCGCTGCGCTGATCGCGGCGAACCCGCAATTCCTCGACAATATCCGCGAAGCCGCGAAACTGGCCAAGGAAGAACGCCCCGCCAAAGCCCCCACATGGACGACGCAGCCCGAAGAACTGCTGCACGAAGAATCCTCGCCCGCGATCAAGGCGAAAATGGACGCATGGTGCAAGGAATTCCGCGATGCGCCGTCGTGGAAAGAGGCCGCGAACCTTGTCGCCGATTTCCGCACGCGCTTTGCCGAGGAAATCAAGGAAGACGAAAGCATTACCAGATTTGTAAAGTTCGCCGGCCGCGTCGTGTACGAAAACGCGCCCGAGGAATTGTCGCTGGAGAAACAGGAAGCGATGAAGCGTTTCATCGCCAACCATATCCTCGACACCAACAACGATGTGCCGTGGATGACGGTGGGCAAGGCGCGCCGCGAGCTGGACCGCATCGAACAGGACCGCCTCGATCCCAAGAAAAAAGACAAATGGGCCGAAGTGACCGATACGCAGATCCGTTCGCTGAAGCTTTATTACACTTCGCTGGAAAAGGAATACGGCCCGTACCTGGCGCAGAAACCGCTGGCACCCGCCGCCGATTTCAACGCCGCCGCGCCCGTCCATCCGCCGGCTGCTGAAAACGACAACGCGCCCGTTGCGCCGAAGAAAGCCGGCAACGATCCGCTGAAGCCGGCCTGAGATGGCTGCCAAAGCCAGCCGCCGCGAGGATAAACCGTTCATCCGCAAGGATGACGAGGTGTTCATTGAAAGGGGCGCAGGGCAGGGCAACTGGAGGGTCGCTGATGTGCGGTATAAAAACCCCGCCGATGTGACGGATGACACGGTGTCGCTGTTGCTGGTGCGCGGCCCCTGGCACATACGGGCGGAATTCAACCGTGAAACCATGCGGCTGAAAACCAAGGGGCCGGTCCATAAATTGACGCGCAATATCCGTGCGCCCGAAACGGCAAGGTTCAAGAAGAAGTTATAACTTATGCTCCCCGACGAAATCCCCTCATTCATCTTCCGTGGTGCCGTGCTGTCTGTCGATGGCGCAGAGCAGGTCGTGAAGGATTTGTCGCTGGAACGCCCCGTCGTGAACGGGCGCATCGCACGCGACGATGTGCTGTACCTGCGTTTCAAAAGCGGCATGGAAATGGAATACGACGCAAAACGCATCAAGGAAATTCCGGGCCGCATCCCCGATTTCCTGAAACCCGGAGAGAAGATATTCCTGCGTGAAACGCTGACCGATGCCTTTGCCAAGGCCACCAACGGTGTCTGGCAGATCGACAGCGTATCGGCAAAGCAGGACGGGGGCATCAGGCTGGTGCTGAAGCGCGCGGCCGACCGGCCGGACAAGCCGAATGCCACCGCATTCATTTCCCGCACCTTCAACAGCGACACCATGTCGGCTGTAGGCCGGAACGAGCCTGTGCCGGTGCAAACCGGCCCCACCGAAGCCCCGCGCGGCCCGATCATCGCGCCCCCTACGGCTGTGTTTAAACGCAAATAACCAAAAACTGTCCGGATAATCTGGAAGGCTCGCTGGAGAAGGGGGTTCAGCAGTTTCTGTATCAATTTCGGCTCCTTTCATCATTTTCATACTACTGCAGTTATGGATAAATGTCAACAAATAAATGCGATATACGCAATTTTATAAACGCCGTCAAATGCTTGCGGTGACGAAAAAATTGATTTTCGGGCGGCATTGTCGCAAAGTGGCTGGGCAGGCGACCGCCTGTCTTTTCACCGCATCGATGGGGTGTTGCGATGACTGCCGCGACCGACAAAAGCCAGCCTGATATCGCCATCGTCCTGCCTTGCTACAACGAGGCGCTGACCATCGTGCCCGTCATCCGGCAGATGCGCGCCGCCATGCCGAATGCGCGCATCATCGTGTTCGACAACAATTCCAAGGACGGCTCCGGCGACCTGGCGCGCAAAGAAGGCGTCGAGGTGCGCGAGGTCAAACTGCAGGGCAAGGGCAACGTCGTCCACCGCATGTTCGCCGATATCGACGCCGATGTGTATTTGATGCTGGATGCAGACACGACCTATGATCCCGCGACCGCGCCGCTGCTGGTCGATGCGGTTCTGAACGGGCATAACGACATGGCCTGCGGTGTGCGCAAGGGCAAGGATGAATCCTTCCCGCCCGGCCACAAACTGGGCAACCGCATGTTCAACCTGATCGTGGCGGGGCTGTTTGGCCGAGGCATGCAGGATATTTTCTCCGGCTACCGCGCCTTTTCGCGCCGCTTCGCCAAATCGTTTCCGGCGCACAGCGCGGGTTTTGAAATCGAAACGGAAATGAGCGTGTTTACGCTGGAACAGCGTCTGCCCTTCATCGAAATTCCGTCGCCCTATGGCGAGCGTCCGGCCGGTTCGTTCAGCAAGCTGCGCACCTTCCGCGACGGTTTCCGCATCCTGTTCACGATTGCGCTGCTGTATAAAGACATGCGCCCGATGATGTTCTTCGGTCTGATTTCGCTGTTCATGGCTGCGTTGTCATTGTTCCTTGGCGTGCCGGTCATTCTTGAATATCTGGATACCGGATTGGTTTCGCGGCAGCCGACCGCGATTTTGGCGAGCGCCATCGGCACGCTGGCGACGCTGCTGTTCGTGGCGGGTCTGGTGCTGAACGGCGTGGCGCGCTCTTACCGCGAGGCGCGGCATTTATGCTATTTGAACGTCAGGCGCTAGACCTCCTCAACCGCATCCCGCTGCTGCGGCGGCTCGGGCCCAGTTTCCTGCGCTATCTGCTGGTGGGCGGGCTGGGGTTTCTGGTCGATGCGGGGCTGCTGGAGCTGTTTATTTTCCTCGACCTGTCGGTTTATGCGGCGCGCGGATTGTCGATGACGCTGGCGATTGGCGTGACGTACCTGCTGCATAAAAACTTCACCTTCACCGATGCGGCAAAACCCGCAAAAACCTCGGCGCAGGCGGCGGGGTTTGTCGCCTGCCAGCTGTTTGCCGCCGCGATCAATTACGGCGTGTTCTGCCTGCTGCTGGCGGCGCTGCCCGAGGGTTTTATCGCGCGCATGTTTTCGCTCTGCTGCGGCGTGGGGGCGGGGCTGGCGGTCAATTTCGTGCTGCTGCGCTTTTTCGTCTTCCCGCGCGGGAAATAATCACTTCTTGTCCGACAGTTTTTCCTTCAGCGCGTAAAGCGCATCCAGCGCCTCGCGGGGCGTCAGGTTGTCGGGGTTGATGGCGCGCAAAGCTTCTTCGGCGGCGGACGGTTTTGCTGGCGCTGCCTTCGGCACGACGCTGAACAGCGGCAGTTCCGCGCCGACATTTTTCGACGTCTTGCCGTCTTTCGGATTTTCGAGGTTTTTCAGCACTTCTTCCGCGCGCTCGATTACCGCAGGCGGCAGCCCTGCCAGTTTCGCGACATGGATGCCGTAGGAACGGTCGGCGGTGCCGGGGGCGACTTCATGCAGGAAAATAATGCTGTCTTTCCATTCCTTCACCTTCATCGTGAAGCAGGCGAGGTTTTTTAGCTTTTCCGTCAGTGTCGTCAGTTCGTGGTAATGCGTCGCGAACAGTGCGCGCGATTTATTCGCCTCGTGCAGGTATTCAAGGCAAGCCCAGGCGATGGAAAGGCCGTCAAACGTCGCCGTGCCGCGCCCGATTTCATCGAGGATGACAAGCGAGCGTGACGACGACTGGTTCAGGATTGTCGCGGTTTCGACCATTTCCACCATGAAGGTGGAGCGGCCGCGCGCAAGATCATCGGCGGCCCCCACACGGCTGTAAAGGCGGTCAACCACACCGATATGCGCGGAGGTTGCGGGAACATATGCGCCAATTTGCGCCAGCAGCGCGATCAGCGCGTTCTGCCGCAGGAAGGTCGATTTACCCGCCATGTTCGGGCCGGTCAGCAGCCAGAGGCGCGACGCATCGGCCAGCGTGCAGTCATTCGCGATAAATTCGGCGTTCTGGCGTTTCAGCGCGAATTCGACGACCGGATGGCGGCCGCCCTTGATGTCAAATGCCAGCGTTTCATCGACCAGCGGGCGCACGCAATTGTTGCGCGACGCATATTCGGCAAGCGCGGCGGCGACATCGATAGCGGCAAGCGCGTTGGCGGTGCGGGCGATGATTTCCGCCTGACCCATGACTTCTTTCGTGAGCGCCGCGAAAAGTTCCAGCTCGAGCGCGAGGGATTTTTCGGCGGCTTCGGAAATTTTGCGCTCCAGCTCCGACAATTCAACCGTCGTGAAGCGGGCGGCATTCGCCATCGTCTGGCGGTGGATGAAGCGGGCGGTATCGGCGAACAGTTTGTCGCCGTTGGCTGTCGTGACTTCGATGAAATAGCCGATCACGTTGTTGTGCTTGATCTTGAGCGTGTTCACGCCGGTCGCCTGCACATATTCTGCCTGCAGGCGCGCGATATGCTGGCGGCTGTCGTCGCGCAACATGCGGAGTTCATCCAGGCGCGGGGAATAGCCGGGTGCGATGAAACCGCCGTCGCGGGCAAGCACCGGCAGATCCTGCGCCAGCGCGCGTTCCAGCTGGTCGATCAGCGGATGGTGCGAACCCCAGAGCCTTAAAGTTTCAAGCGCATCGTTCAATCCGGCGGGCAGGGTGGCGGCGCTTTTCAGGATCAGGTGATGCAGCTGCACGGTCTGCGCGAGCGTATCGCGGATGGCGGCCAAATCGCGCGGACCGCCGCGGTCAAGGCTGAGACGGGCGAGCGAGCGTTCGATATCGGCGCAACGCTGCAGGAAACCGCGCGTATCCAGACGCAGGTCGTTCCGCGTGAAAAAATGCTCGACCATGTCAAGCCGGCGGTGTATTTCGGCAGGGGTCGTCAGCGGCATGGCAAGATGTTTCGCCAGCAGCCGCGCGCCCGCGCCCGTAATGGTGCGGTCGATGGTGTGCAGCAGGCTCCCCGCGCGTTCGCCCGTCATCGTAGCGGTCAGTTCAAGGTTGCGGCGCGTGGCGGCATCGATTTCCATCACCGAACCCAGCGCAAGCTGGCGCGGTGCGGACAGGCGCGGGAATTTGCCCTTTTGCGTCAGCTCGACGTAATCGATCAGCGCGCCCGCCGCCGCGATTTCCGCGCGGCTGAAACCGCCGAAGCTTTCGAGCGTCGAAACGCCGAACATGGTTTCCAGACGGCGGCGCGCGTTTTCGGGATCGAAGCGGGAACCCGGCTGCACGGTCAGCTGCTTGCGCACATCGGCGAAAACTTCGAAGTGGTTTTCGTTCTGCGTCATTTTTTCCGGCACAAGAATTTCATTCGCGCCGACACGACCCAAAGTAGCGCCAAGATCGCGGGGCAGCACAGGCTGCAGCGTGAAATCGCCGGTCGAAAGGTCCAGCCACGCCATGCCGATCGCGCCCGCAATTTCGGCCAGCGCGGCGAGGTAGTTATTCGCGTTTTTTTCCAGCAGCGTGTCTTCGGTCAGCGTGCCGGCGGTGACGACGCGTGTCACATCGCGACGCACAAGCGCCTTGTATCCGCCGCGTTGTTTTGCTTCGGCGGGCGTTTCGACCTGTTCGCAGATCGCGACCTTATGGCCGAGTTTTATCAGGCGGGCGAGATAGGATTCATGCGAATGCCATGGCACGCCGCACATCGGGATTTCACCGCCGTTATGCGCGCCGCGCTTTGTCAGCGTGATGTCGAGCGCGGCGGCCGCCGTAATCGCATCGTCGAAAAACAATTCGAAAAAATCGCCCATGCGATAGAACAGCAGGCAGTCTTTGTGCTGCTCTTTCACAGCATGATATTGCGCCATCATTGGTGTGGCTGCTGCCGCAGCGGGCGTTACAGTCGCTGCACGAGCAGGGGCGGTTTCTGGCGTTTCGCTCGCCGGAATTTCCAATGAGGCATTTTGCATAGACAATTTTTAAAGGGATTCTGCCGCCTTCGCAATAGGCTGAAATCGCAAGGAATTATCACCTTCTAAGTCCTTGACTTGTCACAACTTGGCCGTATTATGGGCTCCCGTTTTAACGCCAATTTATAAAAAGAGGGTTCTATGTCCGAAGAAAACAAAAACCATCAGCGCGCCGAAAAAACCACCACTTATCTGGCGGGCGCAGGCACGCTCTCGACCGGTCTCTGGGCGCTTGGCATGACGCTGTCTTTCCCCATCGTTTCCGTCGTCGGCATCGCGGGTCTGGCGTATTACGCGACCACCGAAAAAGGCCGCAACAACCTCCAGAAACTGGGCGACCAGCTGGTGAACCTTGGTCAGGACCTTGTTTCGCACATCTCCGAAGATTTCGGCCGCGTGAAAAACTGGTGGAACGCGCGCAAAGAGCGCAAAGCCGCCGAGAAAAAAGAGTCGATCGAACGCGCGACCAGCACGTTCAAAAACGCATCGGTTGAACCCGGTTTCAACAACGCCGCGAAGCCCGAAGTTGTGGCTGCGCCCGCGATCGAAGCGCCGAAGCCGGCACCCGTGCCGCCTGCGCCGAAGCCGTAAAAACACAAGAATCGAGAGTTTGATTCGAATGCTGAAAGTGGGTATTTTGCTCACTTTCAGCATTTGTGTTACTATTGCACCCCACGTATTAATATATTGATATTATTGATAAATATGGCTTAACGCCGTCCACAAAATTGACATATTTGCCTTTCCTTCCTAGACTCGTATCAACCCTCCACAAGGCGGGCATGGATCAACAAACGAAAAGGCACAAGACTGATGGCAGTTACCCCCGAGACCCCTGAAACCGAAACCACCGGCAAACTCGGCCGGCTTGGATCATACGCGCTTCTTGGCGGCACTGCCGTCGCGTCATGGTTCGTGCTGCCCGTTGTGGCGGCGGTAGTGACTGCGGCGCCGCTGCTGAGCGCTGTCGCCGTTATTGGCGGTGCGGCCGCTGTCGCCGCGAAGAAGGAATGGCGTGAACCCGCGCTTGGCTTCTTCAAGAAAATCGGCGGCATGTTCGGCGACGCGCTGAAGCAGGTGATCGGCGATTACCGCGGCGCGCGCGACTGGGCGAAGGAAAAGGCGGAAGAACAGAAACTTGCCGTTCCTGCCAATGATGACTCTGCCCCCTCGACGCTGGGCGCAAAGGCATCGGCTGCCGATTTCAACGCATCGGCTGATCCTGCCGCATCGGCCAAGGTGACGGCAAAGCCCGCGCCGAAACCCGCGCCGCTGCCCACGCAGCGTCTCGGCTAAACCAACCGGCTTCTTGAACAAGGAAGAGAGCCCCGTCGCTGCCGCGATGGGGCTTTTTTCTGCTATCGTGTTTTCAGGCAGTACGCCTTGAAATTATCCAGCAGCTGCCGCCACAGGCTGCGGTATTGCTCGACCAGTTCGGCGCGCTGCTGGTCGGTGAAGATATCCCAGCCGGACTGGCACATATAAAGGTTCGTGCCGTCGTTATAGCTGGAGAGCAGGAATTCGACGCGCGTCGGGCCCGGCCAGCCGTCATCGGTCCAGTTCAGCTGCAGGCGTGTATTCGCTTCGATTGCTGTGACGCTGCCCCGCGTTGTGTGCTGGATGCCGTTATGGTCGATCCACGGCTGCGGCGTTTCATCGTTTTCCTGCACATGCAGGTTCACGCCCTTGCCCCACCATTGCTGGATATGGTCGTGGCGGGTCAGGAATTCCCAGACGGCCTGACGTGGTGCGGCGATGAAAATATCGTATTCGATCATCCTTCAAGGTCCTTGAAAGGGGGCAGCGAAAGGTAACGCTCCGCCATGCTGGGCACGATCGTCACGATCATCTTGCCCGCCATCTCGGGGCGTTGCCCAACCGCGATTGCGGCGGTGATGGCAGCGCCCGACGACACGCCGACAGGGATACCTTCGGTCTTCGCCACATGGCGCATCATGGAATAAGCGTCTTCGTTGGAAACGGGGATAATTTCATCGATCAGCTTCACATCCAGCACGCCCGGCACGAAGCCTGCGCCGATGCCCTGAATTTTATGCGAGCCGGGCGGCTTGCCCGACAATACCGCGCTGTCGGCGGGTTCGACCGCGATGGTGCGGAAGGACGGTTTTTTTGCCTTCAGCGCCTGCGAGACACCCGTGAGCGTGCCGCCCGTGCCGACGCCGGAAATCAGAACATCGGCTTTTCCATCCGTATCGCGCCAGATTTCTTCGGCGGTCGTGCGGCGGTGGATATCGGGGTTGGCGGGGTTGTCGAATTGCTGGGGGATGAAGCTGTTCTTGTGCTTCTCCGCCAGTTCTTTCGCGCGGGCGATTGCGCCGCTCATGCCCTTGTCGGCGGGGGTGAGGTCAAGCTCGGCCCCGAACAAGCGCAGCATCTTGCGGCGCTCGAACGACATGCTTTCGGGCATGGTCAGGATTAACCGATACCCTTTCGCCGCGCAGATGAAGGCGAGGCCGATGCCGGTATTGCCCGATGTCGGCTCGATAATCACGGTATCCTTGTTGATCTTGCCCGATGCTTCGCCCGCTTCGATAAGCGAAATCGCAAGGCGGTCCTTCACGCTCGACAGCGGGTTGAAGAATTCCAGCTTCAGCACGATATCGGCCTTGATGCCGTGTTCGGCGGTCAGCTTTGGGATGCGGACGAGAGGGGTGTTGCCGATCGTCTGCCAGATATGATCGTGGATGTTCATGACGCTTTTTTCGCCGCCGTACCGGTGGAACCAAAACCGCCAGCGCCGCGCGCCGTTTCATCGAGCTGCTCGACCAAATTGAAGCTGACGCGCGTATATTGCGCGACCACCATCTGCGCCACGCGCATGCCGCGCTCGATCGTAAAGGGTTCGGTGCCGAGGTTGGTGAGGATGACTTTCACTTCGCCGCGATAATCGGCGTCGATGGTGCCGGGGGAATTCAAAACCGTCACGCCATTTTTAAACGCAAGGCCGGAGCGGGGGCGCACCTGCGCCTCGTATCCTTCGGGAAGCGCAATGGCAATGCCGGTCGGGATCAGCTGGCGCTCGCCGGGTTTCAGCGTCACGGGCGCATCTACCGCCGCCTCCAGATCGACGCCCGCCGATAATTCGGTCGCATATTTGGGCAGGTTCAGCCCCTTGGCGTTCGGCAGCTGGGTAATGGAAATGGCGACGGTTTTAGACATAATATTCTCCACAAGCGCGGTTTAGAATATATGTATTTAGCCTACCTTGTGACAGAATGACAAGGCGGCAGGCTATGCCGCATGAATTTTATAAGTTTATAAGGATGAATTCCGATGCGCCTGTTCCTTGGCCTGATGGTCGCCACCCTGATCGCCGTGTCAACGCCCGCCGCGGCTTGTTCACCCGCCGTCAACCAGTTGTCGTTCAAGCAAAAGGCGGAGGCCAGCGACATCCTGTTCATTGGCGGGGTGGAGGAAGCGGGCGACGATTACGTCATCTTCCGCATCGGCAAATCCGGCAAGGGCGCACCCGCTGCCGGCGAAACCATCCGCCTTGAACATAAGGGCTACGGCACCTGCGGCGAGTTGAAATTCGAAACCGGCGACGTCTGGCTGTACGCGGGAGACTCACCACTCGGCGCATCGCGCAAGATCGAGGAGAAGGATCTGGAGGCCGAGATTGCGGCGGTGGTGGAGAGGTTGGATAGCGAGGGGAAGTAATTCTCAAATTTGACGATTTTAGAAGTTTCTAACGTAGGTTTCGCAGGTTGTTATTAAAATGTGGAGCAAGTACACCGACGAACAGCGCAAAGCTATTGAAGATCGTCATGATACGAAAGGTATTATTTTTTCCGCCTCCAAAATAGAACCTCTTAACCTCGATCTGATCGCGCTACCTGTAGCTAACAACAGTATAGATTCAGAAGGCGTTCTTTCTGACGGCAGATGCATAAACATCCGGCTAAAATATGGCTGGCTGACGGTCCGAATTGGCCCGGCCGGCGTTGATGATGTTTATCAAATGGATATCTTACGAGAAGTTTATGTTGGATTTCGTGGCAGGCTTCATCCAGAGCAGGCTTGCGAAATTCTCGGCCTTACGGTCGGCGGAAATCCGGTTATCCCATCAGATGAAGTTTTAAAAAAGGCAGACTGGGATTTTTCGGGCCGCACTACATACTTCCGAGTGGAGTATGCATCCTTTGTCGATGACGCGGATAAATTCGTTCAACTTGTCATTGGCTCTTATCCAAACACTTTTTTACTGCGCGACGATGGCGGTTGGAACGCGGCATCGCGAATTGTTCAGGATCCAACCAAACATTCGACAAACTATATTCTTGGAATTGGGTTTGACGATATGTCCAAAGTTAAAATCCCAACGAATGCCAATTTTGATTTAGCCAAAATTTTTGACTATCAAATCCATTTTTCTCTGCTGCGTCGTGACGATCGTGAACGCGTGTACAAAGAGAATGCAAAAGAGTGTGAAGAGAAGGGTTTGACCGGTTACGAATTTATCAATCATGTATTATTCACGATTCATATGGATATAAAAACTGACATTGCAGCGGGACAATCCATTAAAAATAAATTACACGCGTTGGTAGAAAATTTTTTCTGCAAAGGTGCCCAACAAGTGAACCTCGTGGCGCCTTTGAAAGTATTGGGAACGGATGAAAATAAAAGTTACAGCGCGGGATTGCGTGACTGGTGCCTGAGTAAACCGAACAGGCATTTTGATGTTCAGATAATGAAAAATAATGCTTCAGGAATAACTGCGTTTACAGCGTATCGTCCTATTTCGTGACGAGCGGAAATTTACAGCTTATTCCCGATATGTATCGCCGCGATTCCGCCTGACAGATTCACGACCTTCACGTTTTCGAAACCCGCCGTTTCCAGACGCGCCGAGAGTTCGGCCTGTTTGGGGAATTGGCGGATGCTCTCCACGAGGTATTGGTAGCTGTCGCGGTCTTTGGCGACGATTTCGCCGATTTTGGGGATGATGCGGAAAGAATATTCGTCATACACCTTCTGCAGCGCGGCGTTTTTCAGGTGGCTGAATTCGAGGCAGAAGAATTGTCCGCCCGGCTTCAGCACGCGGTAGGCATCGGCCAGCGCGTTGTCGATATGCGTCACGTTGCGCAAGCCGAAGGCGATGGAATACAGATGGAATTCGCGGTCGTCAAAGGGCAGGGATTCCGCATTGCCTTCGACCCATTCGAAACCTTTTAAATATCCGCGATCAATCGCGCGGTTGCGGCCGACCTTCAGCATTTCTTTATTGATATCGCAGACGGTGATTTTCGCGGACTCGCCCGCCGCCTTGCGGTAGCGGAAGGCGATGTCGCCCGTGCCGCCCGCGACATCCAGCAATTTACGGTTGGCGCGCGGATGCATCATCTGCACGAAACGGTTTTTCCACAACCGGTGGATGCCGCCTGACATTAAATCATTCATCAGATCGTAGCGGGATGCGACGTTATCGAACACGCCCTCGACCATTTTCGTTTTGTCGGACGGGTTGACCTTTTTATATCCGAACCAGTCTTTTTCCTTGTTCTGCATGGTCATCCCCAAACTTTCCACATGGTGCGGATGCTGAGGCCGATGACAAGCAGGCCGACAGCGATCATGAACGGTTTCACCGGAATACGCTTGGTCAGGTAGGCGGCGATGGGT
Source organism: Alphaproteobacteria bacterium (assembly GCA_016794125.1). Lineage (GTDB taxonomy): Bacteria > Pseudomonadota > Alphaproteobacteria > Micavibrionales > UBA2020 > JAPWJZ01. The sequence continues at coordinate 71,413 of JAEUKT010000001.1, read as the reverse complement.
GCCGCCAGCACGCCGCCGATGGCAAGGCCGACGATGACTTGCGGATGCGAAAAGCCGATGGTGAACAAAAAGGTGAGCGATGCAGCCAGCGTCACGAAAAATTCGGCGGCGTTGACGCTGCCGACCGTGTTGCGCACATCCTGCCCGCGCGCGACGAGGTTAGATGCCACGATGGGCCCCCAGCCGCCGCCGCCGACCGTATCGATCAGCGCGCCGAAGAAGCCGAGCGGGGTGATATGCTTGTTCACATCTTTCTGCGGGATTTTTTTGAAGGCTTTGAAAATAATGACGATGCCCATCAGCAACAGGTATAAGGCGATGTAGGGCTTAATGATATCGCCGTCCAGTTGGGTCAGGATATACGCGCCGACGATTGCGCCTGCTACGCCCGGCACGACCAGTTTCTTGAACAATTTTTTATGCACGTTGCCAAAGATGTGATGCGATGCCGCCGACGCGCCGGTTGAAAAACATTCGGCGGCATGGACGGTGGAGCTGACGACCGCAGGCGGCAGACCCATGCCGAGCAACAGGCTGGACGCGGTCACGCCATAGGCCATGCCCAGCGATCCGTCGATCAACTGCGCAATAAATCCGGCGATGATAAAGAAGGCAAGATCCTCAGTCATGGGGGCAGAATAGGCAGGCTGCCGCTTATGGTCAACGCCTAATTACCTTGGAAATCATCTTTATAATGAATGACTTAAGGCCTTCTTCGCCAAAGATCAGCACGGTCGGCAGGGCGATGATGCCAAACGCCGCGCCGCCGATGGCGATATCGGCCAGCGACACCCATTTCTGCGCCATATCCAGCGGCAGATAGGTCTCGCGCAGCCAGATCGCCGCCAGCGCCACACCGACCGAGGGTATGGCAATCGCAATGCTGCGCCCGAACGCGTCCAGCAGCGGCAGGAAGGGCGGCGCATTATGCAGCTTGCGCGCATAGAGCAGCGTTGCCAGCGCGTTCACGGTCATGGCCGTAACACCTGCCATGGCAATCCCGTCAACCGAATAGTTTTTCGAGAGATACAGGTACAGCGGAATGGCGGCGACCGACAACACGCTGCCCAAAATCATCGGGCGGATGGTGTCGCCGCGCGCATAGAAAGCGCGGGAGATAATCTGCTGCACGATCCAGCCCGGAATGGCGAAGGCGAGCAGGGCGGTCAGCCCAGCGACAATAATCGTATCGGTCGAAGTAAATTTGCCATGTTCATAGACCAGCGCGACGATGGGCTGCGCCAGCGCAAAGAATCCCGCGCCCGCCAGCACCGACAACGCGATACCTGTTTTCAGCGTGCCGAGCAGTGTTTTATTGAGTTCAACCGTTTTACCCTCCGCCCATAATTTGGACAAAGTGGGCAGGGCGGCCGCGCCAATCGCCTGACCGATCACCGCAATCGGCACCTGCATCAACCGGCGGGCATAGGAAATATGCGCGACCGTACCCGTTGCCAGCAGCGCGCCGAACCAGCGGCCATACCATTCATCCAGCGTCAGCAGCGTCGTGCCGAACATCAGGGGTGCAGCAATCGCGAGGTATATAAGGAAGTTTTTATCGGTGGGTGCTATGCGGATTTTCAGCGGGATATGCTTATAGCTGAACAGCACCGGCATCAAAAACGGCCCCAGCGCCGCGCCGATTAATGTGCCGATGGAAAAACCCGCGATGCCGTAACTGTCATACAGCAACACCCCGCCCAGAATGGTACAAAGGTTATAGACCAGCGGCGCAAGCGCAGCGGCGTAGAAATGTTTATGCGCCAGCAGCACGGCCTGAATGATGCCGCCGATGATAAAGAATATCTGCGCGGGCAGCACGATGCGGGTCAGCGCAATGGTGGCTAGTGTCGTCTTTTCATCGAAATTCGGGAACTGGAAACGGATCAGCGGATCGGCGTAATACCACAGCAGCCCGGTCATCAGCACGACAATCGCGCCCATATTGCCCAGCAGCGTTGCCATCAGTTTTTGCGCGGCTTCGTTACCGTGCTTGGCCATGATGCGGTGATAGAGGGGGATGAAGGCGATGGAAAGCTCGCCACCCGCCAGCATGTTGTTCAGGATATCGGGGATCTGGAAGGCCGCATAAAAAGCATCGGTCGTACCGCTTGCCCCGAACTTGTAGGCCAGCAGCATTTCACGCACATAACCCAGCAGGCGGGAGGCCAGGATGCTGACCGCCAATATCATGGCGGCGGTGGCGATGTTCTCGGTTTTTTTCATAAGGTGTGGGTTGCCGGACTTATTATGTGCTTATGGGGCATGATACAGAAAAACATGACCGAAAACAGCCTTTTAGTCTATTCCCAAGAATCCAAAAACAGGCCACAATCAGGACTGAGTTTTAAGGAGTTCAGGAATGAAGAAAATTCTCGCCGCTGCCGTTGTTGCCCTGTCGCTGACCGCGCTGGCGCCTGCCGCAAAAGCCGATACTTTCGTCTGGAAAGACGTTGTGAACGATTACACCATGTCCTTCCCGGATATGTGGCGCATCCAGACGCCGGACGACGCTTACACCCGCCTGCGCATCGCGGGCCCGCTGGGCGAAGACCATGCCACCTGCCGCATGCAGGTTCATCATGACGGCCGTTTGCAGATTTATCCCAAATACCTGCTCGACAAAGCCGTCAGCCAGACGCTGAACCGCGATTTTTGGGAAAGCCGCGTGAGCGAATACAACAACGCACGCATCCTCGATTTCTATGACCCTGCCAGCCTTGGCGGCAAGGGCGACGCGACTGCGGTGCAGATCGCCTTCGAACAGGAAACCGGCGACGGCGTATCCAAAATGCGCGGCTTCATGATCGGCAGCATCTATGGCGACAACCGTTACGAAGTCACCTGCGCGGCGAAATCGGAAGTGTATGAACGCTGGAACGGGCTGTTCCTCAGCATCATCGACTCTGTCGAGCTGCAATCGAAATACCATCCGTTCCCGACCGGTTACTATCGCGGCTTCCTGCGCGACCCGAAACTGGTGCTGCCGACCGACAAGCCCGGCACGCGCGACGAAAAAGCCGGCAAGCCCTTCTTCGCCTTCCGGAGCGCGTATCACCATTAACACGCAGCTTTCCTATTGTGCGGAAACGGTCCGGAAACACGATCCGGACCGTTTCCTTTTAACCCTGCTGGCAAATCCCGCGGCGCGCGACGGACTGTTCGTTCTGTACGCCTTTAACTACGAAATCGCAAAAACGCGGGAAGTGGTGACCGAAACGCGCCTCGGCCTGATCCGCCTGCAATGGTGGCGCGATGCGATTGCTGGGATATATGACGGCAAGAAGCCGCTGAAGCATGAGGTGGTGGAACCGCTGGCCGCCGTTATCCGCCATTACAACCTGCCGCGCGAGTTGTTCGACAACCTGCTCTATGCCCGCGAATTCGACCTGGAAGATAAACTGCCCGCGACGCTGGAGGGCATGAAGAACTACGCCGATTTCACGACAACGCCGCTGATGAAACTGGCGCTGATGGTCGAGGGAAAGCAGGCAGCGGAAGAAGATATTCACGCGGCGGCAACATCATACGCGCTCGCCGGATTGCTGCGCGCGGTGGTTGCGCATTCCAAACAACGCCGCTGTTACCTGCCCGAAGACCTGCTGCACAAGGCGGAAACGAACCAATACGCGCTGTTCGAAGGCAAGGAATTCGACAAGATTAAACCGGTTGTGAAGGCTGTGGTGGATGCCGCGAAAACATCGTCGCCGCTGCTGCCCGCAAAACTGGCCGCCATGTATCTGCGCCAGATTGAAAAGGCGGATTACAATTTGTTGTCATCTGCGCTGCAATTGCCGCCGCCGCTGATGGCGCTGCGGTTGTGGTGGGCGTCTTAAGCAGCCGCTTTATACGTTTTCAGCCAGCCATCCAGATCGGCCAGCGCGCGTACGGCATAGGCGCGTTTGCGGTCGCGGCTTTCGACTTTCTTTTTGCCTTCCTGCACAAGGTTCGACTCGTCGATGGGCGGGAACAGGCCGAAATTGATGTTCATGGGCTGGAAGGTTTCGGCATCCGCGCCCGTGGTGATGTGGTTCAACAGTGCGCCCATCGCGGTCGTAACGGGCGGGGTTTCGACCGCGCGGCCATGATATTCGGCAGCGGCGAAGCGTCCGGCCATCAGGCCGACCGCCGCGCTTTCGACATAGCCTTCGCAGCCGGTGACCTGACCCGCGAAGCGCAGGCGCGGCTGTACCTTCAGGCGCAAATTCGCATCCAGCAATTTCGGGCTGTTGATGAAGGTGTTGCGGTGAATGCCGCCAAGCCGCGCGAATTCCGCGTTTTCAAGCCCCGGGATCATGCGCAGGATGCGCGTCTGTTCGCCGTATTTCATTTTGGTCTGGAAACCGACGATATTGTAAAGCGTGCCGAGTTTATTGTCCTGACGCAGCTGCACGACCGCCCAGGGGCGGCGGCTCATTTTCGGGTTGTCGAGGCCGATCGGCTTCATGGGCCCAAAGCGCAGCGTATCGCGCCCGCGTTCCGCCATGACTTCGATGGGCAGGCAGCCTTCGAAATAGGGCGTGTCTTTTTCCCATTCCTTGAATTCTGTTTTTTCGGCGGCCAGCAGCGCGTCGATAAACGCGTAGTAATCTTCCTTCGCGTCAAACGCGCAGTTGATGTAATCCTTGCCTGTACCGCCGGGGCCGGGCTTGTCGTAGCGCGACTGGAACCACGCCTTTTCCATGTCGATCGATTCAGTGAAAACGATCGGCGCAATCGCGTCGAAAAAGGCGAGGCTTTGTTCGTTGGTGATTTCCAGCACGGCCTTGGACAAGGCGGGCGAGGTGAGGGGACCTGTCGCGATGATGACGCTGTCCCAATCCGCGGGCGGCAGTCCCGCGACTTCGCCGCGCTCCACGGTCACCAGCGGGTGGCTTTTCAGCTTGTCGGTGACATCTTGCGAAAACAGGTCGCGATCGACGGCAAGCGCCGATCCCGCCGGAACCTTGTTGCGGTCGCCCGCGCCCATGATGAGTGAATTCGCGCGGCGCATTTCCTCGTGCAGCAGCCCGACCGCGTTATATTCCCAGTCGTCGGAGCGGAAGGAATTGGAGCAAACCAGTTCGGCGAAATTATCGGTGCTATGCGCTTCGGTCTTTTGCACGGGGCGCATTTCGTGCAGCACCACGGGCACGCCCGCATTGACCAGCTGCCAAGCCGCTTCCGAACCCGCCATGCCGGCGCCGATGATGTGAACAGGTTTTTTCATGCCGCATCAGATAGCATGGCGCGGCTTAATTTTCAATAATATTTTAGGGGTCGATTTTAGGTGCGTCGCCGGGGCACAGGCCGGATTCATATTTATAGTTTTCAACCGTATCGATGTCGCTCTGGCGGGCGCGCTTGGTCTCGATCATTTTTTCAACCATCGGGCGTACATAGGCGACGACTTCGTCGATGATACGTTTGGCGTTTTTGTCGGTTTCGTATTGCGGGAAGGGGCCCTGGCCGCCCACACCGCGCAGGTACCACAGGATTTCCATTTTGATTTTCGGCAGGTATTCCTTGATCACCTTCAGGTCGGTCGCGACATGGCGTTCCTCGTGCAGCTTTGTCACCTTGAAATGGCATTCGGAGGTTTGCAACTCCTTGCCGATGAAAATGGTGGGGGTGTAGGTGATCAGCATTTTCACGCGGTCGACGTAAATGCAGCGCTGCCCCGTCTGGTCGGTCTTGGTCATGTAGGACACGCGGTAATTGCCGCCGCCCAGCACGCCTTCGGTCATACCGAACACGCGCCACTTGCTGCTGCTCTCGGTCAAATGTGTGGCGTCCTTGTTGCCCTTCATCGCTTCGGTCAGCGACTTGATCGGCACGGCGGTCACGTATTCGGGTTTGCTGGTGCGGAATTCGACATCGACTACGGGAATGTAATCCGGCATCGGGCAGACGGTCATCTGCGCCAGCATATACATTTTCGACAGCATCAGCGGGATTTCAAGCATTACTCACCGTTGCCCTGGCATAGCGCGCTTTCGCGTTCGTAATTGGTTTGGGTGTCGAACCCGGCCTGACGCTGGCGGCGTTCCTCCACCAACTGATCCATGTATGGCTGCGCCGCCTGCTGCACCTGTTCCAGCAGCGCGTCCTGCGCCGCCTGCAGCTCGCTCTGGTCATACGGGCCTTGTGTGCCGATGCGGTTGACATAGGCCTGCAGGTTGCCCTGCAGGTACGGCGTGAAATCGTTGAAAACCCGCAGGTCGGTGCCCACATGGCGCTGTTCATGCGCCAGCGTCACGGTGTAGCGGCATTTGTTGCTGACATAGTCGGATGCGACATAGATGACAGGCGTATAAACGATATCAATCGCGACATCGGACAGCGCAAAACACGCCGTGCCGTCGGGGAACAGCGCCTGCCGGAAATGCGCGCTGAATAATTGTTCGACATTGCTCATCGTCAGCCCGCCCAGATGCCAGCCGGGTTCGGTCGATAGCGTTGAATCGGGGTTATTGGCGAAGCCGGCCGTCAGTTCCTCATGCGTCATGCTGGTATCCAGCGGCGCTTCGCTGGCATTAAGGCGCACATCGACGCTGGCAGATCCAAGATTGGGGCAGCCGCCGGACATGCCGGCAAGCACCAGAAGGGTGGGCAGGGATATGGGGTCGAAACCGATCATATCCCTATTCGACCATATCTATTTTGTGCCGTCAAATTTGGGGAACTGGCCGGGGCAGAGGGCGGTATCGCGGATGTAATTCGCCTCTGTATCAATTTCCGCCTGCCGTTTGCGGCGCAATTCGACCAGTTGGCTGAATACAGGCTTCAGGTCGGCGTTGATCTGCTCCATGGCGCGCTTTTGCATATCGGGGGCGGCGGCATAGGGAAAAGGCCCCTGCGCGCCCACGCGTTGCACGGTGTCGCGGATGCTGCGGGCGATATCGGGGAAGAAATCGCTGAAGGTGCGCACATCGGTCTGCACATGGCGTTTTTCGTGCATCAGCGTTGCGGAATAGCGGCAGCCCATATCCTTGTAATCCTGCGCGATGAAGATTTTGGGCGCGTATTGCACGGTGTATTCCACCTTGTCGACCGTCAGGCAGGCGGTGTTGTTTTTGTAATCGGGCAGCACGTTGAATGACATCTTTGTCTGCGCCGACAATCCGCCTTCGCTGACCACCGTCACGCCGCTGACCATCCAGTGGCCGTCGGTGGAAAGGGTGGAGTCGGGGTCGCGGCCGTATTGTGCGGTCAGCTGCTGCGAGGTCAGGGTGGTTATATAGGCGCTGTCGCGTTTATCAAGGCGCACATCGACATCGACCTTGCCCTGCGCGGGACAGCCGCCATTCGCCAGCATCAGCAATCCGGCCAGCGCAGGCGTGAGCGTTTCAAGCACGGGCATGAATAAAATCCCTTAAGGGTTGATCGTGATGGGCGTGCCTTGGTGGATGACTTCCCACAGCTCCCGCATGTCGCGGTCATCGACGGCGATGCAGCCGTCGGTCCAGTCTTTCGATTTGTTATACTTCCAGAACATCCAGAATTTCATGTTCGGCTTGCCGTGGATGAAGATATTGCCGCCGGGGTTCACGCCCTTTTTCCTGGCGTTCTTGATGTCTTCGGGGCCGGGATAGGAAATGCGGAGCGAGCGGTAGTAATGGCTGTTGCCGTTGCGCATGTCGATGGTGTATTTGCCCTCCGGCGTGCGGCCGTCGCCTTCCTGTTCCTTGTGGCCTTCGGGGAAGCGTCCGAGGGAGATTTTGTAGCTTGTGATGACCTTACCCTCGGCATCGAACAGCACCATCAGGCGTTCTTTTTTCAGGACTTCGATGCTCGCCACTTCCTGCGTGAAGCGCGGCTTGTAGGGCGCTGATGAATATTCGCCCTGCTGGGCGTTCATCGCGGCGGCGGGGGTGGACAGGGCAAACAGGACGAAAAGGGCAAAAAACAGGTGTTTCATGACCTTATCATATCATTCCCGCCGATTCAGGCAATTGCCGTTTTCTGCTGGCGGCGCAGCAGCAGGAAACCGGTCATGGCGCTGTTGGAAATGACCATGACGACCGGGTAAAGCCATGTGGATGGCGTGTAATGTTCAAGCGCCGCCAGCGACAGCAACGCGCCAATCGCGAACCATGCGTAACCGGCGGCGGGTTCCTCGAAAGGTTTATCTATCGCCTTGCGGATGGTGGGCAGGTATCCGACGCAGTCGATGATACAGACAAGGATGACCGACCAGATCGGCGTTTTGGTCACAATCCATAGCGGGATGGCGGAGAGCGATATGATAAGCGTTATCCAGTCGGCAGTTTTATAGCTGCGGTCGCCGCGCTGCCAGCCGATGAAGACGAGGATGAAGCAAGTCGCGCAGGCAAAGCCCCGCGCCCATGCGCCCGGGCCTGCCCCTTCGGCCACCTGCGCCGCAAAGCCGACGGCGGAGATACAGCCCCAGATCAGCCATGAAAAGGCATGCGGCTTTGCGCCGTCGCGATAGATGCTGCGAAAATAAAAGAAGCGCGAGATGAAAACCGTACTGGTCGCCAGCGCCCCGAAAATTTGCAGCTCGGTCATCATATATGCAGGCTCGCTTCTTCAGACGCTGTCAGCACTTCGCTCTTTTTGGCGCGGACATGCAGCTGGTAGCGGCGCAGGAAAATAAATCCTGCCATCAGGATATTCGACGCTGTCAGCACGGTAGGGTAGAGCCATGTAGAAATGGTGTAGTTATCAATCGCCAGCACAGACAGAAACGCGCCCAGCGACGACAGGATGTAGCCATACGGCGTTTCTTCCTTCGGTTTGTTGAACACTTTGCGCAGGGTCGGCAGGTAACCGGAAGTGTCGATCAGGCAGACAAGGATGACCGACCACATCGGCGTTTTGGTGAGTATCCAGAGCGGAATGGCGGCCAGCGACACGGCCAGCGTGATCCAGTCGACGCGGCGGATGTCACGCTCGCCCTTGAACCAGCACAGCCCGACCACGACAAAGCAGGTGATGCAGCCGACACCGCGCACCCATGATGCCGCGCCCGCATGTTCGGCAAGCTGCGCGGCGAAGCCGATGCTGGAGATAACGCCCCAGATCAGCCACGAAAACGCATGGGGTTTCGTGCGTCCCTTGAGGATGCTCGTAAAGTAAATGCCGCGCGAAAACAGCATCAGAAGGATCGCGACGGCAGCGTAGATTTCCTTGATCGTCATTTTATTCTCCACCCCACCCGAAGGCAGGGTGGTTTAAATGTTAAAAGCGCAGCACTTTCGCTTGCTCGACCTGGGCAATTTTCTTGATCTGGTCGACGATCGTCTGCGGCACGTTGCCGTCGACGGAAATCAGGGCGATAGCGCGGTCTTTGCCGGGGATGCGGCCAAGGTTGAAGTCGGAAATGTTGATCTTGTTGTCGCCCAAAATCGTGCCGACCGCGCCGATCAGGCCCGGCTTGTCGAGGTTGAGGACATAGAGCATTTCCGAATTCAGTGACGCTTCTGTCGGCACGCCGTTGATGTCGATGACGCGCGGGCGTTCGTCAAAAATCGTGCCGGAAATGGTGGTGGTGCCGGTCGAATCCTTCACGGTCACGCGCAGGATGGTCTGGTAGTTCTGCGCCTTGTCGCGTTTGGTTTCCGCGATCGTGATGCCGCGTTCCTTCGCGCGCGCGGGTGCGCTCACGATGTTCACGCCTTCCATCGACGGTTTCAGGAAACCGGCGAGGACGAGGGCGGTCAGCGGGCGGGTGTTGATGCCTGCCACGAGGCCTTCGTATTCGATCTGGATTTCTTTGGCGTCTGTCGTCGCCATCTGGCCCGCGAAGCTGCCGATTTGCTCGGCAAGTTTCATGTAGGGTTTCAGCTTCGGCGCGTCTTCCGCGCTCACCGACGGCATGTTAACGGCGTTCGCAACCGCGCCCTGCAGCAGGAAGTCGGACATTTGCTCCGCTACCTGCAGCGCCACGTTTTCCTGCGCTTCGACGGTCGATGCGCCAAGGTGCGGGGTGCAGATCACTTTTGCGTGGTTGAACAGCAGGTTTTCTTTCGCGGGTTCGGTTTCGAACACATCCAGCGCCGCGCCGGCCACATGGCCGCTATCCAGCGCCGCCTTCAGGTCGGCTTCCACGATCAGGCCGCCGCGCGCGCAGTTGATCAGGCGCACGCCTTTTTTCATTTTGGCGATGGCGGCTGCGTTGATGATGCCCTTGGTCTTTTCGGTCATCGGCGTGTGGATGGTGATGAAATCGGCGCGGGTCAGCACGTCTTCCAGTTCAACCTTTTCAACACCCAGTTCGACAGCGCGTTCAGCCGACAGGAAGGGGTCAAACGCGATGACCTTCATTTTCAGGCCGATGCCGCGGTCGGCGACGATGGCGCCAATGTTGCCGCAGCCGATCACGCCAAGGGTCTTGCCGAAAATTTCCTGGCCCATGAATTTGGTTTTTTCCCATTTGCCCGCATGGGTCGATGCGTTCGCCTGCGGAATGTCGCGGGCGAGGGCCATCAGCATGGCGATGGTGTGTTCGGCGGTGGTGATCGAGTTGCCAAAGGGCGTGTTCATGACGACAACGCCGGTTTGCGTCGCGGCAGGTACATCGACGTTATCGACACCGATGCCGGCGCGGCCGATAACCTTCAGGTTTTTCGCGCTGCCGAGAATATCCGCCGTGACCTTGGTGGAAGAGCGGACCGCAAGACCGTCGTAGTTTGCGATTTCAACTTTCAGTTCTTCCGGTTTCAGGTCGGTCTTGACCGTCACATCGACACCGCGCGATTTGAAGATGGCTTCGGCTTGGGGGCTCATTTTGTCGGCGATCAGAACTTTGGGTTTTGCGGTCATGGCAGGGTCCTTATAAATATGAAGCCACATGATACGCCTGCCGCCGCATACCGGCAAGCAATCCAATGTTGCAATGCAGCAGAGACTTATAATTAACAAAAACTTAAAATATTTCGTTATTTGCGGTAACTAAGTACCATTATTATGAAAACATTACGTGCAAACTTATGGGATCGGCGTATAGTAGATAAAACAAATTTCAAAAAGACTCGGGGATAGGGGAATTTCATGCAGGCCGAATTTAACCAAAAAGCAGAAAAAATCGTCAATACCGATGAATTCCAAAAGATCCGTGACGATCTGGAATGGAAACAGCTGAACTGGAAAGAAAAACTGTTCCAGGCCTTCGTCGAGCAGCCGTATCGTGCCGTATTGTGGGTGCGCCGCGGTTTTTCCGAGGCCTATGCCCAGTTGACCGGCAAAGAAAAAGAACCGGGCAATTACTATTTCGACAAGCTGGAAAAGTCCTCGCCGCGCGCGGCTACATATATGGATCGCGCCATGTTCGAAGGCGATGTGGCTTACTTCCTCAAAAACGGCCTGAGCCGCACCTTTCAGGAAAAATCGGCGAATATCGCCCATGAAGCCTTCGACAAGGCGCGCGATTTCAGCGTGCTGAAACGCACCGGCCAGCTGCAGGCATTAGAGACTGTGGGCTAAAATTTAAGGCCGCAATCCGCGCTTCTTCAGCATTCCCGTCATCTTCGCCGGAAAATCGGTGATGATCGTATCCAGATGCCGCACGATTGCCGGGTCGTTCAGCCGCTTTTGCAGGATGCGGTCACGCTCCGGTTTCCTGGTCGTCCAGATCATGATTTTAGCGTTCGGATAATACTTGCGGATTTTATCGATGTTGGCGACAGACAGCGTGCGCACGGTCATCACGAAATAATCCGGCCTTGCTTCCTTTGCATGTTTTCCTGTCAGCGTTTTTTCATCCAGCGGCGCATAGGCGCGGGTGCTTTCTTTTTCCCACGGGTAAATTGGATTGTCCCGCATGTCGCGGCCGGAGAAAATCATCCCGCATTTAATGTCGGGATCTATGTGGCGCGCTTCGGCCAATGCCGCGTGGTCGAACGAGGTTAAAATCACCTGATCCTTGGTGATCTTGCCTTCGGCAACCGCCTTGTGGATTTCGGCGATGACGGGGGCGGTGGTGCCGTAGCCTTTCAGCTCGATATCCAGAATTTTGCCGGGATGCAATTGCGCCAGCGCAAACAGCTCCGAAAGGCGCGGGAGTTTCGAGCCGTTTTTCAGCGTCAGGCAATCCACGTCTTTCGCCTGCATCTGGTCGATGCGCTTGCCGTGCGCCAGCTTTGCCGAGGCGCGGTTCAGGTGGCGCTTCAGCGCACTAGTCGCGCGGCTGTAGATGCGCGGGATGGTGATCTGGCGGGTTTCATGGCACAGGAACGGGGTTTTGTCGCGTGACACGACAGCATCGGTTTCGATGCCGTCGCTTTCGCTCATCGCGCGCTCGAAAGCGGGCAGCGAATTTTCGTCGGTGCCTTTATGCTGCCGTACGCCGCGATGCCCTAATACCCTGACCATGCAAATCCCCAATCGTTTCAGCCCCGGAATCCATCCAGACAGAACCGCGCCGAAAACCAGCCGGGTCAGGGGGAAGGGCGGCTTTTAGGCCGCTTTTGCCTGTTCCTGCGCTTTCACGCTGTCATAGGCCCAGCTGACCCATTCCAGCAGCGATTTGACGTCGGATGTTTCGACCGTTGCGCCGCCCCAGATACGGAAGGACGGCGGCGCGTCGCGGTGGTTGGCGATTTCATAGGCCACGCCTTCTTTATCCAGCATGGTTTCGACCGATTTGATCACCTTGCGCTGCGCTTCTTCGTCTTTGCCGGTCAGCCAGCTATCGACGACCTTGAAGCATATCGAGGTGTTGGAGCGGATATCCGCGCGCTCTGGCAGGAATTCCGCCCATTCGGTTTTGGCAACCCAGTCTTCGACTGCTTTCAGGTTGGCGTTCGTGCGGCTCATCAGGCCCTTCAGCCCGCCGACCGTTTCCGACCATTTCAGCGCGTCGATGCAGTCTTCGACGGCGAGCATGGAGGGGGTGTTGATCGTCTTGCCTTCAAACGGTTCTTCCACCAGCTTGCCGCCTTTGGTCAGGCGGAAAATTTTGGGCATCGGCCAAGGGGGGCTGTAGCTGTTCAGGCGCTCCACGGCGCGGGGTGACAATGCCAGCATGCCGTGCGCGGCTTCGCCGCCCAGCACCTTTTGCCACGACCATGTGACGACATCCAGTTTATCCCAGGGCAGATCCATCGCGAAAACGGCGGAGGTTGCGTCGCAGATCGTCAGGCCCTTGCGGTCGGATTTGATCCAGTCGCCGTTCGGCACTTTCACGCCCGAGGTCGTGCCGTTCCACGTGAAAACAACGTCGCGGTCGGTATCGACCTTTGACAGGTCGGGAATGCCGCCAAAGGGCGCATCGAAAGTGCGCACATCGGTAAGTTTCAATTGCTTGGTGACGTCGATGATCCACATCTTGCCGAAGACTTCCCAGCCCAGCACATCGACGCCGCGTGCGCCCAGCAGCGACCACATCGCCATTTCAATCGCGCCGGTGTCGGAACCGGGGACGATCGCAAGGCGGTAATCCGCCGGCATGCCAAGGATGGCCTTGGATTTCTCGATCACTTCGGCCAGTTTCTTCACGCCGATGGAGGCGCGGTGGGAACGGCCGGTCGGCGCGCCTTTCAGCACATCGGGCGTCCAGCCCGGACGCTTCGCGCAAGGTCCGGAAGAAAAATTGGGGCAGGCGGGTTTCGTTGTCGGTTTTTGCATCACACACTCTCCTATAGTCCGGTCTTTGCCGGGAAAGCGTGAGTATAGCAAGGATTCCCGAAGGTTTACATACCGTGCGCCAATTCTTTTATGACGCTGTAGGGCATGTTGTGTTCCTTGGAAACCTCGACCGTGCCGAAGGCGGCGCGGTCGATGACATCTTTTGCAACACCTTGTTTTTCGGCGAGTTTTATCAGGCGCGCCACGCGCTTTTCTGTTGCGGGGTGGGATGCGGTTGCCTCCGCCCATGCTTTCGACAGCATGCCTTTTTCGGGCAGCTTGCCGTCAAAGGCCTCCAGCTTGCTGTTTTCGACGACCTGCTCAATTTTACGTAAACCGGTGACGAGGGCCAGTGGATCAGCGCCGAATTCAACCGCGCCACGGTCAGCCTGATATTCCATGCTCCGGCTATAGGCGCCGGTCACGAGCTTGTTCGCTGCGCTCAACGCTTTCGTGGCTACCCATAGCGTCAGGTAAGCGGGGCTGAAGAGTGTCAGAACGCCCACGCTCACAGCAGATGAAACGCCCTTGATGACGGCCTTGATCTTTTTCTTCTGCGCCAGTTCAGGCAGTTCAAGATAGTCGTCTTTTGTACGCATGATGCCGCTGTCTTCGGTCGCTTTGCGCGCAATCAGGTTACCTGCGATCGAGGTGCCGATAGAGGCGGCAGCGCCTGACAGCATGCCCCGCCAGCCGGTCGCCCACCATGCGCCGATCATGGTCATGGCGTTGGTCGTGACGGCAAGGCCGCCCAGCAGTTTCTGCGGCAGGCCGATACGCGTGTGATGCGCCGCGGCATGCGCGAATTCGTGCGCCAGGACCGCTTTTTCTTCCTTGTCATCCAGTAGCTTCAAAAGTGGCTCGGAAATCATGATGACGGGCTTGCCGAGGTGCAGGGCGGCGGCATTGTGGGTATCGCCCATCGCCTCGAACGCTTCCTCCAGCGCCTTGCCGATAATGCCTTTGTCTTCCGACTTTTTACGGTCGGCGCGGAAATCGTAGATGGGGTGTTCCGAAGCCTTGAGGCCGGAGCGTTTATAAAGGTCATCCGCCATTTCGCCCAGATGCGGCGAATGTTTGTGGACGCGGGGATGTTCGACAAGGCGGTTTTCGAGAAAATCTTTTTGCTGCTTCAGGACCAGCCACGACACACCTCCCGAGAGGATAATGGCGGCGGCGATCGAGACAGGGCCGCCGAGGGCGAGAGAGATGCCGGCGATGGCGGCGGTAGCACTATAATGTATAACGGTGCTGGCGATGTTACGGGGACGATACAGCGTCGCGGACAAATGGGCTCCTTACAGGTTATGAACGTTATGAGCATATTCTCCGACACCGTTTTCCATCCGTCAAACGGTATAGCCTATCTGCTTGAGGGGAATTGTGAATTTTGCTTAAATGCAGCCGTAACAAAGGGGGATTCCCATGCCTGATACCGTTATCACCATCGTTGCCGCGCGAGACGGGTTGCTGGATGAAGCCATGCAAACACGCGCCGTGGCGCTTGCCAAATCGGCGGGGGTCGAAAACGTGTCGCTGGATATTCTGCATCCCGCAACCGCTATCGACATCACGGTATCGGCACATCACGACAACCTGACGGCGGCGTTGCGCGCGGCATTTGCCGATTTCGGCGCATGCGATGTGTTCGTGCAGGCGAAGGACGAATTCCGCCGCAAGAAACTTCTGGTCGCCGATATGGACGCGACGATGATCGAAGGCGAAACGCTGGACGAGCTGGCCGCGCATTTCGGTTTGAAGGACAAGGTCGCGCCGATTACGCAGCAGGCGATGCGCGGGGAAATCGATTTCGCCGAAGCCTTGCGGATGCGCGTGGCATTACTGCGTGGCATGCCGGTATCAGCGTTGCAGGAAACGCTTCAGCAGGTGCGTTATTCCAAGGGCGCGAAAACGCTGGTCGGCACGATGCGCCGCTTCGGCGCGTCCTGCGTGCTGATTTCGGGCGGATTTGATTTTTTCACCAATCCTGTCGCGCAGACGCTGGGTTTCAACAAAAATATCGGCAACCGCCTTGGCATCGAATACGACATGCTGACCGGCGAAGTGATGCTGCCCATCGTCGATAAGAATACCAAGAAAAAAACTGTTGAAGATGAAAGCCGCGCGCTTGGCAGCGATCCCCGCATGGCGGTCGCTGTGGGCGACGGCGCGAATGACATTCCGATGCTTCAAACGGCAGGGGCAGGGGTCGGCTATTTTGGCAAGCCCGCGGTGGTGGCAGCAACCCCGTTCCATATCCGGCATACGGATCTGACATCTATCCTGTATATGCAGGGATATACGAAGCGCGAATTCGCCGCATAAAAAAAACAGGCCGTTTTCACGGCCTGTTTGTTTATTCAATCGGCAAAAGATTATTTCTTCTGCCAGCCGCCCGATGCGTTCATGAAGAACTCGCCGGGGGCGGTTGCCGCGATCAGCTTCTGGCCGGCAAGCGCCTGGATCTGGTCGATGGGCGTGTTGTTTTTCGACGCGATGCCATTGTATTTCGCCATGCGCTGGCTGTTGGTCGAATTGACCAGCGCCTGCACTTCGGTCGAAGGGGCGGTGGTGACGATGCCCAGCAGGCCATCGGGTTTTTCGCCCACAAGGCCGTCAGCCTTCGCCGCCGGCAGCGACAGTGCCGCGAAAGCGATGGAGGCCGACATGACAAGCGCGCAGCAGGTCATCAATACTTTCGAGATGTTGCGGATCATTGTTTTTTCTCCTCGGGTTTTGTGTCGACGCCGAACAGTTCGGGGTCGTTGGCGAAGGCGGCATCAAGGTCTTTTTCGACCTTCACGCGCACTTCCTGTTCGATCTTGATGTTCATGTTGATCTCGATGGGCTTGTCGGGCGCTTCGACCTTCACGGTCGGGGTGCAGGCCGTCATCGCAACGAAGCTCAGGCCGGCGCAGAGCGCGGGCAGGGCGGTCAGAAGTGTCAGTTTTTTATTTTCCATGGTTCGCCTCGTAAGTTTCCAGCTGCTTGCGGATCGTGTCGGGGATCCGGTTGCTGCCCGGGTTGTATCTTATGATATTTTCGATGGGGCCTTCCACATTTAAATTAAAATTTACAGGTTTTCCCGCGTAGAACAAAGGATTCTTGCCGCGGATGCGCAGCTGTACCTGCTGTGATTTTCCAATCTCGCCGTTAATGGTGACCCCCAGCGAGTCATAGTGGAACTGCGCCAGCGCGGCCTTCAGGTCGATGATCTGCTGCTGCGTCGTGTTTTGCAAAAATGCGGGCGGTTGTTGAGGGTTGTAGCGGATGACTCCGGTGCCGGTCGTTTGCAGCGTGCCGTTGACGATGGAAAAAACGCCGTTGTTGATCTGCACGGGAAGGTTGCCATCCACCTTGCCGTCGGCGGTCAGGCCTTCCAGCGGCGCGATCTGGAACAACTGCTGCAGATCAAGCGATTTAGCCGACAAAGTTACCGCTGTGTTCATCGTGCCGAGCGGCATGGTGAAGGGGCTGGATATGATTTTGCCACCCACCGCTTCCCATTCCGCGCTGTGCAGGGTGAAATTCTGCTTCGCATCGAGGCTGACGACCGCAACGCCGTTAGTCAAGGGCAGCCCGACGTTCAGCCCGCCCACGCTGACTGTCTGCTGCTGCAATGTCAGCGGCGCAAGGCTTGTCAGGTTCATCACGGTATTGATACCGGTAATTACGTTGTCGCGGACGTTGCAGGTGAAATCCTTCAGGTAGAGCTGCCCGGTTGTGCCGGTCGTGTAGCCATTTTTTCCTTTGTTCCATGTGACATTCGCGGAAAGGCCGACCGAGCCGAAGCCATCGGTGAAATAGTTCTGAGTGACCGGAAACGCCATCGCGACCTGAACGACACCCGATGCAAAATTCGTGGGCGGCATATTGACAGACAGAAAGCCTTTGCCCGTGTTGCCGTCGTGGCGGCCTTCCAGCTTGGCGGAAATCCAGCCGTTCTTTTCCGATATCGCGCCGGTGTAGCCGGTGCCGCCCTTGACGCTGCTCATCGATACAAACTGCATATTAGCGCGCACGGGCACGAAGTAACGCGGCTGGGCTTTGTGGCTCAGGTCGCCGATATCCAGCTTGCCCTCCAGCACCGGCACCCCCGCCAGATGTGCGGTCAGGTCGGTATTGATTTTCTTTCCCCAGAAATCGAGTGCCGCGATTTCCGCGCCCTGCATGCTAACCTGCAGGGTTTTCATTTTATTGTCCCAGATCACCGAAGCGGGCTTGTTATCGTTCAGCGGCACGCGCAATTGTGCGACGCGGTTGCCGATCGCCTTGACCTTCGCCTGAAACGACAGTTCATCCTTCGGCGCGGAAACGGTCAGGCGTTGTGTGGTGGGATCGAGCGACAACTGCACGGTGCCAAGCGCCTGCGCCCCAGACATCAGGCCGGGCAGGGATAAATTCTCCATATCGACGCCCGCGCTGCCCTGCAGGTTCTTCCATTGCGCAACATCGGTCCAGCTGCCGTCGCGCAGGTGTTCGCCGGTAACATCCAGCACAAGGTTGCCGCGGCCCTCCATTTCGGCAAGGTCGAGTGCCGAGAGGTTCTGCAGTTTCGCTTCGGCGCGCAGCGACATTTTATCAATATCTTTGCCGGTGTGATCGACGGTAAAATTCAGGCCGATATCGCCGGAATTGTTGATCACGCTGCCTTGCAGCAGCGCCTCGGTCTTGTCCTTTGTGGACGACATATGCAGTGTCGTGCCTTCCATCGGTATTTTGAACAGGCGCATGGCTCCTACGCCCAACTGGGCATTAATCGCGGGCAGGGCGCGGCCGGGGGATATATCCGCCTCAGCCCAGCCGGACAGTTTCAGCATTTCAACATCGGGGGTCGTAAAGCTGCCGTCACCAATTTCGTAACGCACGTTCATGCGCCGTGTCGCCTTGAGGATGATCACACGCAGTTTTCCGTTAATTTTGGTAAATGCGGCTTCGCCTGAAACCGTGGCATCAATATTGTAATGAGTGCCTTTATCTACTGCCACGCCTTCCAGTTTCAGCGGCAGGGGGCCATACGGGGTAGCGAGAGTCACGACAGTATCTTTGAACGCAATCTCTTTTGCATAGAGGTTCAGCGGGCCCGTAGATTCAGACGAGGACGAAGCAGATAGCGGCCAGCTGAGACGTACTCCCTCGATCTCGACCTTGGTTAATTGGCGCTTGCGCACATCGGCAAGCGTAGCGAAAACTTTCACATCTTTGATTTCATTTCCGTCCGCATCGAGCTTCAGATTTTTCAGAGTAGTGCCGCTAAAGCTGAACGCTGCGCTTTCGAGGATCGCTTTTTCAAATCCGTTCGAGTGAATCTGCGATTCAATAATTGGTTTAAGAAAGAAAAACAAACCAATGAAAACAATTAATATTAGCGTTGCTAATCCGCCGACTGCCAATAGCAGGAGTTTTTTCATTATCAATTCCTTGAATCTCTTTATTCGCGCGATGCGTGAAAACGGGAAGAAGCACGGTTTGCTGTTGTTTTTTCAAGCTTAATGCGCAATATAACAGCGGTAAACAATAAAGATGGAGAGACATTGATGTTCATCACCCCCGCTTGGGCAGAAGAAGCCGCCGAAGTTGCAACCGGAACCGCAGACGCAGCGGCAGGCAGCCCCGGCATTCTTGTGACCATGATGCCGCTCGTGCTGATCTTCTTTGTCTTTTATCTTATGGTTATCCGCCCGCAGAACAAGCGCATCATCGACCATCGCAAAATGATGCAGAACCTGCAAAAGGGCGACAAGATCGTGACGGGCGGCGGCCTGGTCGCGACGATCAAAAAAGTCCTGAATGACGACGAGGTCCTGATCGATCTCGGTCATGGCGTGGAGGCTGTTGCCGTTCGCCAGACGATCATGACCGTGCGCGAGTCCAGCTACCGCAAAGCGGAAGAGCAGAAGATCGCCGTCGAGGAAGCGCAGAAAGCCGCCAAAGAAGCCGCGAAAAAGGCATCTTCTTAATCTTTAATTTACTGACGAGAGTCATATATCCATGCTCAATATCGAAAAATGGAAAGTCGTCCTGACGATCCTGATTTGCGTGCTCGGCATCGCTTATTGCGTTCCAAACTTGCTGCCGAAAGAGCAGCAGGAAGCAATGGAAAAGAACCTGCCCAGCTGGTTCCCGACCAAAACCGTAAACCTAGGCCTTGACTTGCGCGGCGGTTCGCACCTGCTGCTGGAAGTCGATTTGAAGCCCGTTATCGCGCGACGCATGGAGGCGATGGAAACCGAAGCGCGCAAACAGCTGCGCAAGGAAAACATCGGTTACACCGACCTGCAATCCGGTCATGACGGCGTTTCGTTCAAGCTGGTCAAGCCGCAGGAAGATGCCGATGCTGCGCGCAAGATTGCCCGCGGGCTGGAACAGCTGGCGGCAGTCAACGTCACCGCCGAAGGCCTTGTCACCGTCAAGCTGGACGAAGTGGCATCGCGCGAGCTGACTTCGCAGATCCTCAACCAGTCCATCGAAATCGTGCGCCGCCGCGTCGATGAAACCGGCACGCGGGAGCCTATCATCCAGCGTCAGGGTTCCGACCGCATCGTGTTGCAGCTGCCCGGCGTCGATGATCCCCAGCACATCAAGGACCTTCTGGGCGTGATGGCGAAAATGTCGTTCCATCTTGTCGATGAAGACTCTATGACGACAGGCAAGGGCGGCGCAGGCTCGATGAAGCTGCCGATGAGCGAACATCCCGGCCAGTCTATCTACGTCAAGCGTCAGGCCGTCATCGACGGCGACACGCTGGTGGATGCGCAGCCGCAGATCGACCGCCTGTCGGGTGCTGCCGTTTCGTTCCGTCTTAACAACCTTGGCGGCAAGCAGTTCTGTGATGTGTCGCGCGCCAATGTGGGCAAACCTTTCGCGATTGTGCTGGAACTTGATGAAGGTAAGCCTTCCGTCATTTCCGCACCCGTTATCCGCGAGCCGATCTGCGGCGGCAACGGCCAGATTTCCGGCGGTTTCGACGTGAAACAGGCGACCGACCTTGCGCTGCTGCTCCGCTCCGGCGCGCTGCCGGCCGCCCTGACGGTTGTTGAAGAACGCAGCGTCGGCCCCAGCCTTGGTTCCGACTCTGTCGCATCCGGCAAAATCGCTTCGGGTGTCGCGTTTATTGCCGTCGCCTTGCTTATGATGGCATCCTACGGGCTGTTTGGCTTCTTTGCTGTCATTGCGCTTGGCTTCAACCTTGTGCTGATCTTTGCGCTGCTGTCGATGCTGCAAGCGACGCTGACGCTGCCCGGTATCGCGGCGATCATCCTGACCATGGGTATCGGCGTCGATGCGAACGTCCTTGTGTATGAACGCATCCGCGAGGAAATCCGCCATGGCCGCTCCGTGCTGTCGTCGGTCGATACGGGGTATCGTCAGGCGCTGCGCACCATTTTTGACTCGAACCTGACGACGCTGATCGTGGCGATCATCCTGTTCTCCTTCGGTTCCGGCCCCGTCAAGGGCTTCGCCGTCGCGATGAGCATCGGTATCATCACCTCGCTGTTCGCCTCGATCATGGTCACCCGCCTGATCGTCATTACATGGCTTCGCAAAACGAAGCCCGCCACGCTTCACCTGTAAGGATATTCACCATGTCTGGTTTCCGTTTCCGGATCGTCAAGGATAAAACCGATTTCAACTTCATGGGTGTGCACCTGTACACCTTTACGCTGTCGGCGATCATGGCCGTGGCGGTCATCGTGCTGCTGTTCACCAAGGGGCTGAACCTTGGCATCGACTTTACCGGCGGTGTACTGATCGAAGTAAAGCCAGCGCCCGGCATGACGATCGAGAAAATCCGCGCTGACCTGCATGGGCTCAGCCACGGAACGCCTTCGATCCAGGAATTCGGGGCGGATGCCGTGCTGGTAAAAATTCCCGGCCGCGAAGCCGATGTCGCGACGCAAAAGGCGCTGAACGCCGAAGTGCAGAAATTGCTGCCCGGCGCCGAATTCCGCCGCGTCGAATATGTCGGCCCGCACGTGGGCAGCGAGTTGATCACCGCTGGCATCACGGCCTTCGTCTATTCCATGATAGGCATTCTGGGGTATATCTGGATCCGCTTTGAATGGCAGTTTGGCGTGGTCGCCGTCTTCGCGCTGGCGCACGACATGCTGGCGACGCTGCTGTTCTTCCTGGTCACGCAGATCGAATTCGACCTGTCGACCGTCGCGGCCGCGCTTCTGGTCGCCGGTTATTCGATCAACGAAACCGTTGTAGTTTTTGACCGTATTCGCGAAATGCTGCGCAAATACCGCCGTACACCCATGGGTGAAATCGTCAATATTTCGATCAACGACGTTCTGGGCCGTACGCTGATGACCACAATGACGACCTTTATGTCGATGGGTGCGCTGTGCATCTTCGGCGGCGAGGCGATCAAGGGGTTCACCTACGCCATGCTGGTCGGCATCCTGTTCGGCCCGTATTCGTCGATGTTCTTCTCGGCTCCGCTGCTGACTTACATGAATGTCCGCCGCGGCCCCGAAGAGTCCGGCGAGAAGGACAAGGCGAATGGTGATGACAAGCGCGGCAAGCTGGCAAAAGCCTGATAAACGATGGCTGATGTCACGCCGCTGATCGGCCCCGAGGCCAAGATCATCCAGAACTACACCGCGCGCGGGTTTCGCATTAACGGTGCCGAATACTTTGGCGCGATCGTAATTGCGGGCGACGAGGTTTTACCGCTGGATGTCAAAGCGGTGACCGGGCTGCAATTCCCCCATATCGCGATGCTGGAGCGTTTCGACGTCAATTACCTGATCATCGGCGCGGCAAAATCCGCCATGCTGGATGCGGCGTTGCTGACTGCGCTGAAGTCGCGCGGCGTTGTCGCCGAAGTGATGGAGCTGGGCGCTGCCTGCCGCACATATAACGTATTACGTACCGAGGGCAGGCAGGTCGCCGCCGTATTGATCCCTGCAGGCCCGCCGGAAGATAAAAAAGGTTAAAAAAAGAGCCGCATCGCTGCGGCTCTTTTTTTGTCGTGTCCCGAAACCTTACGGTTTGGGCGCGGCGGGCTTCGCAAGGTTGGCGCTTGCGTAATCCCAGTTTGCCAGTTTCTCGACGAACACCTTCACGAAATCCGCGCGGCGGTTCTGGTAGTCGAGGTAGTAGGCGTGTTCCCACACGTCGCAGACCATCAGGATTTTCTTGCCGTCGGTCAGCGGGGTTTCGGCGTTGGCCGATTTCACAATCTCCAGCTTGCCGCCTGATTCCACCAGCCAGACCCAGCCCGAACCGAACTGGCCGACGCCAGCCGCCACAAATTGTTCCTTGAACTTGTCAAAGCTGCCGAAGGCTTCGTTGATTTTATCCAGCAGCGTGCCGGTGGGGGTACCGCCGCCATTGGGCTTCATGCTCTCCCAGAACACGTTGTGGTTATAAATCTGCGCCACGTTGTTAAACAGCGGGCCGAGGCCTTTTTTCTTGGCTTCGATGATGACATCTTCCAGCGATTTGCCTTCAAGGCCGGTGCCGACGACAAGCTCGTTGGCTTTATCGACATACGCCTTGTGATGCTTGCCGTAGTGATAATCGAACGTGTTCGCCGAAATATGCGGCTGCAGCGCGTCTTTCGCATAGGGCAGCGCGGGCAGCACGAATTGTGCGGGTTTTGCGTCGGACATAAGCATTCTCCTGATTACATAAGTTTAGGTATCGAATTCCGGCTTTAAGAATAGTCCAAACGAACCATTTGGCAATAGGTTCAAGACGGTTTTCGGATTATGGCAGCGGATTATTCTTCGCCGGGATTTTCGTCGGTATCGGAATCTTCCTCACCGGATTGCGCGGGCGTTGCGGCATCGGCTTCGCTGTCGTCGCCGAAATCCGGCGCGATCAGCTGAACGCCGAACCATCGCCAGCTTTGCGGGCGGCCGGGAATGATGGTGTCGTCGGGCAGGGTGCAGTTGATGCGCGTGCGGCGTTCCTGCAGGGGTTCTTTCAGGCGGATTTCTATGCGTCCGCTGCCGGGGCGCGCAAGATCGAGCTTGCCGATGCCGGATGCGAAGCAGGACAGCTTCGACAGGCTCGTCAGTTCCGGTGTCACCGTAAAACCCACAAGCGGCGGGTTATCCTTCAGCACCATGTCTTCGGGAATGACATCGCTGACGGGCAGGGGCAGGGCGTTGGCGGTCAGGCGGAAACGGTCAAGGTCGCCGTAATTATCGGTCATGATAAAGCGCGGCAGGGCAAGGAAGTCGGATTTGCCGTGTACAACACCGGATTGCAGCGCAAAAACCGCCTTGAACGCGTAATCGCCCAGCAGTTTTTTGACGGCTGCCGAATATTCGCCATACGGATATGCAAAGAACGGAGGATCTTCGCCCATTTCTTCTTTGAAGCGTGTCATGGCCTTGTTCACCAGCGCGGCGTTCTGCGCCGGCGTTTGCCCTACCATGTGCACATAGCCAGACGGCATAATGCCGAAGCTGGCAAGCCCGTCGCGGCCGAGCGATTTCAACTGGTCCCAGCCTGCATGCGTGGGCGCGCCGTCGGCCATGTCGGTTGAAAAAAACAGCGTATAGGGCAGGCCTGCTTCCTTAAGCAAGGGCAGGGCGTTATTCAGCGTCGATGTATATGCGCCGTCAAAGGTGATCGCGACGGTGTTCTGTGGCAGGCTGTCGCCCGCGCGGATCGCCTCGATGATTTTCGGCAGGGGCAGCACCTTGTATCCGCCTGCTTTCAATTCGTTGATATGCGCGCGGAACTGGTCGGTCGAAATGCTGCTGCGTGGCATGCTGTCTTCGCCGATGCGCTGATACACGAATACGACCGCGCTGCTCTGGTCGGCCTCGATCGACGCATGCGCGGGCGTGCCCAGCAAAAGGCTCAAACCCAAAATGGCGCTGTACAAAACGCCGCATTTATGTTTTTGAATAGTAAGCATCTTTGCCCAAAAGATAACAGATGATAAGGAATTCTAGCATGACCGGAACGCCATTAACAGACCAGGCTTTCGATACTATTTTCAGGAAAGCGCGCACCGCAAATGGCTGGCTGGACAAGCCTGTTTCCGACGAATTGTTGCAAAAAATCCACGATGACATGAAATTCGGGCCTACAAGCGCGAATTCCTGCCCCTTGCGTATTGTCTTTTTGAAAACGACCGAGGCGAAAACGCGCCTTAAGCCGTTCCTGATGGAAAGCAACGTGTCGAAAGTCATGACATCGCCCGTGACGGCGATTTTTGCATGGGATAACGAATTCTACGAAAAGCTGCCCAAGCTGTTCCCGCATACCGATGCGCGGTCGTGGTTCGCCGGAAACCCTGATGCGAT
The DNA here is from genome assembly GCA_016794125.1 of Alphaproteobacteria bacterium. Classification (GTDB taxonomy): domain Bacteria; phylum Pseudomonadota; class Alphaproteobacteria; order Micavibrionales; family UBA2020; genus JAPWJZ01. The sequence goes on along the minus strand of JAEUKT010000001.1, from coordinate 46,568 downwards.
TTTCGACGGCGCGTTCCGCAACAGTTCGCTGCAGGCCGCGTATTTCATGATCGCGGCGCGCGCGCACGGGCTCGATTGCGGGCCGATGTCGGGTTTTGACAAGGCGAAAACCGATGCGGAATTCTTTCCCGACGGAAAATGGAAATCGAATTTCATCTGCGCGCTTGGCTATGGCGACGACAGCAAGCTGTTCGGCCGCAACCCGCGGCTGACCTTTGAAGAGGCGTGCAAAATCCTGTGAAGTGCCTTGCGGTCAATACGGCGAATACGCTGCTGACGCTCGCCCTCGTGATCGACGGGCAGCTGGTGCATGCCTATGAAACATCCGAAACGAGGGATCAGGGCAACCTGCTGCTCCAGCACGCGCAAAAGGCGCTGGATGCCGCGCAACTGACTTATCAACAGCTGGATTTGCTGGCGGTCGTGACGGGGCCGGGCAGTTTTACGGGCATCCGCATCGGCCTTGCCACCATGCGCGCCCTGGCGATGGCTGCGGAAGTGCCGGTGATGGGCGTTTCGGCATTTGAATTGTTCGCGGCGCAGCGTACAGGGCATGCCAATATCATCTGTGTCGAGTCTTGGCGCGAGGAACTGTATTTTCAAGCAAACGATACGGCCGGAAATATCGTTATTCCGCCCGTGAACCTGTCGCCGGAAGATTTCCTGCAAAAACTTGCGCCTGTTCCGGGGCCTTATCTGTTGTCGGGCGATGCTGCCGAAAAACTGCAGCCGTTATTGGCGGGCGCTGTGATGCACGACGCGAAAACTACGGCGGCGGATGCGGCGCGGATTGCGGCTGCGAAATTCCAAAAGACAGGGCAGGGCGAGCATCCTGTGCCGTTCTATTTGCGCGAAGCCGATGTCACCATTGCAAAATCCTGACCATTTGGCAGTTTTACTTCGTTATGATACAATAAAGTAACGGAGTATTTGCATGGACGACAAGTCAAAAGCCGATCTGCTGGCTCATACATCACAGATCGTTGCGGGTTATGCCGCGCATCACAAGGTCGATAACCTGCCCGCGCTGATCCGCGAAGTTTTCGACACATTGCAGGGGCTGCAAAAAGGCGAAGTGAAGCATGTCCATGCGCATGGGCTGGAACCCGCCGTTTCCGTCGCGAAATCGATCATGCCCGATTATCTGGTCTGCCTCGAAGACGGCAAAAAGATGAAGATGCTCAAGCGTTATTTGAAAACCGCCTATAACATGACGCCCGAAGATTACCGTGCGAAATGGAATTTGCCCGACGATTACCCGATGGTCGCGCCGAATTATGCGGAAAAACGCTCCAGTCTTGCGAAGGCAATCGGTTTGGGAACAGATAATAACCGCGGCAGGAAATAATTACTTCGACAGCGCTTCCGCGCGTTTTGTGGCCGCCAGCAGCGCCTTGTCGAACAGTTTTTGCAACGCTTCGTCCTTCATCAGTACATCCAGCGCCGCCGCCGTCGTGCCGCCCGGCGATGTCACGTTGTCGCGCAGTTTGGAGGCGGGGATGTCGGCGGATTCTTTGGCAAGCGCGGCGGAGCCGATAACGGTCTTGCGCGCCAGCTGTTCCGCCATTTTCGCTTCAAGGCCGATTTTCTTGCCGGCATTCGTCAATGCCTCGATCAGCAGGAACACATAGGCGGGGCCGCTGCCGGAAAGCGCGGTCACGGGGTTCAGCAGTTTTTCATCCGCCACCCACAACACATCGCCCACAGCGCCGAGCAGTTCGGCCGCTAGCGCCTTCTGCGTGCGCGTGACGTTGCGGTTTGCATAGGCAACCGAAATGCCTTCGCCGATGGAGGCGGGGGTGTTCGGCATGGAACGCACGATGGCGGCTTTCTTGCCGAGCTCTTTTTCAAAAAAGGAAACCGGACGGCCTGCGGCGATGGAAATCACCAAGGCGCCCTTGGCCGCGTAATCCTTGTACGGCGCTGTCACATCCGGCAGCACCTGCGGTTTCACCGCCATGACGATGACGCCGGGCTTGAACGTCGCGGGAATTTTGGAAAAATCGGGTACCTGTTTTGCCGCCAGCACGTTGATCGGCGACGGTTCCACGATGCGGATGTCTTTATACAGCTGTAGTTCCTGCCAGCGGCGAAGCAATGCGCCGCCCATCTTGCCGCAGCCGACGAGCAGGATATTCGATGCTGGCATGGTGATTACGCTTCGCCGACGGTTTCGAAAATGGCCGCGTTCAGGTTGTCCTGCACGCGCGCGTCACCCGCCTGGATCAATTGGAAGGTCGGGTAGAAACGGTTGCATTCGGCGATCGCGATTTCGATCGTGTCCTGCACGATATCGACGGCAAGGCCGGCGGGTATCATGCGGAAAAGCAGTGTGTGTCGATAGGTCGGGAACACGCCCTTGTTCGACAGGTCGAAATGGCCGAGCCACAGGTTTTCGTTGATTTCCTGAATGGCCAGCGCACCTGCATCGTAAACGTCGTCCTTGATTTCCAGCGGGATCGAGCAGGCGAACAGGACGGCGGAGAATTCTTCCTGCCATTCGAGGCAGATTTCGTATTTTGCTTTCGTACCCTGCACGGTCAGCGTCATCAGTTCGTTATCGACGCGCACGAATTTCCAGCCCTTGCTTTCGCAAAGTTCCTCGACCATTTCGAGCGGGTTGTTGTCGCCGATATCCGGTGCGTAATCGAAGGGTGAGCTGATCATTTTTTTCTTCCTTTTGCCGCTTTCAGTGCGGGTGACGGGGCGGCTTTGGTTTTTAGCGATTTTTCGAGCGCCTTCAGGCGGTCTTCGAGATCTTCCTGGCGTTCGCGGGCGCGCTCGGCCATCGCTTCGACGCGTTCGAATTCTTCGCGGGTGACGAGGTCCATTTTGGACAGCGCCTGATCGACACGTTCCTTGACCAGCTTGCGCACCTGTTCGCGCACATCGCCGAACGAGCCCAAGGCACCGGTCGCCATTTTGGCGAGGTCGTCGAATAACTTCAGATTGTCGCGCGCACTTCTCATAATACTGCCCCTGTTTGCACCCTTTACTATCATGGAGTTTATGGTCTATGCAATTGATTCAGCCATCCGGACGCGCAAAAGACGACAAAAAGCCAAATAAAACAAGCCGGAGCACGATTAATACAAAACAAAGGCGCAGAGGGTAATTTAATGTCCTGCTTTACCTTTCCCGATATCGACCCCATTGCGATCAGCCTTGGGCCTCTGCATATCCGCTGGTATGCGCTGGCTTATCTGACGGGCTTCATTGGCGGCTGGATTTACGGCAGCTGGCTGGCCGATCTGGACCGTGACCGCCGCCCGAACCGTCTCGATATCGACAATATCCTGCCCTGGCTGGTGTTGGGGGTCATTCTGGGCGGCCGTATCGGATACGTCCTGTTTTACAATTTTGAAGCCTTCATGGCCGAACCGATCCAGATTTTCAAAATCTGGGAAGGCGGCATGTCGTTCCATGGCGGGTTGCTAGGCGTAGTGATCGCGATTGTGGGATATTCCCGCTATCACAAATTCCATCCCTTCGCGATGGGCGACATTATATCGACCGTTGTGCCGATCGGATTGTTCTTTGGCCGTCTGGCGAATTTCGTGAACGGTGAATTGTTCGGGCGTCCGACCAATGTGCCGTGGTGCATGTATTTTCCCCATGGCGGCCCCGATGTGCCGCGCCACCCAAGCCAGCTGTACGAAGCGGGGCTGGAGGGGCTGCTGCTGGGGTGCATCCTGTTTCTGATGGCGCGCAACGCAAAAATCCGCCGCAGCCCGGGCTTTCTGTTCGGCACGCTGCTTGTTGGGTACGGTCTCAGCCGCGCCTTTGTGGAATATTTCCGCGAGCCGGATGTGCAGCTCGGTCTTTACTTCGGCTATTTCTCGATGGGGCAGCTGTTGTGCCTGCCGATGATTATTGCCGGCCTTTTGATTATTCAATATGCGCGAAAAAATGCAGAACCAGCCAAGGCCTGAACCGACCGCCGCTTTTCTGGAACTGATCCGCCGCATCGCGGATAACGGCTGCGTGACCGTGGCAGAATTCATGGAAGTGGCGGCAGGGCATTACTATGCCGCGCGGGATCCGTTCGGCGCGGACGGCGATTTCACGACCGCGCCCGAAATTTCACAGATGTTCGGCGAAATGATCGGCGCATGGGTCGTGGACGGCTGGATGCAATTAGGCAAGCCCGAATTCGCACGGCTGATCGAACTGGGGCCGGGCAGGGGCACGCTTGCCGCCGATGTGATGCGTACTATTTCCGCATGGCCTGATTGCAAGGCCGCGTTCCAGCTTCACCTTGTCGAAAACAGCCCGCTGCTGCGCCGTCATCAGGCGGAGGTTTTGAAGGGCTATGATCCCGTCTGGCATGAAAAACTGGAGGAAGTGCCGCCCGGCGTTTCATTCATCCTTGCCAATGAATTTTTCGATGCGCTGCCCATCCACCAATACATCATGGTAAACGGCGAATGGCATGAACGCTGCATCGGGTTCGACCGCATGAAGGACAGTTTTTTCTTCATGACGCAGCCTTACGAAGGCCCGCCGTTGCCGCCCGCGCCGGAAGCCGCGATCATCGAGAAAAGCCCAGCCTCGCTGGCCGCGATGGACCAGATCGTGACTCTGCTGGATGAATCCGGCGGCGCGGCGCTGCTGATCGATTACGGCTATGACCAATTGGGTTTCGGCGACACGCTGCAAACGCTGCGCCGCCATGCCTTTACCGATGTGCTGGAAAATCCCGGCGGCGACGACATTACCGCGCATGTCGATTTTGTCAGTCTGAAAGAGCGTGCGGCGCGGAGGCTGGATGTGCATGGACCTGCGGAGCAGGGGGCGTTCCTGCTGAACCTCGGAATCGCGCAGCGCGCGGAGGCTTTGCAGGGGAAGGCGAGCGAGAAGCAGCTGGACGATATCCAGAAAGCATTCCACCGCCTGACATCGCCGGACGAGATGGGCAGCCTGTTCAAGGTATTGGGCCTGACGCGCAAAGGCGATACAATCAAGCCCGCCGGCTTTGATGCGCCGCATCCGTTTTCGGAGGAGCAGGAAGAATGAAATTTCTGACGACCGATCTTGAAAAGATGAAGTGGCTCAGCCACGGGTTTTTCACGCGCGTCGGCGGCGCGAGCGGCGGGCTTTACGGCTCGCTCAACTGCGCATGGTCGTCGCAGGATAACCCCGACCATGTAAAGCTGAACCGCGAAAAGGTCGCCGAAACCATCGGCGTTGGCGCGGATCAGGTCATCACACTGAAGCAGGTGCATAGCAACAAGGTTATTACGGTCACGAAGGCATGGACGCGCGAGCAGGCGCCGTCCGCCGATGCGCTAGTGACCGACCAGAAAGGCATCGGCATTGCAGTGCTGACCGCCGATTGCGCGCCTGTACTGTTCGCCGCAAAAAAATCCCGCATCGTGGGCGCGGCGCATGCCGGATGGAAAGGGGCGCTTTCGGGCGTGATGGAGGAAACAATCAACGCCATGATCGCGCTTGGCGCGAAAAAAGAAGAAATCTCCGCCGCCATCGGCCCCTGCATCGGGCCGCAATCCTACGAAGTGAGCGAAGGGTTTGAAAAACCGTTCCTTGAGCAGGACACAGGCAATAGCCAGTTTTTCCGCGCCGCCGATAAAACCGGCCATCTGATTTTCGACCTGCCGGGGTATATCATCCACCGCCTGAAGGCGGCGGGCATTGCCGATGTGCATGACACGAAACAGGATACCCTGACCAACGAAAACGCTTATTTCAGCTATCGCCGTTCCTGCATCCGCAAGGAACCCGATTACGGCCGACAGATGTCGGTGATCGCGATACGTTAAGGTAATTGTTGCATTGCAGCAAATATTGCGTTACATTCGTTTCCCGTATCGGATTCTGAACGGGAGCTTCAAAAATGGTTGGTGCGGATATCGCGTGGATGCTGGTGGCGACGGCGCTTGTATTGCTGATGACGCCGGGTGTGGCATTCTTTTACGGCGGTATGGTCACGCGCCGCAATGCGGTTTCAACCAAATTCCAAAGTTATGTGTCGATCGGCATCGTGGGGCTGCTCTGGGCCGTTTGCGGTTACAGCCTTGTTTTTTCCGGAGACACCTTCGGTTTCATCGGCGACCTTGAATATTTCATGCTGAAGGGCGTGGGAGCTGAACCCAATCCCGCTTACGGCGCGACCATTCCGCATGTGCTGTTCATGCTGTTTCAGGCAACCTTTGCCATCATCACGCCCGCGCTAATCACCGGCGCGGTGGCGGAGCGTATCCGTTTCAAGGCATGGCTGATCATCATGGCGCTGTGGTCGCTGCTGGTCTATGTGCCGGTCGCGCATTGGGTCTGGGGGCCGGGCGGCTGGATAGCGAAAATGGGCGGGCTCGATTTTGCGGGCGGCCTCGTCGTCCACATGACATCCGGCTATGCCGCGCTTGTGGCCGCGCTGACCTTTGGACCGCGCCAGAATTTCGGGCGCAGCGAAAACCAGGGCTTTTCCGCGCCGCTGGTGCTGCTGGGCACGGCGTTCCTGTGGTTTGGCTGGTTCGGGTTTAACGCGGGTTCCGCGCTGGGCGCAACGCCGCTGGCGGCGATGGCGGCGGGTACGACATTCTTTGCGGCGGCAACCGCCATGACAATCTGGATGCTCTGTGATTGGTACGCGCAAGGCCGCCCCACGGCGGTCGGTGCTGCCGTCGGTGCGGTCGCAGGCTTGGTCGCCATTACGCCTGCTGCGGGTTACGTGACGCTGCAGGCGGCGATCATCATTGGCGCGGTCGCTGCATTGTGCTGCAATGGTGCGGCGCGTCTGGTGAAGCACAAGCTGAAAACAGATGATACGGTCGATGTCTTTGCCTGTCACGGCGTGGGCGGCACGATCGGCGCGCTACTGACGGCGGTATTCGCGACCAAGGCGGTCAACCCCGCCGGTGCGGATGGCGTGCTGGAGGGTGGTTATGGACTTCTGTATGCGAACCTTGCGGGTGCGGCGGCTGTCGTCGTCTATACGATGATCGTTACCTATGCCGTCCTGAAGGTCGTCGGATTTTTCATGGATATCCGCGTGACGCGCGAAGACGAAGAAGCAGGGCTTGACGCCTCGCAACATGGCGAGAAAGCATTCGTGCTTTAGTTTATGTTGCCAACTCATTAGGCGCAAAGAAGGCACCGAAACTACATTGTTTGCCATATTATATTAAAAATATAGGCACCCTTTTAGTCGTGATGGAAATCAGCTGCATATTTTGTTCAATCCGCTGTGCAAATCATTTGATCTTTAGGCTAGGATAGGCGCGGTTTTAAAACATGGTCATGCAATCCAGATGGGCGAGAAACGTATGAAAATTATTTCCTGCAGCAGCAATCAGCCCCTGGCTGAGGCGATTTCCGCCTATCTGGGCATCCCGCTGACCGAAGCGAATGTGAAGCGCTTCGCCGATCAGGAAATCTATCTCGAAGTCCTCGACAACGTGCGGGGGGAGGATGTATTCGTCATCCAGTCCACCTGCTTCCCCGCGAACGACCACCTGATGGAATTGCTGATCATGATGGACGCGCTGCGCCGCGGATCGGCGAAACGCATCACGGCCGTCATCCCTTATTTCGGCTATGCGAGGCAGGACCGCAAGACCGGTCCGCGTTCGCCCATTTCCGCGAAACTGGTTGCTAACCTCATTACCACTGCGGGCGCGAACCGCGTGTTGACGATGGACCTTCACGCAGGCCAGATTCAGGGTTTCTTCGACATTCCCGTCGATAACCTGTTCGCCAGCGCGCCGATCTTCGTGCCGTATATCAACAAGACCCGCAAATCAGACCAACTGACCATCGTATCGCCCGATGTCGGCGGCGTGGTGCGCGCGCGCGCCTTTGCCAAACGCCTTGATGCCGGCCTTGCCATCATCGACAAGCGCCGTGAAAAAGCAGGCATCTCCGAAGTCATGCATGTGATCGGCGATGTGCAGGGGCAGGAATGCATCCTGATCGACGATATGGTCGACAGCGCCGGCACCATCTGCAACGCCGCGCAATCATTGATGGATCATGGCGCATCTTCGGTGCGCGCGATGGCTTCGCACGGTGTATTCTCTGGCTCCGCCATGGACCGTATCAATAAATCACCGCTGACCGAAATGGTCGTGACCGACAGTATCCCTGCGAATGACAAAACCAAGGGCTGCGCCAAGATCAAATACCTGCCGATCGCGGCATTGTTCGGCGAGGCGATCCTGCGCATCAGCGAGGAGCGTTCGGTCTCCACCCTGTTCGACAGCGTGCCCGCCAGCGGATAGTTTTTAGTGCCTTATTAGGCACTAAAAACTAAGGGTTTGTTTTTTCAGGGTTAATTCGGATTTCTGGATGGCGGCAACGCATGTCATAATTCCAGAATTCCCTTGATTTCCCCGCAATTTCCGGTATTTATAGCACTCCCGTATCAGCACCCCTGGAGGCTGGCGGGAAAGCAACTTAAAAAAACGAAGGAATATACTATGTCTCAGAACAGAACATCTCTCGCGGCGAATGCACGCGCGAAGGCCGGTAAGGGGGCCGCCCGTGCAGTACGTCGGACCGGTAACATCCCCGGTGTCATCTATGGTGACAACAAAGAACCCCTTTTGGTTTCCGTCAGCGACAAGGAACTGCGTCTTGCCCTCGGCAAGAAAAGCTTCTTCACGCAGCTGTGCGAACTGAACGTCGATGGCGCAAAGCACCTCGTGCTGCCGCGCGATGTCCAGCTTGAGCCGGTCTATGACCGCCCCGAACACGTCGATTTCCTGCGCGTGTCTGACAAAACGATCATCACCGTCGGCGTTCCGCTGCGCGTGATCAACGAAAAAGCATCGCCCGGCCTGACCAAGGGCGGCGTGCTCAACCTGATCCGTCACGAAGTCGAAGTGTATTGCAAAGCGACCGACATTCCCGTCGAATTCGTGGCAGACCTGACCGGCCTCGATGTCGGCCAGACCATCCATATCGATGCGCTGAACCTGCCGGCTGGCGTGAAGCCCGTCCTGAGCGGCGATTTCACCGTCATCACGATCGTCGCTCCGTCCGCGATGAAATCGTCCGATGATGAAACCGCTACGGCTGCTGCTGCTGCGGCTGAAGGCGCTGCTGCTCCCGCTGCGGGCGCTGCTGCTCCGGCTGCTGCAAAAGGCGCCGCTGCTCCCGCTGCTGCTGCGAAGGGCGCTGCTCCTGCAGCCGCTCCCGCAAAAGGCGGCAAGAAGTAACGATCTTTGAAGGCGAACTGATATGCGGCTCTTTGTCGGTCTCGGCAACCCGGGCAAGCAATATCAGTTCAACCGCCACAATATCGGATTTATGGCGCTCGACGTTATCGTTGAGCGCCATAAATTTTCCGACTGGGAAAAGAAATTCCAGGGCCTTGTCTCGTCCGGAAATCTGGGCGGTGAAAAGGTGCTGCTGCTGAAGCCGCAGACGTTCATGAACGTGTCCGGCCAATCGGTGCAGGCGGCGGCGGCGTTCTACAAGATCCTGCCGGACGACATTGTGGTGTTCCACGACGAACTCGACCTTGCGCCCGGCAAGCTGCGTGTTAAAAAGGGCGGCGGTGCGGCGGGCCATAACGGTTTGAGGTCGATCGACGAGCATCTGGGGCAGATGTACTGGCGCGTGCGTCTTGGCATCGGGCATCCGGGGATGCGGGAAATGGTCAGCGGATATGTGCTGGGCAATTTCGGCGATGCGGATGAAAAATGGCTGGTGCCGCTGCTGTCGGGTATCGGCGAAAATGCGGAACGGTTGGCAAAGGGCGATACGGCGGGCTTCATGAGCAAAGTGGCGCAGGAAGTCGAGCCGCCAAAGCCGAAAGAACCCAAAATTAAAAAAGAACAAGAAGACATCAAGAAGGAAGTGAAAGATGGGATTTAATTGCGGCATCGTAGGCCTGCCCAACGTGGGTAAATCGACGCTTTTCAACGCGCTCACCGCAACAGCCGCGGCGCAGGCGGCGAACTATCCCTTTTGCACGATCGAGCCGAACGTGGGTCGCGTGGCTGTTCCGGATACGCGCCTCAATGATCTAGCACGCATCGGCAAATCGCAAAACATCGTGCCGACGCAGCTTGAATTCGTCGATATCGCCGGCCTCGTGCGCGGCGCATCGAAGGGCGAGGGGCTCGGCAACCAGTTCCTCGGCAACATCCGCGAGACGGATGCTATTCTTCACGTCCTGCGCTGCTTTGAAGACGAGAACATCACCCATGTCGAAAAAGGCGTCGATCCTATCCGCGACAAGGAAATCATCGAGACCGAGCTGATGATTTCCGACCTCGAGAGCCTTGAAAAACGCATCGAGCCGCTGCGCAAAAAGGCCAAAGGCGGCGACAAGGACGCGATCGTGCAGGTCACGATCATGGAAAAATGCCTCGATGTGCTGCGCGACGGCAAACCCGCCCGCGTCGTGGTGCCGGCAACCGACGATGAAAATAAATTCTATCACCAGCTGCAACTTCTGACCTCCAAGCCCGTTTTGTATATCTGCAACGTGCTGGAGAAAGACGCAGAAAAGGGCAACGCAATGACCGAGCGCGTGGCTGCGATGGCGAAAGCCGAAAACGCGCAGCATGTCGTTATTTGCGCGGCGATCGAGGCGGAAATCGCGCAGCTGTCGACCGACGAGGAAAAGGCGGAATTCCTGTCCTCCATCGGGTTGAGCGAGCCGGGCCTGAACCGGGTGATCCGCGCGGGCTATAAACTCCTCGACCTCATCACCTTCTTCACCGTCGGCCCGAAAGAGGCGCGCGCGTGGACGGTGAAACGCAACGCGAAAGCGCCGCAGGCAGCGGGCGTCATCCATACCGATTTCGAACGCGGCTTCATCCGCGCCGAAACCATCGACTTCAACGATTTTGTCACCCTTGGCGGAGAAGTCGCCGCCAAAGAAGGCGGCAAGATGCGCCAGGAAGGCAAGGAATACCTTGTGAAGGACGGCGATATCATGCTGTTCCGCTTCAACGTCTAAGTCTGATCCATGCGCGTATTTGTCACGGGTGCATCCGGTTTTGTCGGTGCGACAGTTGTGAGGGACCTGCTGGATGCGGGGCATCAGGTGCTTGGTCTTGTGCGTTCCGACGACGCTGAAAAATCCGTGCGGGCTGCGGGGGCGGAAGCCTTTCGCGGATCGATCGACGACCTTTCAAGTTTGCAGCGCGGCGCTGAAAAAGCGGATGCCGTGATTCATACCGCCTTCAATCACGATTTCAGCAGGTTCAAGCAAAACTGCGAAGCAGACGGGCGTATTATTCGTGCGATTGGCGAAGCATTGTCAGGCTCTGACCGCCGTTTTGTCGTTACCTCCGCTGTCGGCATACTGCCAAAAGGCCATCTTGCAACGGAAGATGCTCAGCCATTAACTGGCGCCGCCGCGCATCCCCGTGCGGCATCCGAGGCAGCGGTACGGGAGCTGGAGACGCAGGGCATCAATGCCTGTGCGATCCGTTTGCCGCCAACGGTGCATGGTGAAAAAGACCATCAATTTATCCCCGGCCTGATCCGTCTTGCGCGTGAAAAGGGTGTGGCCGCTTATGTGGGGGCTGGCGATAACCGCTGGCCCGCGGTCCACAAAAAAGATGCGGCGCGCCTTTACACGCTTGCCCTTGAAAAAGGTGTGGCGGGTGCGCGTTATCATGCCGTCGCCGAGGAAGGCATTCCGTTTCGTGATATCGCAGCGGCGATCGGGCAGGGACTTAATGTGTCTACTGCACCGCTGACGCATGAGCAGGCCGATGCGCATTTTGGCTGGTTCGCGCATTTTGCCGTGATGGATATCCCTGTTTCAGCTGAAAAAACAAAGCGTGATCTTGGCTGGAATCCCCGTCATAAGGGCCTTATTGCCGATATCGCCGATGGCGATTATCTCGTCGGCTCGCAATAATTATCCCCGCAATCTGGGCGCGTTTATCTGATTGTTTCTATTAGAATAATCAGGTTCAATTGGCTATTGTTCAAATATTATGTTAACATGTTGGGATATAAAAAAAGAGGGGAAAAATAATGGCGACCACCTTCCAGACGATCGATTACAAGCCCGAACCGGTGAAAGATCCGGCGGCAGGCATCGAGGTGGCCGAATTCACGCCATATAAAGGTCTCGAACCGTTTTTCACCAGCGTCATGGTCATGGATGTGACACCGGCACAGCGCAGCCTGCTGACGCTGATGTTGCTCGAACTTGATAACGGACTGCAATCTTACGAGCGCGGCGACACCGCGCAGGCCGTGCGGCATCATAAAAACATGCTCGAGCATTCCAAGGCTGCGTTGAAAGATGCGCCTGCCGCCGCCCAGCAGCTTTTTGTCGATATCACTTCCGCCGTGCGCGGCGTAAAGAATCCGGATGGCAGCGAAAAGCCCTGGGGGCGAACCCTTTCGGCGATCGTCGATGAATTCAAGCGCGGTCAGGAAGCAGAAAATAACCTTAGCCTGATGCCCAAGAATGCGCAAACCGGCGTCGATACGTTTTATGCATCGCCGCGCCAGATTTTGCGCGTTGCCGACAAGGATTATTTCAATCTTGATTTTACCGTTGCGGCCGAACGCGTCGAGCCCAAGCCGGTCGCATGGGTGCGCCATGAATACCGCAACCTTGGCGTGGTTCTGGAACAAATGTCGCAGCCCGGCCAGCCGGGGCGCGTCGATGCGCTTGTGGCGTTGTCCAGCCTGCGCACGATGAACCGCCACGAAGGCCAATATGTATCGGATGTACGCAACAAGGTCAAAAACGACGGCTCAGAGAACAAGGCGTATAAAGATTCACGCAAGCGTCTGCAGCAGGCGGTTGCGAAACTGCTGGTTAACGATAAGGTCGGTTACGGCATGCAATCGAGTCTGGAGCGCTGGCAAAAACCGGTTTACGACTATGCCAAGCGCTTTGAGCGCATTTCCGAAGGGCCGAGCCTGATCGCGCGTGCTTTCCATGCAGCGGCATCGTTCTTCACCGAACACATGCTGCCAAAGGCGCTGCATGCGTCGCCGGAAATGCAGGTGCAGACACAAAAATTTTTCGAGCCGAAACGCAATCCCTGACCGGTTTTATATCGACATAAAAAAACAGGGCATGGTGACATGCCCTGTTTTTTGTTGTGTTGATACGCAGCCTTACGGCGTGAACGGTTTCGCCTTCGGCGCTTGCGGCAGGTCGGCAGCGCGCGATGCTTCCAGTTGCTTGGGCGACAGTTTTTCCTCGATCGCCTTTTCCACGTCCGGCATGCCATAGATGCGCGCAAGCGCGAGGGGGCTGAGGAAATCCTGGAAACGGAACTGATCAACATCCGCGCCGCGCGAAATCAGCAGCTTGGCCGCTTCTTCCTGCTTGTTCGTGATTGCAAAAACCACCAGCGGGCTGCGATAGCCCGAATGCAGGTCGGGGTTCAGGCCAAGATCGAGCGCCTTTTCCAGCGTCGCCGTGTCGCCGCGCAAAATGGCAGCATAACCGATATTTCCGACGCCGCCTTCGGCGCCGTCCTTGCCATCCACCCAGCGCGTGAAGTTGATGTCGGCACCCTTGGCATAGAGGGCAAAAGCCTTGTCAAATTCACCAGCAAAAGCCGCTTTGGCGGCTGCGTTGTTGTCGATCGCTTTAAAGATCGGCGTAAAAATCCCCATGATTTTGCTCCTTTATTTGAATTCTATGTGGGGTACTATAGCACAGTTAGCCATAAAGTCAACATTTTATTGCTTATCTACCTTCAGGGGCTAACGGACAACCGTAAAGGCGATCAGTATATTTCTGACGTATCTGTGTGTCGCGATGTTGCAGGCTTGAACTGATGAACAGGAATTCGTCGCCGAAGTTCCCTTGCTTTGAGGTATCGGCGAAAGAAGAATTTTCGCGGGAAAAAAGATCATCCAGCACAGCTTGCTCCCCAACCACTCTCATGGATGTGTTGGGAAACATATTCGCTGACAAATATAATGCCTCTTTATAAAGGCCATTTCTGACTAAAGGCTGAATGCATTCGCGAAAGGCATTATCGACCGCGAACTTGTTTTTTCCGTTATCATCGACGACTTTGATAAAATTTCCGGGTTTAGGCAGAAAGTTTGTCATAAATTGACATGCGGGGCCGTGGTAACTGGCTGTGGATAATAGCAGCTTGCGCGCATCGGGATGATCGGAAAGTATTTGTGCAGGGCTCTTACCTTTCCAATTTTTGCGGCTTTTTATGCGCAGCAGTAACTCGGTCAATAACTTGGAATTGTTTTTCAGGCTTGGATGTTTCAGCACCGCCTCTGTAGTCGCAATATATAGTTTCATTACATCTTCTGACGCGCCATCCATGTAGGGGTTACGCGCCTTTGTAATCCAGCTTAACAACTCGAAATAGCTGTTAACGCGCTCGCTATTCAGTTTTGAGACGATGGAGAGTGCTGTATCTAAATTTTCGATTGTATTGGGTAGTGCACTTAGTATTTTTCTAAAATAATAATTCAACGCATCGCTTGATGGGGCGCCTAAACGTGATTTGAATGCGCTGTGAGCCATATTGCAGCTAAAATAATGATCGATCCAGCCTCGGCTATGTGCAGATTTTTTCAACTTATCGCGGCCAAACAAGGATTCCGGGGAATTTTTTAGCATGATCGCGCAATCGGGTAGAGGTTTTTCTTCTTGTGGGATATTTGGTACAAGAGCCATGCACATATCGTAGGAGCATGTATGCGCGTTTGGATTGCTGATCTGCGTATAAAATTTGCGTGCAGAGTCGGTGTCTTTGTCGCTCAGGGCTAAGGATGTCAATGTAGCATACATTTGATCGTGCGGCGACGCGCTTGAAAAATGAGGCCGTTTTCCCTCGGGAAACAGCGGATCAGGTTTTTGCATCCCATTTGCAATAGCTTCCATTTTATCCATCAAGCATTTCGCGGTTGTCTGTTCGCAGCCGGTCATTTTTATTTCGGGTTTATCTTTGAGGGACATATGAAGAAACCGCAACACCGTAAAACGTGTCTGAGGGTTTTTCAGCATATCGGTAAGCTCGAATGCCAGCGGGCCTGGTCGAGCGATCCATAGGGCTGCTGCTCTCGTCGGAAGGTTATTCCATTGTTCTGGTGAAGGCGAACCCCAGCCGTTGTCGTGGAGATAGGGGGCGGCATCGCTCAGATTCATTTCTTGCGCAATTCCAAGTGCCTTTTCGCGATCGTTCTTGGCGTAGTAGTAATCGAGTATCGAAATATAAGCGGCGTTGCGCAATTCACTATCGCCGATGGCTTTGGCAAGGTCTTGCGCATCGTCCGGCGCCGCGGCATAAGTTAGAAGTTTAGCCAATATCGCAATATTGCGGTCGTTCTTTTCTTTTAATGCCTGATTCTTCGCATATTGCAGGCGCTCGGTTTCGGCAGCATCTGACGCGGCGGGCAGATTGGGGAGACAGGCATCCAGAAGTCCTGCCGATCTCGAATAGTCAAATTGCGACGCATATTCGTAGTTCTTTATTTTTTGCTTTTCCTGCGCTGCGGCCTGTGACTGCGTGATTTTTTGATAAGCATCGGAATATTTTCCAGCGATGATCAGGGCGGGGAGGGTGTAGTCATGTATATCTTTGCAAGGTGTCTCCGCGTACAGCCGTTCTAATGCGGCAAAATCTTTTTTCAAGGCGAAGGCTTTAGCTGCAAATTTGCAGAGGTCATGTTCGCCCGTATAGCGTTTTTGCCTTTCTTTTTTCGGGGTGGCCGTTTCTGGGTGCTGGCTGTCGATATAATTTTGCCAGTTGCCGTCCATCCACTCTATTTTTTCACGCACCTCGTCAAGGCGTTTCAGTTGACTAATCACATTGTCATTTTGGCCAGCCGCGATTTCCTGTAGCAATAAGCCCGCGTAAGGCTGGATGACATCATTGTTCTGGCCGAGCAAGGTCACATCATTTATCTCCTCTAGCCCTCGTATTGTTTGACCGCTGTGGATGTAGTAGCGTGCAAGACTTAGCGCAAGACGACTGGAAAATGCCGGGTTGAAGCCTGCCGGATTGGCTTTTACTTTATCTTTTTCGCGTTCTATATCAGAAATCATCTGTTCACGAGAAATCTCATATGGCCTGAAATTAAGGGCATCAGCGTATTGATCTTCGGGCGTTAGGTTAGATCGGGAAGTAAAAGGGATAATCAGCATCGCTCCAATAACAATGACAAGAGATGCTATCGCGTAGTAAGCACGGGAAATTTTTTTCATCGGATATACCAAAAAGTACATAAGTGAGATTTGAATTATAAATATCGTCCGGTATATCGGCAAATTTATTGCCTAAAGCTCTATGTATTATGTGAATAATTGTGCATTCTCGAATGCTTTGTTCCAGAACGCGCGGGTGCTATAAACAAACATCCAAATTTTCACAGGGAGATTTCTTATGGGGCAGCCTCAAATGAAACCGCAAGACCAGTCCGGATTGGTAAACCACAACGTGCGCGTCCATCCTGAAAAGGACCTGCTGCAGAAGAAAGACCAGCTGGCGTGGAAGATGGCCGAAGTCGCATCCGACAGCGTTGCCGTCGATGCCGATACGACCGACATGATCATCAACCGCATCATCGATAACGCATCGGTGGCGCTGGCATCTGTCAACCGCGGCCCTGTTACCACGGCGCGCGCGCAGGCGCTCGATCATGCCCGCAGCGGCAAGCGTGGCGCGACCATTTTCGGCGTGTCGTCGAAAAAACAGTTCAGCGCCGAATGGGCGACCTGGGCGAACGGCACGGCGGTGCGCGAGCTTGATTTCCACGACACTTTCCTTGCGGCTGATTATTCGCACCCCGCCGACAACATTCCCGCCATCCTTGCGGTGGCGCAACAGACCGGCAGAGACGGCGCGGCGCTCCTGCGCGGCCTTGCGACGGGCTATGAGCTGCATGTAAACCTTGTGAAGGCGATCTGCCTGCACAAGCACAAGATCGACCATATCGCGCATCTGGCGCCTGCCGCAGCCGCAGGTATCGGCACGCTGATGGGGCTTGATACCGACACCATTTACCAGTCGATCCAGCAGGCGCTGCATGTGTCCTGCACCACCCGTCAGTCGCGCAAGGGGCAGATTTCCAGCTGGAAGGCTTTTGCGCCCGCACATGCCGGCAAGCTGGCGGTCGAGGCCGTTGACCGCTGCATGCGCGGCGAAGGCGCGCCCAGCCCGATTTACGAAGGCGAAGACAGCGTGATCGCATGGATGCTGGATGGCAAAGATGCGAATTACAACGTGCCGCTGCCCGGCAAAGGCCAGCCCAAACGCGCGATCCTTGAGACCTACACCAAGGAACATTCGGCGGAATACCAAAGCCAGGCGCTGATCGACCTTGCCGCACGCATGGGCAAGAAAATCACCGACTGGAACCGCGTGAAGGATGTGCTGATCCATACATCGCACCACACCCATTATGTGATTGGCACCGGCGCGAACGACCCGCAGAAGATGGACCCGACGGCGAGCCGCGAAACGCTCGACCATTCGATCATGTATATCTTTGCGGTCGCGCTGCAGGACGGCACCTGGCATCATGTGAAGTCCTACGATCCCGCCCGCGCGCAACGCCCGGATACCGTCGCCCTGTGGCACAAGATTCGTACGGTCGAGGACAAGGAATGGACCGCGCGTTACCATTCGCCCGATCCGAACGTGAAAGCGTTCGGCGGCAAGGTGGAAATCACGCTGGATGACGGTACGAAGATCGTTGATGAACTGGGCGTCGCCAATGCGCACCCGTTCGGCGCGAAGCCCTTTACGCGTCCCGATTACATCCGCAAGTTCATGACGCTGACCGAAGGCATCGTGGATGCTGCGGAACAAAAACGATTCCTCGACACCGTCCAGAAACTGCCGAACCTGTCGGCGGACGATCTGTTCGGCCTGAACGTCGAAATTCCGGAAGCGAACTTGCTGGTCGGCAAGAAGGGGCTGTTCTAAGCTCCGCTCAAGCTGACGCGTCAATAATAAAAAGCGCCCTCACCAACGTGAGGGCGCTTTTTTATAAACTTTATCAACGCGCGTTTTTGCGGGGTGCTTCGCGGCTCATGCCGAAAATTTGCGCCAGCATCGTCAGCAGCGATGTATCTGCCGCCGGCTGCGGCGCGCGGCGCGGGGAAGAAGCGGGGCGTCTGGTGGACAGCTTCGCAGGTGAGCGCGCCTTGCGTGATGCGCTGCGTTTGGGCGCGCTGCTTGCCTTTTTGATCGCCTTTGCTGCCGCCGGTTTTTTAGCCACAGATTTAGCCATAGATGAAGTCCCCCGTTGTTTTGTGTTTAGCCCATTCTAACCACAGGTGGTTTATATTATGTTAACGTCGTAATTTTCTTTGAAATCAGTCGGCTGAACCCATGCTTGTGCCGCCTTTGGCAGTCCTGTAATGAATAGATATGTCCAACCAGCCAGTCCGGTCCTGAAAAATGCTCTTTGCCAAAAAACATGCCGCCGATAAACGCGCGGAATTCGCCAAAGCCCTCAAATCCGGCAAGCTGTTGCGCTTTCCGGGGGCGATGAACCCGCTGACGGCGATGATGATCGAGCAAAAAGGATTTGACGGCGTTTATATCTCGGGCGCGGTGCTGTCCGCCGATCTGGGCCTGCCCGATATCGGCCTCACGACGCTTTCCGAAGTTGCGGGGCGCGGCCACCAGATCGCGCGCGTGACCGAACTGCCCAGCATTATTGATATCGATACCGGTTTCGGTGAGCCCATGAGCGCGGCGCGTACCGTGCAGGTGATGGAAGAGCAGGGGATTGCCGGTTGCCATCTGGAAGATCAGGAAAACCCCAAGCGTTGCGGCCATCTGGATAACAAATCCGTGCTGCCTGCCGCCGATGTCGTGAAAAAAATCGCAGCCGCTGCGAAAGCCAAGCGCGATCCCAACTTTATCCTGATTGCCCGCACCGATGCGCGCGCATCAGAAGGTCTGGAAAAGGCCATCGATCGCGCCAAGGCATATGTCGATGCCGGCGCAGATATGATCTTTCCCGAAGCGATGGCCGATGAAAGCGAATTCGAGGCGATGCGCAAGGCATTGAAGGTGCCGCTGCTCGCCAATATGACCGAATTCGGCAAATCGAAACTGCTGACGACGGCGCAGCTGGAAAAATTGGGCTATAACCTTGTTATATATCCCGTGACCACGCTGCGCCTTGCGATGGGGGCGATCGATCGCGGGCTGGATGTGATCAAGAAAGAAGGCACGCAGGAAAGCCTGCTGGATGTCATGCAGCACCGCAAAGACCTTTATGCGCTGCTGCGGTACGAGGATTACAATTCCTTCGACCAGAACATCTTCAATTTTACGATCAAGAAGTAATCAGGAAAGATCAGACGTTAATGTCGATCTGGTTGCCGCGCACGGCATCGGCCAGGATGATATCTGCTAGCTTCTGCATCGGCTTTTCCAGCTTCGGCGCATGAGTAGCAGAGGCGAGGGGCTGGGAAGCAACGTATGATGCGGAAGATACCTGCATAAATTACACGCTGATGTCGAGGTTACGGCCCGTGGTGGCTGATTGCGCGATCATATTCGCGAGCGCAACTTCAGCCTGTGCGTTTTGCTTGAGGACGGCAAGCGCGACCTTCTGCTGCGATGAAACCTGTTGCATGGCGATAGCGGCGAGTTCCATGGATATCCCTTTCGCGTGTAACTTTATTCTAACCGGATTGCTTTAACATTCTCTTAATGCGCAGGGTATTGAAATAATTAAGGTTTTTAGGTCTTGAACTCGCGCTCCCGAGGGGCTAATTCATAGGGCAGAACATCATCAAAAGGATAAGCAATGACCGCACCCGCCGAAATCAAGATCGCCAAAGGCCTCGCCGGCGTCCATTCCGACACCTCGCGCGTTTCGAAAGTGTTCGATGAAACCAACACCCTGACCTATTTCGGCTATCCCGTGCAGGAACTGGCCGAGCATTGCCGGTTCGAGGAAGTGGCTTATCTGCTCTGGCACGGCGAGTTGCCGACGGACGAGCAGTTGAAAGCATTCGAGAAGCAGGAACGCGCCGAACGCGCGATTTCGCAGCAGCTGCTTGAAGTCCTGAAACAATTCCGCAAGGATGCGCACCCGATGGATACGCTGCGCACCGCCGTCAGCTTTCTGGGTGTCGAAGATCCCGAAGCGGCCGATAATTCAAGAGCCGCCAACCTGCGCAAATCGATCCGCATGATGGCGAAGATCCCGACGATCATCGCCGCCGATTTCCGCATCCGCAAGGGCCAGCAGCCCATCGCGCCGAAATCCGACCTGACGATGGCGGAAAACTTCTTCCACATGTATTTCGGCGAAGTGCCGGATGCGAAAGTGGTGCGCTGCTTCGATGCTTCGCTGACTTTCTATGCCGAACACGGCTTCAACGCCTCTACCTTCACCGCCCGCACGATCGTGTCGAGCCTGTCGGAAATCTACGCAGCCGTTACCGGCGCTATCGGTTCGCTCAAAGGCCCGCTGCATGGCGGCGCGAACGAAGCTGTCATGCACATGCTGCTGAATATCGGAGAAGTGTCGAAGGCGCAGGCATGGATCGATGACGCGCTGGCGAACAAGAAGCTGGTCATGGGTTTCGGCCACCGCGTCTATCGCAACGGCGACAGCCGCGTGCCGTATATGACCCATTATTTCCACGAAATGGCCAAGATTAAAAACGGCCAGAAATGGGTGGAGATCGAGGACATCCTGTCCAGGACCTTCATCGAGAAAAAGGGCATCCACCCGAACCTCGATTTCCCTGTCGGTCCCGCATATTACCTGATGGGTTTTGAAATTCCGATCTTCACGCCCATTTTCGTGATCAGCCGCATCACCGGCTGGACAGCGCATATCATGGAACAGCTGGAAGACAACAAGCTGATGCGCCCGCTGTCGGTCTATAACGGTGTGCCACAACGCTCCGTGCAGCCGATTTCCAAGCGCAAAGTGGCGTAAGGTTGTTGCACAAGGCGACCAGCTTTCCGCCGATTGCGACCAGAAATTCGCGCGTGCTGATCCTCGGTTCAATGCCGGGGCTCAAATCGCTGTCCGAGCAGCAGTATTACGCGCATCCGCAAAACACGTTCTGGAAGATCATGACAGCGCTATTCGATGCGCCCGTCGATACCTATGCGCAACGTGTCGATCTGATCAAGGGCAACGGTCTCGCGCTCTGGGATGTGCTGAAGTTCTGCGAACGGCATGGCAGCCTTGATACGCGCATTAATGATGCGACGATCGAGGTGAATGATTTCGCCGCGTTCTTCAAAAAATATCCCGGTGTCACGCGCGTTTTCTTCAACGGCGCAAAATCGGAACGGGAATTCATGAAGCGCGCGATGCCGGCATTGCCGGATGATGTTTCCGCGCGGCTGGAATTAAAACGCATGCCCTCGACCAGCCCCGCACATGCGGGCTTGAAGTTTGCCGATAAGCTGAAGGCGTGGAAAGCCGTGAAGGTTTAACCGGCCTTCTTCTGCAGGGCATCCGCCGGAGCGCGCACCAGTTTCTCGTATTCTTCGCGCAGCAGGCGGGTGACGGGGCCGACCTTGTAAATCTGGCCGTCGATATTGCCGATTGGGGTGACTTCGGCGGCGGTGCCGGTCGCGAAGCATTCATCGGCTTTTTTCAATTCTTCCGGCATGATCGCGCGCTCGACAACCTTGATGCCTTTGCTGCGGGCGATGTCCATCACCGTCAGGCGCGTGATGCCGTTCAGGAAGCAATCGGGTGTCGGCGTGTGCAGCTCGCCGTTGAAGACGAAGAACAGGTTCGCGCCGGTCAGCTCGGCGACCTGACCGCGATAGTCATGCATCATCGCATCGTTGTGGCCGGTGCGTTCCGCTTCGTGTTTCGACAGCGTGCAGATCATGTACAACCCGCATGCCTTGGCAGAAACGGGCGCCATATCGGGCGCGGGGCGGCGCCAGCGTGATGTGACGACCGAAATGCCTTTCTCGCGCATTTCGGGGCTGAAATAGCTAGGCCATTCCCAAGCCGCGACGGCGAAATGGATTTTCGTGGCCTGCGCCGCAACACCCATCTGCTCCGGTCCGCGCCAGGCGAGGGGGCGCAGGTAAGCATCCTTCAATCCGCTGGCCTTGAGCGTTTCAAGGCAGGCATGGTTGATTTCTTCCAGCGATAATTCGATTTTCATATCCATCGTCTTGCAGCCATCGAGCAGGCGCTGGCTGTGTTCGGTCAGCTTGAAGATATTGCCGTTATAGGCGCGTACGCCTTCGAAAACGCCCGATCCGTAATGAAGTGCATGGGTCAGGAAATGGACCTTTGCATCGCGCCACGGAACCAGCTTGCCGTCCATCCAGATTTGCCCGTCGCGATCGTCGTAGGGAATGAGGGAGCCGGCCATGTCGTATTCCTTTTCGGGGGTGCAATTTTGATGGTCTTATCCTATCCTGAAACGCAATCGGGATACAACTCTAAAATGAAGTTATGAATAATACAAAACCCGCCGATATCAGCCCCGATAAAAAACCGCACATTCTTGTCGTGGACGATGACGAACGCCTGCGCGATTTGCTGCAGCGCTTTCTGGTGGAGCACGGGTTTCTGGTGACGACGGCAATCGATGCCGCCGATGCACGCGAGATTTTGAAATACCTCGCCTATGACCTGATCATTTGCGATGTGATGATGCCGGGCGAAGACGGCATGGCGCTGACAAAGGCGCTGAAAAAACAAGGGCTCGCCGCGCCGATATTGCTGTTGACCGCGCTTGGCGAAATTGAATCGCGCATCAGCGGGTTCGAGGCGGGAGCCGATGATTACCTGCCAAAGCCGTTCGAGCCGCGCGAGTTGCTGCTGCGCATCACCGCGATTTTACGCCGGATTGCCGCCAAGCCGCCCGAGAAAGAAGAAAAAATCCGCCTTGGAAAATGGACGCTCGATCTTGACCGCGGCGAATTGACGGCCGGCGAGGAGCGCGTCACGTTGACATCCGTCGAGCATACGCTGCTGAAGGCGCTTGCCAGCAAAAAAGGCGAAGTCGTCAGCCGCGAAGAACTGGCGGAGCTCTGCCAGATGAACGCCAACGAGCGCACGATTGACGTACAGGTGACACGCCTGCGAAAAAAGGTCGAAGAAGACCCGAAACTGCCAAGGTTTATCCAGACCGTGCGCGGCAAGGGGTATGTGCTGTGGACGGACGCATGACGGCATTCAAGCGCCTGAAACAACGCCTGCTGCCCCGCACGCTGTTCGCGCGATCGCTTGTCATTCTGGCGACGCCAATTTTCCTGCTGCAGCTGATCGTCGCGTTCATCTTTTTCGACCGTCATTGGGATGCGATGAGCGACAAGTTGGTCGGCGCGCTGGCGGGCGAAATCGATATGCTGACCGAGCGGATTGTGGATGCCAAATCCGACGCCAGCGTACAGCGGATTATCAAGCAGGCGTCGCGCAGCCTCGACCTTGCCGTGACGATCAAGCAGGATGCCGATAGCATCAAGAAATCCGAGCTGTCGTTCCAGACGTTCGCCTGGTTCAGCATCGCGCAAAAGCTTCAGGTCGCGCTGAAAAAGAAGCTGGATACGCCGTTCAGCATCCGTCCGTATGAAAAAGATAAGGTCTTTGAAATCGTCGTCGCCATCGGCGGCAAGGAAACCATCCACTTCATATGCCCCGACCGTCGCATATACAGCCCGACAACCTATATTTTCGTCCTCTGGCTGATCGGCAGCGCGGGGCTGTTGCTTGTTATTTCCATGATGTTTATGCGCAACCAGATCCGCCCGATCATGCGCCTTGCTGTCGCCGCCGAAAAATTCGGCAAGGGGCAGGATGTACCGGATTTCAAGCCCGTCGGCGCGCATGAGGTGCGGCAGGCATCGCGCGCCTTCCTGGAAATGAAGGAGCGGCTGAAACGCCAGATGGAACAGCGTACCGCGATGCTGTCTGGCGTATCGCACGACCTGCGCACGCCGCTGACGCGCATGAAGCTGGAACTGGCGCTGTCGAAAGACACCAAGGGAGCTGAAAACCTGCGTCAGGATATCGACGAAATGGAAAAAATGATCGAGGGTTACCTGACCTTCGCCAAGGGCGAAAGCGACGAGACGCCCGAAATGATCGACCTTAAAACAGTGCTGGAGCGCGTGGTCGGCAAGGCGAAGCGGCAAGGCAGCGATGTCAGCGAAACGCTGCCCGAAACGCGCATGATGATCCGCTTGCGGCCCGTGGCGATCGAGCGCGCGATTGCAAACGTCGTATCCAATGCCTGCAAATACGCCAAGCATGTATGGATTACCGCCTACGAACAGTCCGAGGCGTTTGAAATCGTCGTCGATGACGACGGTCCAGGCATTCCTGCCGATTTGCGGGACGAGGTGTTCCGCCCGTTTTTCCGCGTCGAAAAATCCCGCAATAAAAAAACCGGCGGCATCGGGCTTGGTTTGTCGATTGCGCAGGATATCGTGCATGGCCATGGCGGAGAGATATTCCTTGAAGACAGCAACCGCGGCGGCTTGCGCGTCGTGATACGGTTGCCGCTATGAAATCGCGCGGTTTCACATTGATAGAAACCGCTATGGTGCTGATGATCGCCGGCCTTTTGCTTGCGTCTTTCCTGCAATATTACACGGTCATGCTGCAAAAGCAGAAATACGATATTACGCGCCAACGCATGCGCGATATTCGCACGGCGCTGACAATCTATTCAGCCGCGAATTTGCGGCTTCCCTGTCCGGATTCCCCCGAAGGAAACGCGGATATGAAGCCGCACCGTCGCAGCAAAGGCGGGCTTGCAACCGAAGCCGTGAAGGATGACGACGATGTTTGCGCAGCCGACGCAAAACCGGCTGACGGCGTTGTCGTGTTCAAGGACAAGAGTACAGATAGAAAAGAAAGCGAAGTATGGATCGGCGCGCTGCCCATCCGTCGCCTGCGGATGGAACCGGAGCAGGGTGTCGATGGCTGGGGCAACCTTTTCACCTATGCCGTTACGCGGAAATTGACGCTGCCGGAAGGCATGCACGATAATCCGCTGCCACTGGGGTCGATTACGGTGGTTGACGAGTTCGGCAAAAATATCATCGACAAACCGGATACCGGCAGATGGGTGCTGGTGTCGCACGGGCCAGACGCTGCGGGCGGCTGGATGGCCACCGGCGGCCACAAAAATTGCAGCACGAAGACGATCGATGCGGAAAACTGCGATGATGATGCCACCTTCGTGATGGCACCGTACGCGCGCAAAGCCGGGAAATGGTACTTTGACGACCTCGTGATACATGACGA
The DNA here is from genome assembly GCA_016794125.1 of Alphaproteobacteria bacterium. Lineage (GTDB taxonomy): Bacteria > Pseudomonadota > Alphaproteobacteria > Micavibrionales > UBA2020 > JAPWJZ01. Next base: position 21,422 of record JAEUKT010000001.1, on the reverse strand, counting down.
CGCTGATGCCGGCGGTAATATCTTCGACAAGATTATTGCATGCAATTTCAAGCGCAAATTTTACGCGCCCGGGGAAAAAGCGGCCGATAAAGAAGGCTGCCTTGGAACGACGAATGCATGGGAAGGGGTATGCCTGCAGTCAGAAGTGACCGATGAAAACGATGTGGTGCATAAAAAACCGGCAAGTTTCGCCTTGCCGCCGACAATAGGCGCGGGCGGTGATTGCGGCTGTCAGGCCGGCTACAAGCTTGTGAAGGGCGGTCAATGGGATGACGGCTTTGCGAAGCTTTATGCCGGCGCGGGCTCGAACCTGTCCTTCACCGATCCTGCGGGCAATACCATTCCTGTGGGTGATCCTCTCGCCAACGGCGCGCTGCCACTGGGCACCGAACCTTCCGCGACACCCTCTACGCAGTATATGCAGCGAACCACGCTGTTTACTTGCGTTCAGGAGTAATGAATTCGAAAGCCTGTTCCAGCAAGCCGGTACGCTTGTCGATGGCGGCCATGGTTTTTGACAGGTCGGGCGTTTTGTCCTGTTCCCACGCATAAACGAGCGAGAGAAAAAGCGCGGCCAAAGCGGCAACGCCCAGCGGCCTGAGCTGTTTTTTGCAGGGTGCGCCTGCAAGGTCGAGCATACGTTCCATGGTGCGATAAAAACTTTTGCCGAAGCGTTTGACAAGTTTTGGATGCTTGATCACGGCAGGGGCGACGGCAAGATAGGCGTCGCGATGGGGTTGCGCAAGCTCGAACCGCGTCATCAGGATTTCCATCAGGTTGTCGCGCCAGTTATCACCCAGGTGGTTTTCGACCGTCGCTGCCGTTTCAGATTCTAGGTTGCGCAACGACTGTTCCATCACGGCCCAGACATCCTTGAAGGATGCGGAAACCGTCTTGACCGGCAGCTTGGCTTTCTTGGCGATATCGGCCAGCGAAACGGCATCCCAGCCCTGTTTTCCGGCAAGGAAAAGGGCGGAATCAACAATGGTTTTCGTCTGGTCTGTTTTGCGTTTTTGTGCCATGTTCTTACCTATATCATTTTAGAGGGTTACATGACAGATAGCAATCTTGACTTGGTCGGCATCGGCAACGCGATTGTGGACGTTTTGTCCCGCACGGGCGACGAATTCCTGTCCAATAACCGCATCCACAAGGGTACCATGACCCTGATCGAGGCGGAGCAGGCGGAAACCCTCTACGCCAAACTAGGCCCCGGCATGGAGATATCGGGCGGATCTGCCGCCAATACGGTTGCCGCATTTGCCAACATGAGCGGCAAGGCCGGCTATATCGGTAAGGTCGCGAACGACCAACTGGGCGGCGTGTTCCGCCACGACATCAAGGCCTATGGCGTAAAGTTTGAAACCCCCGCGCTCGAAGACGGCCCGCCCACGGCGCGTTGCCTGATCCTGATCACCCCCGATGCGCAGCGTACCATGTGCACTTTTCTTGGCGCATGTGTCTGGATCTCGCCGTCCGATCTTGACGAAAACATGATCAAGAACGCGCAAGTGACCTATCTGGAAGGCTACCTTTTCGACCGTGACCGCGCGAAGCAGACCTTCCGCAAGGCATCCGAACTGGCGCGCGGCGCGGGCAAGAAAGTCTCGCTGACGCTGTCGGACCCTTTCTGCGTCAAGCGTCACCGTGACGAATTCCTCGACCTCGTGACGACCGGTACCGATATCCTGTTCTCTAACGAAGCGGAAATTTTCGAGCTGTTCCAGACCGAGAATTTCAACGAAGCCGTCCTGCGCGCGCGCGAAGCATGCCCGCTCACCATCATCACGCGCTCCGCACAGGGTTCCGTGATCGTGACGGACAAGGAAGTCATCGAAGTCGCCGCAGAACCGCCCGCCTGCATCGTCGATACGACGGGTGCGGGGGATATGTATGCGGCAGGATTTTTGTACGGGTTCACGCGCGGCAAGCCGCTCGCCGAATGCGGCCGCATCGGCTCCATCGCGGCATCCGAAGTCATCGCCCATATCGGCGCGCGCCCGCAGCGCGACCTGAAGGCGATGCTGCAGGAAAAAAAGGCGGTCTGATTGCGTTTCCTCGCTTTCATCCTGATGCTTCTGGCGGCGTCGCCCGCGCTGGCGGAGCATAGCCATGCAATTGCCATGCATGGCAGCCCGAAATACGCGGCGGACTTTAAAAACCTGTCCTACGTCAATCCGGACGCGCCCAAGGGCGGCGACCTGCGGCTGTCGAAAAGCGGCACGTTCAACAACCTGAACAACCACATCATCACCGGCAATAACGCCGAGGGTCTGGAAAACGTCAATGACAAGCTGATGCAGCGCGTCTGGGACGAACCCTTCACGATGTACGGTGTTGTCGCGGAAAGCATCGATGTCGCGCCGGACCGTTCATGGATCGCTTTCCACTTGCGCAAGGAAGCCAAATTCCACGACGGTACGCCCATGACGGCAGAGGATGTGAAATTCAGCTATGAACATTTCCGCAAAAACGGCCATCCCGTGCGCCGCCGCGTTTATGGGTTGATCACGAAAGTCGAGATTACATCGCCGCGCGACATCAAATTCACATTCGGCCCCGGCTATGACCATGAAAGCGTCATGATCCTTGCCATGATGCCGGTTTTGCCCAAGGCCTATTGGGAAAAGGCGGATATCACCAAAACTACGCTGAAGCCGCCACTGGGGAGCGGGCCTTACAAGATCGTGTCCGTCGAACCGGGGCGCAAGATTGTTTATGAACGGGTGAAGGATTATTGGGCGAAAGATTTGCCTGTGAATGTGGGACAATATAACTTCGATACCATCACTTACACATATTTCCGCGATGACGATATTTCCATTCAGGCGTTCAAGTCGGGCGATTACAACCTGCGACGCGAATTTGATGTGACAAAATGGCAGACCCGTTACGATTTCACCGCGCTTGACGAGGGCAGGGTGGTGAAGGAAGAAATCGCCCATCAGCGTCCCGAATGGCTGAAGGCGCTTATATTCAACACGCGCCGTCCTGTCTTTGCCGATATCCGTGTCCGCAAGGCGCTTTCATATTTGTTCAATGCCGACTGGCTCAACAAATCGCTTTACTTCGGCAAGATGCAGCGCATCGCAAGCGCGTTCCCGAATTCCGAACTTGCCGCATCCGGCAAACCCCAAGGAGAGGAATTGCGCATACTTGAAGAATATAAAGCCGACCTTCCGGCGGATGTTTTAGGCGAAGCATATAAGCCGAATGACACAAACGGCCGCGATGCGCGCCGCGAAGCGATTGCGCTGCTCAAGGAAGCCGGCTGGGTTTATAAAAATGCAAAGCTGGTCGATGCAAACGGCAAACAGCTTAGCTTTGAAATCCTGCTGGGGGATTATGCCGATGAAAAAATCGCTCTTGAATTCACACGCGACCTGAAAAAAGCAGGTATCGATGCGCGCGTGCGCACGGTCGATAACGCCCAATTCGTCGGTCGCCTTGATGATTACGATTTCGATGTCGTCGGCCATCGCTGGATCAATACATTGTCGCCCGGCAACGAGCAGGTGAATTACTGGGGCATCAAATCGGCCGAGAGCAAGGGCGCGCGCAATTACGCAGGCATCATGAACAAGGCGGTCGATGCACTTGCCGACAGCATCGGGCGGTCGGAAACCCGGGAAACGCTGGTGGCGCGCGCCCATGCGCTCGACCGGGCGTTGATGCAGGGCTATTACATGATTCCCCTGTTTTTCCTCGGCAAGGACTTGGTTGCGCATACGTCAGATATCCACAGACCTTCCGTAACTCCGATTTATGGCATGGTTCTGGAAAGCTGGTGGCATGAAGCCGCTGATAAATCTCCCTAACTGCGGTTGGGGTATTGTTTTCGTTAACGAAAACGCGCTATTTTATAAATCTGAGATTCAAGTCGTGCAGGGAGCTTCCTCGATGAAATCCAAAATGAATATCTTGATTGCGGCGATCGGCGTTCTGGCGGTGTCCAGCTGCGCATGGAACCCGCCGACCAAGCAGGCCTACTGGCAGCGCGTGGAAGATAACTCCGCGCTCTGGATGACCGGCCCCAAGGCGCAACAGACGCTCGATGAAAACATCGCGTCCTGCGTCCGCCAGGTCGATGAACTGGTTGAACTGGGCGCGCTGCGCGAAACGCTGCCCCCCGACACGCATAGCGAATATCACCGCGCGCTGAAGGCATCGGGCGACCTCGATTATTACGACACGCCCACCCGTTACGGCGAACACCATGTGTCGCATAAAGACTTCCACGATTTCGACAGCTGCATGCGCTACAGCGGCTGGGAACGCGTGAACTTTGTGCGTTACCAAGTCGCGCAGCAGGCGAAAAAGACCAACAACGACCTGCAGTCCATCCGCCAGTGGGGCGTTCCTGCTGAAGAAGGCGCGAAAAAACAACAAGAGAAAACTGAAGCGATCAAGGGTCAGTACAAAGTTAACCAGTAATCTGGCTTAACGGGTTTTGTCCCACAGTCTCACGGCGGCCTCGACGGCCGCCGTAACTGTTAGTGAACCCATCAATGACGATGTAATGCTGTCCGTCGAACGCCCCGCCAGCAATTGCTCGGGCGTTTCGGGGGTGCGGATATAGGCGGCGTGATTTCCCCACGGGCTGTATTGTTCCGGCCAGCCATATCCAAACAGCGCCAGCGTCGGCGTTCCGACAGCGGCTGCGATATGCGTCAGCCCTGAATCATTCCCGATGTAAATTTCGGCGCGCGCGATCACGGCACCCGCCACCAGCGGCGAGCCCTTGGCGATCATGTCGATGCGGCGCTCCGGCGGGAATGCGTCCAGCACAGGTTTCGCAGCTGCTTCTTCGCCCGGTGCCGCGAATACGGCTACACGCGCGTTTTCAAGTATCGACCCGGATGCCGTCATGGCATTCACCAGCGCCACAAAATTCTGCGCCGGCCACGCCTTGCCCGGCCAGTTGGCGGTGGGGCCAATCGCGATAAACGGTGCGCCAGAGGGGGCAAGCTTTTCGGCCGCCGCGATGGATGCGTCATCCAGCCAGAATTTCGGGGCAGGGGCGGGCGTTGCGCCGATCACGGCTGCGATCTGTTCGACCTTGTGTCCCTTTTTCTCCGACCCGCGCCAGATGAATTTCTGTTTGCCGCGCAGGATGCGTGAAACAGCGCTGTTGCGCAGGTCGACGATAATGTCCCATTCCTGCGGCATGGTTTCGCACAAAAGTTTCCACCAATGCCTGCCCCAGCTTTCCTTTTTCAGGGCAATCACGCGCACAACGCGCGGCGCGGGCGCAAACAGCCCGGCCACCAGCGGCCCGCAGGCGACGGTGATTTCGGCTTCTGGATAGGTGCGGATAAAGTAATCGAGCGCGCCTGTTGACAGGACAGCGTCACCGATGCGCGTCGCCGTGATAAACAATATTTTCATATATTAGTGAGGCTGTCTTGCAAGATAGGACAGGAACAGGAAGGCCAGCGCCAGCCCCTGAAATACCACGCGGAAGCGCATCATCTTGTTGCTGGTCTGTGCGTCCTTTTCGCTGCCGCGCGTCATGGCAACCATACCCCAGATGAACGAACCGACAACGGCTAGCATGCAGGCGAGGGCGATAAAAAACAGCAGGTTTGCGGCGGTCATATGCGGATAATCCTTGTTGTGATAACGCCCATAATATAGGCTGCACCCTGTTCGATTGAAAGGTTAAAATCATGCAGAAACTGAACGGACCCTTTATCGCCCCGCTGTCCGGCACGGCCAAGCAACTCGTTGTTTTCCTGCATGGTTATGGCTCCAACGGCGATGACCTGATCGGCATCGGCCATGAATGGCGGGAGGCGCTGCCCGATGCCGCCTTTGTATCCCCCAACGCCCCTGCGGTCTGCGACCAGTATGCGCAGGGCTTCCAATGGTTTCCGATCCGCGCGATTGATCCTGCCGCCATCGAGCGTGAACAACATGCCCGGAACGTGCTGCCCATCCTGAACGGCTTTATCGACCAGGAACTTCAGAAATGGGGCGTGGATGATGCCCATCTGGCTGTTGCAGGCTTTTCGCAGGGGGCGATGATGGCGATGTATGCCATGCCGCGCCGCAAAAAGCCCTGTGCTGCCGTTATCGGCTATTCCGGCATGATAATCGATGCCGAAGGGCTGAAGGCTGCAGGTAACGTGAAAGTGCCTGTTCTGGCGATCCACGGCGACCGCGACGATGTGGTGATTCCCGACAATCTTGCGAAAATCGACGAAGGCTTTACCGCTGCCGGCTACGATATCGAAACTGTCATGCGCCCCGGCCTTGCCCATGGCATCGACCAGTTTGGCATCATCCGTGGTGTTGAGTTCATTCGTGAAAACTTTGAAAAAGCTGATATTTTACAAAATAAGCAACTTAAAGCTTAACTTTAAGATCCTTGTAATCCTTGACGAATTTCCGTCCCAGACCCGTTTTAGCCCTGTTTTGTGCTATAATGGGTTTAAGGATGAGATTCGTTAACGAGTGACTCTATCCGGGTGACAGTAGGCGGCTAGAGTTCGGAACCAAGAAAGGGTCCAAGGTGCAAAGTCACCTCGACAGCTGTCCGACTTTAGTTCTCAATGCAGACTATCGTCCCTTGAGTTATTTTCCTCTTTCCCTCTGGTCATGGCAGGAAGCCATCAAGGCTGTGTTCCTCGACCGCGTCAGCATCGTGCAGGAATACGATGCGATCATCCGGTCCCCCAGTTTCCAAATGAAAGTCCCGAGCGTTATCGCGCTGAAGGAATATGTTCAGCCTAAAGCCCGCCCGGCCTTTACCCGATTTAACGTCTTCCTGCGTGACCGCTGGACCTGCCAGTACTGCGGTGCCAAGCATCGCACCCATGAACTGACCTTCGACCATGTGATACCGAAATCACGCGGCGGAACAACGACATGGGAAAATATCTGCGCGGCCTGCCAGGATTGCAACCTGTTGAAGGGTAACTACCTGCCGACCGAATGCCGGATGTTCCCGATGACCAAGCCGGTGCAGCCGACCAATGCGGAACTGCAGGTAAATGGTCGCGCATATCCGCCCAACTTCCTGCATGAAAGCTGGAACGACTATCTCTATTGGGATTCGGAACTGGACAATATCTAGAGCCCGAGCGCTTTCAGTGCGGGATTTGTCGATTTCGCCGTATACAGTGTGTTATCTCCGCTTGCGTCCGTGATCTTTGTCACGCGCGGTGCTGAAAAATCGACGCCCTGTTTGGCGAGTACGCCCAGTTTGTCGTCATCCAGCTTTATAACGAGTTGTTCAAGCGATACATTAACGGCAGATTGAATAATATCAGTTTTTTGCGGCAGGTCTTTAGAGTTGATTGTCATGACTACCTGCATAACCGAAATCGTTGCGGCAGCCTTTATCGCTTCATCAATTTCGCCGGATTTGGGCTTTCCGTTTTCGAGCGCATCGAGATCCATGTAAATACGGACCAGCTTCTGGTCGCTGGTGACGGCAGGATAAAGGCCGTTTTCAACCGGGATGGTTTCTTCCGCTTTGCCTTCCGCCACGACAGTCGCGACGGGCTTGGCTTGGTCTGCTTCCTGCTTGTGATTGAAATTCGGGGCGACGGCGACAAATGTGCCGGCGGCGACGGCGGTCAACACGCCGCCCGCGATCCATTTCGCGAGACCTTTTTTAGGTTTTTTGATGTCGTCGGCCATGGCGTTTCCAGTCAGTCTAATTTTACAATTACATAATAATAACGGAATTCATTTCAGGAAGCAACCACGGATAAGTGCGCTGGAACAGCCGATTAAGGTTTCTTCGGCGGTATAGCGGGCAGCGGGTTCGGCTGGCTCGGTACCATGAAAAGCGGCACGTGCATTTCCTTGATCCGCCATGTCGTGCCGTCCAGCCGGAAAACAAAACGCACCTTCAAGCGGTCGCGCAGGCTGCGCATTTCCGCGGACGGATTTCCGGGGGCGATCTTTGGGTAGGCCAGTGTCACATAAAAACCGAATGGTGCTGCGTATCCTGTGCTTTCGATGAAGGCATCTTCCGGCGTGCCGGGGAACATCTTGTCGCGAAAATAGAACAGCAGCGCCACATTTTCTTCGCGCAGGTAATGATCGACGACCGGCCCGATATTCGCTTCGGACGGACCAAGGTTCGCAAAATAGAGACCGCCTTTTTTCGATTGCCGGATGTCATCCTTGACGAAGTTGCGCAGCGCCGGCCAGTTCACGCGTGCGGCGATAGTCGTGGCGTCATCGCGTTTGGATGCCGCGATCATTTCTTCGATCACGTTGGTTTGCGCTGTCAGCGTAACGAAATAAACGACCGGAGCCAGCATCAGGAACAGGATAATCAGAACATAACGCAATGGCATGGCGGAGAGCTTTCAAAATCAGGCTTGTTTGGCCGAGCGTATAAAATGCGAGGCTTTCTCGCCCCAGACGGAAAAGCTGTAACCAGTATCTGCGATTGTCATTTTCAGCTGTTTGCTGAACAGCACGTTCTTTTCTTCCATCGTGATATCCGCCCAGGGGATAAAGAGCGGAGGATGACCTGTGCTGAAGATAAGCGCGGGAGCGATTCCGAGGCCTGATGATGTCGCTGTAAAATTCAGGCAGTTTTTGTAACTGGTGGGAAACCTGCCCGCGAGTGCGGCGCTGCGCCATTTTAAAGTCGTGCCTTCGGGCATCCGTTCACCCTCCGGCAGGCCGTATTTTTCGGCAAGCACACGCCAACCGCTCATGCCGGCAACAAGGAACATCATGCCCAGCCAAAATGCGACAAATGCGGCGAAGATACCAAGCCCGATCCCCAGCTGGCAAAATGAGTCTGCGCTGCCGCAGGTGTCAAAAAGCTGCCGGATCATACGCGTTTCGCGATTTCGATAGCGATTTTGGATCCGCGCTTGATGACGGCGGAAAGCAGGCGATAGGCGGGTGCTCTTTCGGCGTCGTTTTCAAGGCCGATATGCCCGTGTTCTTCTTCCTCGGCTTTGAACTTTTTAATCTTTTCGCGCAGCGTCTTTTCTTCCGGCTTGTTCGCAAGAGCGGCCAGCTGTTCGCCGTAATGTTCGGAAATTACTTCTTCGACCGCGACCGTGCATGCCATAGCGGCGGACGGGCTGATGCGCGCGGTGATGGCACCAAGCGCGAACCCCGCCACATGCCAGACCGGATGCAGCGCGGTCGGGCGCACGCCGCGCTTGATAACTTCATTCTCGAAGTAATCAAGATGAACCTGCTCCTGCTCGGCCATATGCTCGATCAGCTTTTTCAGTTGCGGGTCATGCCCCAGCACAGCCAGCTGCCCCGCATAAATCCGCTTCGCGCCGTATTCGCCGGCGTGGTTCACACGGATCATGCTGTCGATGTCTTGTTCGCGTTTGCGCGAAGGCTTGTCGCCGGGCAGGCTGCGCTTAAGCTTTCTTGCCATGGTTGCGCCCCTTGATCGCGTGGAAGAACGTAAAGGCAGCAAGGCCGCTTGCATACAGGAAATTCCATCCGGTCATGGAAATGCCGAGGAATATCCAGCCCGGCACATCGCAACGCACGATGGGGCGGTTTTTGAAGTATTCCATCAATTCATCCATTGTCAGGTTCGGGTCTGGTATCGCGCCTTCGCCCCCGCAGCCCGCCGCCAATGGCCACCATTTCTGTTCGGTGCCGAAATGGAAGCCCGCGATGCCCATATCGACAAGGAAGCAAACGCCCGTGAGCAACAGTAACGGAAAGGCAAGGCGCGGTTTTTTCTTGGCCGCGACGAATGCCAACAGCCCAAGCGCGATGGCGACCATATACGGCTTGCGCTGCTCATAGCACAGGTGGCACGGCAGGTGATTGAAACCGTATTGCATGGTATAGGCAAAACCGAGCGCAGCCGCGCTGGCGAAAGCCAGCAACAGGCCCAGATGGGCAGGGTTCGTGAAAAAATCGCAGAATTTCTTCATATCACCATTCTACTATATATACGCGACGGCCACAAAGCCGCCGATCAATACCAGAAGGAAAGCCAGCGTCACCCAGCCGAGGTATTTTTCGATAAACGCCTGAATTGGCGCGCCAAATTTCCACAACAGTCCTGCAACCAGATAGAACCGCATAGCGCGCGCGGCAATCGACGACAGCACAAAAATATGCAGGTTCATCTTCATCACGCCGCTCAGGATCGTCAGGATCTTGAAGGGGAAGGGAGTGAGGCCTTTGGCAAGGATGATCCAGCCGCCATATTCATCGTAACGGCGCTGCATATCCGCGAATTTGTCCGCCGCGCCGTAAATTTCAAGGATGCGCTGGCCGAGCGTTTCAAAAAGAAAATAGCCGATCGCATAGCCGCACAGCCCGCCGATGACCGAAGCTATCGTGCAGATCGTTGCATAGAAAAACGCCTTGTCCCGCCGCGCGATGCACATCGGGATCAGCATGACATCGGGAGGGATCGGGAAAACCGAGCTTTCAATAAAAGACACGGTCGCAAGCGCCGGTGTCGCATGTTTGCTGCCTGATAAACGGAGCGTCCAGTTATACAAATTTCTGATTTGCTGCATCATGTCATTGGTTTAACACGCGAACCCCGACGGATGCAATATTGACATAACTTTGATCACAGAGTGTCAGAAATACTGGTAATGTGCCACGATTGGCGTTATATATTCACCCGAGGCCCCTGTGGCGGAACTGGCAGACGCGCTAGACTCAAAATCTAAAAGATGCCTACCTCACTGACAAAATTATTCAACAAATACAATTGGTTTGAAGAATTAACTAAGATTTGATATACTAACACACATCTAGCACACTTTTCCCTTCGTGCTGATTGTGGAGTTATCATGGTTACAGAAACACACCAAATCCTCGGCGGTCTTGTTAGCGTGTATCGACGCGAACGGAGCAGCTATTGGCAATGTGCCGCCTCCGTCGGCGGTCGCCAGTGGCGTGTCTCCACCAAGAGCGACAGCATCGCCCTAGCCAAGGATTTTGCAGAAGATTGGTATCTGGAACTGCGCGGCAAAGCCCGCGCTGGTATCCTGAATAGCGGCAAGACGTTTCAGGCAGCAGCCGAGAAGTTCCTAGATGAATACCCCGTCATCACCCACGGCCAGCGGTCGGAGACATGGGTTGCCCAATACGACCAAAAGCTGAAAGCCATCATCCTTCCCTTTCTGGGGGAGAAGTATTTGTCAGAAATCACCGCAGGTACAATTCAGGACTACCGTATATGGAGATCGAAGAACTGCAAGACGGGCAAGCCCCCGTCGCGTAGCACCATGCACCAAGAGATTGTCGCTATCCGGCAAGTCCTTAAAACCGCGCAGCGGCACGGATGGATAGACCATGTGCCAGACCTGTCCATGCCCTACAAAACGGCGGGGAAGGTGGCACACCGCGCTTGGTTTTCCCCCGAGGAATACAAGAAATTATATGAAGCTACGCGGGAGCGTGCATCAAAGCCGCTGAATAATCGTTGGAAAGAAGAATGTGAAAACTTCCACGACTACATACTTTTCATGGTCAATACAGGACTACGGCCGGACGAAGCGGCTGTACTCGAATTACGAGACGTTGCCGTCGAAACCGACGAAGCAACGGGCGAACGCATCCTCGTAATCGAAGTCCGAGGGAAACGAGGAGTCGGCTATTGCAAAAGTATGCCTGGGGCTGTCCTTCCTTTTAACCGGACGGTTAAAAGGAAGCAGCTTGCCGAAAAGCCGAACGGAATAGTTTTCGGGAAGCCCCAGCGTGAACTGTTGAACAATATTCTTGACGAACTTGAACTCAAATTCGACAGGGACGGGCAAAGACGCACTGCCTACAGCCTCCGTCACACCTATATCTGCATGCGCCTGATGGAAGGGGCGGACATTTATCAGGTCGCCAAGAACTGCCGCACCAGCGTCGAGATGATCGAGAAATTCTACGCCTCGCACATCAAGAACACCTTGGACGCTTCGGCTATCAACGTCCGAAAAGAGAAGCCGAAACGGGCAAAGAAGACGAAGAAACCCAAGTAAAATAAGGATTAATTTAAGCTGGCAAAATCAGCCCGTTGGGGTTATATTTTGCACCATGCCCCTGTGGTGAAATTGGTAGACGCGCCGCACTCAAAATCTAGTTATATATACCAAAACTAGAAAAAACACGTGTAAAAACAAATAGTTGACATTCTATCCATTACCAGATAAAGTTACACATGTCTTACACAGTTTTGGGGGTAGGCATGGACACCGAAAACTACAAATTGATGGATGGCCGACTTCACATATACAAACGTGAAAACTCGAAGTATTGGCATTGTGCCGCCTTTTTCAACGGACGTAATCACAGACAATCCACGAAAGAAGAAAACTTCGCTCATGCCAAAGCCTTTGCGAAGGATTGGTATATGGAATTATACGTTGAATCCCGCCGCAAGCGTCGTGGTGGTACTTCCCTCCTGCTGGATGGCCTTGTCGAGGTAGCTTCCCCCGCCAACACCCAGCCCGAAGATCGCCGCCGCCGTAAACCCTCAAACGGGGTTACGTTCCGTCATGTCACGGAGATATTCAAGAAAGAGTATGAAGCTATCACCCTTGGGGAGCGCAGCGAAGCCTATGTTGACTCCAAGCAAGACCAAATCAAAGTCCACCTATTACCGTTCTTTGGCGATACCCCCATATCCGACGTTTCCGCCGGAATGGTGCAGGAGTATCGCGCCCACCGTCAGACCTCCCGTATAGGCAAGGACGGGAAACCGAAGAAACCCGCCCGCGCTACGCTGCATGGCGAGATAGTAACCTTGCGTCAACTGCTGAAACTAGCCAACCGCAAGGGCTGGATTGACGCTGTGCCGGATATGTCGGCTCCCTATAAGCAATCCGGCAAAATAGAGCATAGGGCATGGTTTAGCCCCGAAGAATACCAGAAGTTATATGAACACACGCGGGAACGAGCCGATAACCCGCCTAATCCTCGTTGGAAAGATGTTTGTGAGAATTTCCATGACTATGTTCTGTTCATGGGAAATACAGGCTTACGCCCTGATGAATCCGCGCGCCTTGAATTGCGCGACGTTAAAATCGTCAAGGATGCTGATACAAAAGAAACCATCCTTGAAATCGAAGTGCGCGGAAAGCGTGGCGTGGGCTACTGCAAATCAATGCCAGGAGCCGTATTCCCCTTTGAACGCATACGCGACCGCAAGAAACTACAGCCTAATCAGAAAATCTTTGGTAAGACTCCCCGCGAAATGATGAACCAAGTTCTCGGGGAGGATGAACTAAATATGAAGTTTGACCGTGATGGTCACATGAGAACTTGCTACAGCTTGCGCCACACTTATATCTGCCTTCGCTTGCTGGAGGGGGCAGACATTTATCAGGTAGCTAAAAACTGCCGTACTAGTGTCGAAATGATCGAGAAGTACTATGCGCGGCATCTGGCTAACGCCATTGATACCGCAGCCGTGAACGTGATGAAGCCTAGACCGAAAGAAAAGAAGAGGGCAAAGAGCGAAAACAAGAAAGGCACTAAAGCCAAGACAAAAAAACCTTCTAAATAGGCATTTTAAAAGGCTTTTTTATAGTTGCTTCAAGCCGCCGTATAATATAAAAATACAGTCGTGCCTCTGTGGCGAAATTGGTAGACGCGACGCACTCAAAATGCGTAGTCAGCAATGGCGTGTTGGTTCGAGTCCGACCAGAGGCACCACTTTTTCCTCCCTTTACCCGTATTGTGCGAGTTCTTACATGCGCTTTTTTCTTGTCCTGTGTTCAGTATTTTTCTTTCTTACATCCTCCGCTTTCGCTCAACAGATTTCTGTCGAGTTCAAAGCCGATGAAGACGCAGCAATTAAGTTTCAACAGGCTTTAAAAAACGACGATAAAAAGGCAGTCGCTAATCTGATCTACTATCCTTTAGAGCGTGACTATCCGTTGACGCCCATCAAAACCCCCGAAGAGTTTGTCACGCACTGGGATGAGTTTTTCGATGCAAAATTCACTAATGAGGTTTTGGCCGCCAAGCCGGAACAAATTGGCTGGCGCGGTGTGCAGCTAGTGAATGGTTTAGTTTGGTTTAAAGACGCAAAGGTTTATAGGATTCAATATAACACTAGTACGTTTGAAAAAATCTTCGAGGAAGCGAAAGAAAAAGAAGGGCAGTCTATCAATTCAGAAGCTAGAGGTTATACAAATCTTCTGCTCACTTGTGAGACGAAATCAAAACGTATTAGGGTTCAAAGACATGGTGACGTAATACGCTACTTTGTCTGGAAAAAGGGAGACAGCCTTACAGAAAAACCAGAATTGAACCTTGTGGGGGATTACTTACCAGATGGTAATGGCGGTAACGGACATTATACATTTAAAAATCATGATTACTCTTATGTAGTAGAGGACTTTGTTCTGTGTGAAGACCCTGTGTGTCACAAAAATTTAATTATCAATAAAAATGATACTGAAATTTCCAATCAAGTCTGCAATTAAGCCTTCCTGAAATCGTAGACCGAGAACGCCGATGAACGTCGGCGCGGAATACGATGCTACCGTGAAACAGGAAAGGTCGGACGACTGACTGTTTCACGGGCGCAATGACAGATGAACATTGTCATGGTGGCGATCAATGTCCTGAACAGGACATAGCCAGCGCAGTGCTGTTATATCAGCACTTTCGATTAACTTATGTCAATACTTCATCATATATTTTCTAACAAGCGCATACTGTTGTGTGCAGTAGATATGCGAGACTTTTTACACACGATGTATTAAAACCTAATTGTGTTTTTAGGAGTATCAAATGTTCATTAAAGAAATAATCATCAAAAATTTCCGTGGCTATCAAGGCGAACAGCGTATTCCAATTGGTGCTTTAACTGCTTTCATTGGAAAAAATGACGCTGGTAAATCTTCCATTTTTGATGCTCTGGCAATTTTCTTTGAGCATCCTCTAGGTAAGATTGATAATTCAGATATTAACGTGAGGGCCGGTAATGTTGGTGAATTACGAATTGGCTGTGTATTTGATGACCTTCCGCCGCAACTAACTATTGATGAGACTTCTGTTACAACACTCGCAGACGAGCATTTATTAACTGCAGACGGCTTTCTTGAATTACACAAAGTTTGGGAATTTTCCGACGCTACTCTAAAAAAGGGAAAAATATTCGCAGTAGCTAATCATCCGACTCTTACGGGTTTTAGCGACCTTCTAGCCAAGAAAAATGCAGAGTTACGCACTCAAGGGAATGCATTAGGAGTAACTACGGGTATTGATACACGCTCGAATGTGGCCTTACGTCGTGCCATTTGGGGAAGTCAAACTAACTTAAATCCTCAATCAACCGATCTTCAATTAGATAAAGAAGATGCAAAAGCTATTTGGGAACAGTTATCATCTTATCTTCCTGAATATGCTCTTTTTCGCGCGGATAGGCCATCCACGGATGAAGATCTTGAAGTTCAAGACCCTCTTAAAGTCGCTATTAAACAAGCATTAGAGGAGGTTCAGGATGAGTTAGCCGCTGTCAAAGACAAGGTAAAAGCACGAGCATTAGATGTTGCTAATCGTACTATAGATAAATTATCTGACTTTGATGCCACCCTAGCGGAGCAACTACTTCCAAATTTTCGTGCAGACCCTAAATGGGACACCTTATTTAAAATCACTTTAAGCGGCGACGACAATATCCCCGTCAATAAGCGGGGTAGTGGAGTTCGCCGCCTTATCTTATTTAGTTTCTTTAGAGCAGAGGCAGAAAGACTGAAAAGTGCCCATCATAAGGTGAATATCATTTATGCGATTGAGGAGCCTGAAACGGCACAACACCCAAATAATCAAAGGAAAATTATAGAAGCTCTGCAAACTTTGTCCTCTGTTGAGGGGTGCCAGGTTTTGCTAACCACCCACGTTCCAGCACTCGCTTCTCTGATACCTGTCGCTTCTGTAAGACATGTTACTACCAATGCAACTAATCAGCGTATTGTTAAAGTGGCGGATGATGATGTTTTAAAGGATGTGGCTACCGACCTTGGCATTATCCCCGACAAACGGGTTCGCACCTTAGTCTGCGTTGAAGGTCCGCATGATATTCAATTTTTGAAGCACATTAATAAATTGTGTCGTGCTGCCGACCCCACTATTCCAGATATTGCTAATGACCATAGAGTTGCTTTTATTGTTCTGGGTGGAAGCACACTTCAAGAGTGGGTTAATCAACGTTATCTTAAAAACCTCGCCATACCTGAAATTCATATTTATGATAGAGACCAGCAAAGACCTGATGGCACTTATAAGTATCAGGCAGCAAAAGACGCGGTAAATGCCCGTACTGATGGGTCGAGAGGTTATTTGACTCAAAAGCGCGAACTTGAAAACTACCTACACATTGACGCGATAAATGAAGCGTTATCAGCACATGCTGGCACGTTAGCCTTTACTCTCGATGACAACTGCGATGTGGAAACTGAGATTTTCAATCTGACAGGTCAGCGAAGATTCGATAGGCGATCCCTTAAACATTGGTTGAATGACGATGCAGCCGCAAAAATGACTATTGCGAGATTGCAAAATCGCAATTCATATACAGAGATTGTTGACTGGTTCCGAGAAATATCTAGAAAGATCGCCTAATCAAATAGGCTCTATGCATTTTTCCCCGGGGTTCGCAAATTTGTTCACATACTGCGAAACCTCAATGCCCATCATTTGACTTGCAGGATAGGGAGCCAGAAACGATTTTAGGTCGTCGCTTGAAGTGTTCGCGCCGAGCCAAGCGCCAATCATGTTGCTTGTAATCGCTGCTGGCATTCGGTCATGAATTTTCCCGACAACATCATTTGGAGTTGTCGTGATGATCGAGAAAGTATTAATCTTCTCTCCTTCAGGTGAAGTCCAATCGCTCCAAATACCGCAGAAGGAAAACAGCCCTTCCTTTGGTGTAAAGTAAGTCGGATAACGCTGCTTATCTATTACTTTCCACTCGTAAAAGCCGGTTACGGGTACAATGCACCTCCGCTTTTTGAAGCTATCACTGAAAAAACGGTTTTCAGCGATAGTTTCACTACGCGCATTAAACACGGCTTTCTTCGGGTCTTTGCACCAATGCGGCAGCAAGCCCCACTTCATCAGGCGCAATTCGCGCCCTTTGTCGGTTTCGACAAGAACAGGGACGCACTGCGTAGGCGCGATATTGTAGCTTTCGCGCCATTCGTCGCCATCGACAAGCTGCGCCTTATAGTAGGCAGCGATTTCCTCTAATTTTTTGACTACTGCGAAGCGGCCACACATTATTTCTTGTCTCTTAATTTCCCGAACCTGATGGACTATCTTAGCTGTTCCATTTGATTTTATATAGGTCGAAAGTCACGGCATCCCACCCACAAAACCGCTCGTGTCGTGGTTGCGGATAAGCGCAATCCTTGTTCCAACATGGCGACAGTTAGGGCGGGGGCAGGCAAGATTTTTTTCTACTTCAACCATATAAACATCCCGATGGTCGACCTTGATAAGAAGCTGAACGGGGCTTTGCTTCCACATATAGAGGCAACGCACACATGTTGCCTCTATCAATGTGCTGTCGTCCAAATCCCTCAACTTCATGTCATCCTTCCAGCTCACCAGAAATCCTCCGCTGAAGGAATACGGGTATAGGAAATCTTGCCTCCGGCAAAACCGCCTGGAGGGGGAACCCACCACCCGAAAGTTGCCACACGCTTGCCGAATTTACTGTTTAAGTGATCTACGGCTTGCGTGAGTTTCTCACTCTTCTGGCGTTGTTTGTCGTCGTTCAGGAGAAGGTCAAGTTGCCGCTCTGTCACGGGTGTAAGTTCACCCAGCGTCACGCCGACGCGAACAATCTCTGCCTTTGGCGAGATTGTCATGACGGCGATCTTCCAAAGAGCGCCGAGGGCTTCTAGACAGGCCAAATCATCCTGCACACAAGGCAGTTCCTGCCATTTACCCCATTGACCGTCGCGCATATCCAGCCATAGCGAAAGGGAACTTGCATAGAATTTATCGCGCCGCATACGGTACGCCGCTTTGGTCAATAGCAAGCGGGAACAGTCTTTTGCATGTTCGATGGTGCGGTGTTGAGGGGGCATAACGCGGGCATGGCCGAACATTCCGCGTTCGGTAGACTCGGCCTGAATTTCGTAGCCATGCAGTGCATACCACATGCGCTCCCCCGTCACGTTGTTCCACAGGCGGCGAAGATGCTTGGACTGCGCGTTGTAAAGGTCTTGCACCGTAAAGATGCCAGCTTTTTCAAGCCGCGCTGTCATGCTTTTTCCCACGCCCGGAATATCCTCGAAGGACAGGGCGAATAACGGTTCAGGCAAGTCTTCCGGCCGCCAGATAGTTACGCCGTTGGGTTTGTTTCTTTTGCCAGCGATTTTAGCCAGCATACGGTTAGCGGCAAAGCCAATAGAGCAAGTTATCTGATCGCCTATGTTTTTGTTTATGCGGGCTTTGATGCGCTGCGCGAGTTTTGCAGGGTCGGCTATGTCCCTGCTATCGAGCTTGCAGCATAGTTCATCAATGGACTTCACGGTTTCGATGGGAATTTCGCAGGAAATTTCATTTAGAAGCGCGTTGTGTGCCCTTCGGTACAAATCGGGGCGTTGGGTGACGAGGACGAGTTCAGGGCAGATGTTTCGCGCCTCCCTGACGGGCATGACGTTCTTACAGCCCTTCGCCTTGGCTTCCTTTGAACAGGCAATAACGATGGTGGAATTAGCCGCCGAAGTATCAAACGGGATTACGCCCACAGGCTTGCCGCGCAAATGCGACATAGCCTGTTGCATGACGGATGCGAAAAACCCGTCGAAATCGAGATAGAGTGTCTCAATGGTGGTTGGTTTTCGCATTGCTGGTTTCTGGTAGGGGTTGAAAAGAGGCGCATACTTCAAGCCAAATTAGGTGTTTCTTTCGTCATCTGCTCTATGGCGTGAATGACGTCTTCCGCGCAATCGTAGAGATTGCCAGCGTAAGTGACTTTGCTTTTGAAACGGTGACAGGCGATTTTCGCCACAGTCAGGGCATCTTCCAATTCGCGCACATCGGATTTTTTCAGTTCTTTTTCTGCCATGAAATTTCTCCTGCTAACCGCGACCGGAGGCGGTCGGGATTAGGTCAGGCTAACAGCAAAAATATGAACAGACAAGGAACAAATAGGAAACATATATAATACAATGGCTTAGATTCGAAATCAAGAACGATCTTAAAGCGTATCCACAGGCTTATCCACAATCTTGCAAAATATTTCCCCGTCTTATAGCCTCGGAGTCGGAGTCGATGCCTCGGGTGAGAATGACCGAAAAGACGACAACTAAAAATCTGAGTATCTACTCGCTACCTTCTTTAACCGCTGGCGCTAGTAGTTCTTAAACATTCTTGACTACGGAATTAGCTGGCACATTAAAGGAGGTTGCATCATGCAATCAGACATCGCTAAATCTTGCGCGGATCATCTGCGTAAAAAATACTCCAATAACAACGCTAAACTTAAAGCAACGCATGCACATGAAATTGTGGCTGCGTACTTCGGCTATGGAAGCAGAGCCGCAATGTTATCCGATACGACGTATGACTTGAAACGTCTATCGGAAGCCGAATTGATTGCTCCCGCAGCCGATTTGGTACACCAAAGACTTGGGGAGCTTGAAGGGTTGCCCTCTGATCTTCCTAGTGCAAAGGATATTTGCAGCACTTTACTCTTCTATCTGCAAGGTGAGCGCTTTTTTCAGGGCGAAGTTTGGCATGACGTTTTACCGTTTATCCAATCGCCGTCTAATATGTTCACGATACTCTCTGATGTTATTGGCTTCGCGTTGTTTGATACCAATGCGAACATCAAGGGATTGCAACTTGAGGGCATCGACGTAATACGAGAAGAAAAGGCGGTGATTATTACAGGAAAAGGTAAATCCGCAGACGGTAAATCTATATCTGTAGATTTAAAGTTGCTTCGACGTGCAGGAAACACGGCTTTCTCAATGCCTATCGTAAGTCTTGACGGGAAGGAAATGGAAAAGCGTGACCCTACTGACTTTTTCCCGAAGCAAATGCACGGAGAGCGCAATAAGGAACACATTATGCGCGTTACGGGCGGCCGCAGATGGACAGAAAATGACACGGAGTACAATGATCGCCAAAACAAAATTCTCCAAATATATAAAAAAATTGGTCTCAAAGTTGCCACGGCTGAAGATGTTGAAGAACTTGCAAGATTGCAGGGACATAACGACGATGACGAATTTGAAATTGACTTAGCTAAAGACTAATGGAAAGGGGGCGCGTAATAACGCGCCCCCTTTTTTTGCCGCGCTAGAAACGCGGGCGAGGCGCGCGCGCCCGTTTGCGCTGAATTGCGCGACGGATGTTTTCAAGTGTCACCGTCGCCAGCGGGCAATTCGCCGCCGCCATATTGCGGCGGGCGAGATCGTTCAGTATCGCGTGAAACTTCTGGTGCAGTTCCGCTTCGCTCAGGTGTTCGAGTTCCTGCGTCGTGATGATGTACGTCATGTTTCGCTCCTGTTTTTCTGACCGCGACCTCGCGGCCTTCATGGAGCGGACTGAGCAGCTCGTATCGCCTGCCTGCACTTGGCGGAACCCTTGTGGAGAAAACCGTCAGGGTTTGCAGGCATTAAGGCGAACAGATGCCAGGATGCAGAATAAGAAGGCCGACAGCGGCCAGAAATGCAGGAGCATAGAAACTGCGTAGAGCAGCACCCTTTGACGCATCTAAGGAACGATGGACAGTTGCAGCGTAAGAGGAACAAACAGTTTCAAAGGCCGAGGCTGGACGATGAGCCAGAACCAGCGGATTAACTTGACCGAAGGCGACTGCCACGCCTTAGAAAACAGACAAGCGCAAGTCATGGCAAATGCGCTGCAAGCAGCGCACCGCGCTTTATTCGCAGGCTCACGAAGCCTCCTACGGAGTCTTCGCCCATTCGGGTAACAATCGCTTTCGCAAGAAAATATGGATGCAAATTAAGTAAGGGGTCTTAACCCCTCACGGCGCAAGGGTCTTCGATGAACGGCGCAGGCCGTATCCCCATGCTTCCGCGCAAGAGCTTGTGCAGCATGGGTGATACCCCTCGGCCTGCGCCGCCCTTGCCGCCGTACACCCCGCTCGCGCTCGCCGCTTGGCGTTCGGGTTTCATGCGAAACCCGTAAATCCAAGAAGGAAGCAGAAAATGAAAACACAAATGAAATGGAACGGCCTGACCATCGAAATCAGCGCAGAGCCGAACCGCTTTCTTTCCCGTATCCAAGGGGAAGAAGTGACCAGCCTTAAAGTGACCAGCCCCGCAATCGCTACGCCTCTTATGTACGAAGCTTTTGCAGCCTCCCTTATCGAACAAGCAGGGGGAGCCGCGAACTTTGTGGACGTGATGCTTTCCGCAGAACAACGCGCGGCGTGAGGGGGCAGCCATGCAAGAGCAACCTTTAAAAAATCCCGAGTTTTGGAAGCGGAAGATTGGCGACGACTTCAATTACAACGC